>NZ_JACZDU010000019.1:0-1661 GCF_015903895.1 Fictibacillus sp. 5RED26 | reverse complement strand
TGAACTGCACCCCGTCAAGTAGACAGTAAAAATAATAAAAACCAACTAAGAGGCTTCAGCTCTATATTCTATAGGGCTGAGGCCGTTTAATCGTTTTTGATATCTTTCATAATTATAAAAATGGATATACTCATCTATCGCTATAGACAGGTTTTCAAATGTCTCAAATTTATGTAAGTAATACTTTTCACACTTGAGGGTTCCCCAGAATGATTCCATTGGTCCATTATCTATACATCTACCCACACGTGACATGCTTTGAGTCATTTGGGCTTGATCCACCTTGCGTTTGAACCCATGAGAAGTGTACTGAAATCCTCGATCACTGTGAATAAGTGGTTGTTCTTCCTCTAACTGTTCTATTGCTTGGTCTAGCGTTTTGAACACGAGGCTATTATTATTCGAATGTCCTACTACATAGCTTACGATTGATCCATCATACAAATCTAAAATGGCACTTAGATAAGCTTTCTTTTGTGAACCATATTTGAATTCTGTGACATCCGTTACCCATTTTGTATTTTTCTTTTCTGCTGTGAATTCACGATTTAACACATTCTCCGCCACATGTTGGGGGATAGAACGCTTATATCTACTCTTCTTTTTTCGAATGACGCACTGTATATCCGCAACCCTCATCAGCCTATAAATCCGTTTAGGATTAAATTTCTTGTTTAAGATTCGGTTTATATTCATTGTCATTCGACGATACCCATAGATGCCCTCCACTTTCTTATGGAGAGCTTTCAGCTCTTTTATAATCTCATTATTCTGACGCTCTTGCTTAGAAGGCATTCGTTTTAGCCACTTATAATAGGCAGCTCGTGAGAGACCTGCGATTTCACAAAGCAAAAGAATACTTACTTTTTCTTTAACATGTAGTTCCTGGATGGCCATATATTTATTTTCATTTGGTATATAGACTACTTTTGCCTCCTTTCGATCTCCTCTAACTTTTTTAAGAATGCATTTTCCGCCCGTAATCGTTCATTCTCTCGTTCTAATCTTTTCATCTGTAACTTAAATGCCTCATCAGGTGTTAACTCGTTTTCTTGCTTTGTTCTTCCACGCTTATCTTTAAGCGCTTCATCTCCATCTTTTTCATACTTCTTAACCCATTGATACACCTGTTGGTAGGAGACCTCGTATGTTTCAGCTTTTTTCTGATAATCCTTCCCGTTCTCCAAACAATCAAGTACAATCTGTCTACGTTCACCCCATGTTGTTTTTCTTCCTTTAGTCATAGAACTCGTCCTCCCCATAGACGTACCCTTTAATTCTCTATAACTATTATACGTCTTAATCCATTCCTGGAGGACCGATCTACTTGAAATACCATACATTCTTATAAGTTCATTCTGAGAGTATTGACCTGACAAATAATCCCTAACAGCTCTGACCTTGAGCTCTTTAGAATAAGACTTCCAGGGACTTGAGGATCTAAGACCTTCCATTCCATATCTCTCAAATTGCTCAATCCATTTCTTAAGAGAGGTCTTGGCTATCTCAAACTTTTTACAATGCTCTTTTATTGTAAATTCGCCCTCTTTATAAGTAGATAAGACTGTGTATTTAAACTCTTTAGAATACCCCATAAAAAAACTCCCCTTAAGATAAACAGACTTTTTATTTCATCTGTCTACCTTAAGGGGAGCATATCA
>NZ_JACZDU010000018.1:0-3360 GCF_015903895.1 Fictibacillus sp. 5RED26 | reverse complement strand
GAATTAAAATGATATTCACCTAGTAAGTTAATATGTTCCCAGCCTAAAGGGGATATATGGTGCAGTAAATCCTCATTAAAATCCTCAAAACTTTTTTGATACTCCATCGCTTTTGTCAAATGTAGAGTATTCCAGACACTAATGGCATTAATAATTATGTTTAAGGCACTGGCTCTTTGTAACTGATTCTGTAAGGTTCTTTCCCTTAATTCCCCTTGCTTTCCAAAGAAAATAGCTCTTGCAAGACCATTCATAGCTTCACCTTTATTTAATCCTTTTTGAATTTTTCTTCTTAAGGATTCACTAGAGAGATAGTTAAGAATAAATATTGTTTTTTCTATTCGTCCCATCTCACGTAAAGCCGTAGCTAAACTATTTTGCCTTGAGTATGATCCTAATTTCCCCATTATTAGTGATGCGGATACAGTTCCTTCTCTTATAGAATGCGCTAACCGCAACACATCCTCATAATTTTCTTTAATAACTTTTATATTTAATTGACCACGTAAAATAGACTCTAATTTTGGATATTCACTTGCTTTTACTAATGAAAAAAGCTTTGAATCAGATAAATCTCTTATTCTCGGAGCAAACTTAAATCCTAAAAGGTGAGTTAATCCAAAAATTTGATCTGTATAGCCAGCTGTATCTGTAAAATGCTCTTCTATATTTAAATCCGTCTCGTGATGTAATAAACCGTCCAAAACATGAATAGCATCCCTTGAATTAGTATGAATGATCTTTGTGTAGTAAGACGAGAATTGATCACTCGTAAATCGATAGATGGTGGTCCCTTTTCCTGTTCCATAATGAGGGTTTGCATCAGCATGTAGTGATGAAACTCCTAACTGCATCCTCATACCATCTGACGAAGAAGTTGTACCGTCTCCCCAATAAGAGGACAAATCTAACTTATCCTGAAAGTTCACTAGTACCGATTGGGCTTTATTCATGGCATCTTCATGCATTCTCCATTGAGATACATTAGCTAGTTGTTTATACGTAAGTCCTGGTGTTGCTTCTGCCATTTTACTCAATCCAATATTCAGTCCCATTCCTAAAAGAGCAGCCATGATAATAATGGTTTCTTCTTTATCTGGTTTTCGATTATTGGAAGCATGAGTAAATTGCTCATGAAATCCTGTTATATGAGCAACGTCCATAAGTAAATCGGTTAATTTTATCCTCGGTAGCATCTGATAAAGGTTGGCACTAAATTTTTTTGCTTCTTCTGGAACATCTTTTTCTAAACGTGCAAGTGAAAGTTTTCCTTTCTCAAGTGATACGCCTTCTAACTTGTTCCAATTAGTAGACATCCATTTTAACTTCTCATTAAGACTTTTTGTTCGCTCTGTGATATATTCCTCGAAAGAAAGACTAACTGATAACCTTGTACTCTCTTTACTTTGGTTCCAATCATCTTCTGAAAATAAATATTCCTCAAAATCTCGATATTGCCTACTACCCACAATAGACACATCGCCAGATCGAACGTGCTCTCTTAATTCAGTTAAGACAGCCATTTCATAATAATGACGATTGATTGTCCCATCAGCTTCATAAAGATGTTTTTTCCAACGTTTTGAAACAAAATCTAAAGGGGCTTCTGTAGGTACTTTTCGTTTTCCAGATTCGTTCATTCCGCGTATAATCTCTACAGCCTGCAAAAGTGATTCGTTAGACTTGGTAGAATGAAATTCCAATACTCTTAATAAGGTCGGTGTATATTTTCGAAGTGAATAGAATCTTTTTTGTAATAAATCTAAATAATCATAGTCTACAGGTCGTACAAGTTCCTGAGCTTCTTCTACAGAAGATACAAAAGAATTCCATTCAATAACGGATTCTAACACCTCAAAAACGTTTAACTTTTCCTCTTTTGCTTTAATTAATGCTTGTCCAATATTTGAAAAGTGAATTACTTTTTCATTTAGTTTTTTTCCGTTTTGTTTCTGAATTTCTTCTTGTGCTTTACGACCTTTTGATAACAGACTAAGTATTTGTCTATCATGAATTTCAAAAGCTTTATCGGTTAATTCTTGAGTAAGATGTAACAAATATACAGTTAATATTGAATAACGCTTATTATCCTGAAAATCGCGAAAGGCATATGGTTCATATCTAGAACCTAATCGAGAAAGCTGAAGCAGACGATTGCGGTGTAAATGATTAATGTTAACAGTTTCTAATTCCAAATCACGTATATATTCAAGTCTTTCAATTACTTTTAAAAAAGTTTCAGGCGAAGGATGACCAGGTGCTTCCTTTAGCCAACCTAATATCGTTTTGTTGGATTCAGATTGGTGCTGCGAATTGATGAGCTCTTCAAGATTTTCTTTTTGCTCAATTGTTAAGGATTGACTGACAGTGTTAAAAATTATTTTTTCTGCCCTTGCTCTTGCTTCCCACGCCATTCTCTCAAGTGTAGTGACAGCAGGTAATATTATTCTATTTTTTCTTAGATAGTCTACGCATTCATTTAGTAAATGAATTGCATCTCCATTTTCTAAAGCTAACTGGTAAAGGTATTTAAATGCCATACGATATTCTTTTAAAGTAAAAGGTACAAAACCATATTCATTACGGATTTCTTTCAGATGATCCCAAAGCGTATTTTCTCTTTGGGGATATAGACAAAGTGAAGAAGGGTTGGCGTTAATTTGTTTTGCTATATAATGTATCACTGAATCTGGAATGTTTTTAATATGAGAATATGGCCAACCAGGATATCGAAGA
This sequence comes from Fictibacillus sp. 5RED26, assembly GCF_015903895.1. Classification (NCBI taxonomy): domain Bacteria; kingdom Bacillati; phylum Bacillota; class Bacilli; order Caryophanales; family Fictibacillaceae; genus Fictibacillus; species Fictibacillus sp. 5RED26. The sequence goes on along the minus strand of NZ_JACZDU010000018.1, from coordinate 624 downwards.
ACGGCTAATTGAATCGCATACCCTAATCGATTTTCTTCTCTTCTACGCTTATTTATGAATTCTAGATCTCGATTGGTAAAAGTGTAGTAGGTTCCCATTAGCCACTCATCGTCAGAAATTTTCATAAGAGCTTGTCTTTGATCTGTTGTAAGTAATTCTCTTCCTCTCGCTATTGTCATATTACTTCATCTCATTTCTATAATATTCAGTCTATAATAACAATTATATATCAATAGAGTGTACTCTATTGATACAAATGTAGTAGACTGATAAAATCATAATTAAGAGCGTCTCATAAGACTTGTCTCAAAAATGAGGTGATATTTTGCGGAAAATCGGTTATATTCGTGTCAGTTCGACTAGCCAGAATCCTTCAAGGCAATTTCAGCAGCTGAACGAGATTAGAATGGATATTATATATGAAGAGAAAGTTTCAGGAGCAACAAAGGATCGAGAACAACTTCAAAAAATGTTAGAGGATTTACAGGAAGGTGACATTATTTATGTTACAGACTTAACTCGAATCACTCGTAGTACACAAGATTTATTTGAATTAATCGATTACATACGGGGTAAAAAGGCAAGCTTAAAATCACTAAAAGATACATGGCTAGATTTATCAGA
>NZ_JACZDU010000017.1:0-13780 GCF_015903895.1 Fictibacillus sp. 5RED26 | reverse complement strand
CGAGAAAATAGTCTCGTTAGATTCTTTAAGACCATTGAAATTTTCTTAACGTTGTTAAAATGGGGGAATCGTCTCGAAAATGTGCTTAGCGTTGTAAATCCGCATTTTCCTGACGGGACCCCTATTTTAAAGGATTCGAATGTAAGGTACTATCTATTTTCATACATTTGACGATGTAGGAGGACGTCTATGAAGTATCAAGTTTCTGAAGAAACTCTCGTTACACCTCAAGGGGAGAGAGAAGTCGAGTATAAAACGCACCAATAAAGAGAAGAAACCACCCAGGAGTTACGACTCTTGAGTGGTTTCTGTTTTTTCTTGTTCACGTATAATCAATTTAGACACAAGGTAAGAAATGAAAAATCCAACGAAGGCAGCATTAAAAATATAGCCAACGATAAACTCAATAAAAGGGACATAGGAAAGAGGCTGTTCAATGTTGATGGATGCCGGGAAAGCATAAAACGGACTTAACCCTTTATAAACCAAAAAGATTATCTGGCTGTCATCACCGTGATTCATTAACTGATCGTACTCTCTTTCATTGAAAAGTTGATATACTACATTGTTAGTAAGGTAATAGGATCCGAATAAAAGTCCCCAAAAAAACAAAACCATACCCAAAATAAAGATAAAGTTAAAAAGCTGAAAAAGAATAGACTTAAAATGATCCATTACACTCTTCATTAAAATAAATGAATAAATTAAGGGAAACAAAATACTAAAACCTAAAAATAAAAGGTTTCCACCAAACTCTAAAGAGTTAGTTACAAAAGCTAATGAAAATGTCATGATAATAAAGATTTTTAAGATATAAAAAGAAAAGTTTTCAAAAGTATCTTTTGAAAGGTGATTAAAATATAATGCTAATCCATATAAAAGAATACAAATACATATTAATGCAAGCAACTTTAATATGATGTTATTACTTGGTGGTACGAGAGTGATATATCCAAGAGCTAATATAGTAGCAATAATTAAAAGGTGCACTTTTGAATTTATGTATAGTAACTTCTTATAAGCATTTGGATTCTTAAGCTTTTGTATCTCTTTCGAAAGATTATTTTTAACCCTAGAAGAAACGACCTTAACTCTGTTTTTACGCTTAATAATCCATTCAAATTGTTCTAACCTTAGAGACAAGGTGTAAAAGATAGAAACAATCGCATAAATACTTGAGACAATGATTAGTATCTTTTCCATGGAATTCCCCCCCCAATGTGTTATCGGCGTGTACATAATTAAGTAAAGAGACGATTACAAAGTAAAATCAATCAGTAATATAATATAAATTTGGAGCGTTCCATTAGTAATTTACGGGAATTGAAACAGAACGTTTGTTTGTGTATTTTGCAACTATCTGATATTCTATAAATAGAAATAAATGTAATTAAAAAAGGAGAGATAGAATGGCAGCGAGGTTCGAGATTAAAAGGAGTTTGAATTATCAATATTTTTTTGTTTTTAAGGCGGTTAACGGAGAAACTATCATTACAAGTGAAATGTATACGACAAAACAAAACTGTCTTAACGGAGTAGACAGTGTTAAACGGTATGCTGTTATTGGTGCATACGAGATAAAAACTAGCTCGAACTATCAATACTATTTTGTTTTAAAAGCAAGTAACGCCCAGATAATTGCTACGAGTGAAACTTATACGACTAAACAGAGTTGTGAAAATGGAATAAATGTAGTTAAGGTCCATGCACCTTCCGCACAGATAATAGATTTATCATAAATATAAAAAGAACGCCATTTCCAAGAAGATGGTGTTCTTTTGTTTTTGAAACGAAAGACTATTTTAGGGGTCCCACCAACATTTTGACGTAAAACCCACGTTGAGACATTTTTTGGTAGTAGAATGAGGTTTTTCCTTACTTTAAGCTGAGTTCCTCTAAGGTAAATAACCTTATAAAAAGACAATTATTTTTAGGGATGGATTAAGGGAACAGAAATAAGTAGTTTTTAACTATCAGATCGTTGTTATTCACAACTCCCTAAAACGACCATTTAAGGGAATGGTCTCTAATACCAAGGGTTCCAGCCTTAGCGTGGGAAATGTGTTAAAAAGTTGGAGTTATCCCTATATAAACACAAATCATTTCTATATAATGTATTTAGCAAAAAGTATATGCCGCATAAAGAGCCTTCATTATAAAAAAAGGCTCTTTATGCGGTATCAGCCTATGGGCCGACTATTGGTTTCAATCCAGGCTGTGATCTCTTCAAAAGAGTATACGTGGTTAACAACATCAACCGTGAAGTCTTCAGCTGCTTTTTGAGGAGCCGTTAAACGATAACCGTTGTATTTTAGAAACTGAACCATAGAAACAAACGCCGTTCGTTTATTCCCGTTATGAAAAGCGTGATTTTTAGCAAGTGAATCAAAGAGAGCTGCAGCTTTTTCAAACAAAGAGCCGTATCTGTCTTCTAAAAAGGCGGACTGTTGCGGTCTGTGAACAGCTGAATTTAGCAGAGAAGGAATTTTTACTCCTTCTTTTTCACTCGGACTGTATTTCTTAATGAGATATAAATTGATGGCTACAATCTCCGTTTCCGTTAAATATCGAACGACATTCATTATCTATCTTTTAATCCTTTAATGGTTTCATCGTACTCGTTCAAGGTGCTGTTAAGCACATCAAAGAAATCAGGGCTTAATCCTTCGGGAAGAGAAACCTTCTGCTGTCTCTTCGTAATCTTTATCACATCGCCATCTACTTCTACAGCTAACAAATCACCTTGTATAGCTCCAATTTTTCTAAGAGCTTCGGTCATGTTGATTCCTAAGCTATTTCCTACCTTCGTCACTTTACGTTCCATTTCCATCTCTTTCACCATACCCATTATTGGATTTCCTCCTTATATGTTATGTCCATAATGTAAAATGGTTAAACGGGTTATATTGTATATACGTATATACAATAATAACATAGAATATGTAAGAATGCATAACAAAACCAAGGATCTGTAGATCCTTGGTTTTGTTTGGTCTTATTTATAAAAAAGAGAGAAGTCTCTGTTAGCTTACGCTTTTTTTAGATGTTTGTCAGGAAAAACGTGTTGCTGATGGCGTTTATATGGACATTAGTATGGATTTAATGTGTCAGTGGTCTTTACTTTCCGAATAGACGTGAGAAAAAACCTGACTTTTCTTTTGGTTCTTCTTTCATGGCAGCTATCTCTTTTTTGGTTTCTTGTGTCTCTCGAAGAACCTTTAGTAATATTGCATCCCGGTCATTCTTCATAAGCTTCTCTACATCTTCTAACTTTTGTTTCAACTCATCAATCTTTTGATCCTTCTCTTGTAGTACTTCTTTCATGACAGACGGAAAACGGTCCAAAAAGACTTCTTCTATGTCCTGACGACTGGTAGAACTGATACCTTGAACCATACTTTTTAGTTGTGCGACTTCGCTAACTAGTGCCTGATTAATCTGTTCTTGTCTGTTTAAAGCTTGTTTTAGGGTTTGTTCTTCCTCTTTATACTTCTTCATTACAGACTCGAGTGCTTCCCCCATGTCTATTGGGGTTCTCGTAGATAAGTTCCATTCCTTTAACGCCTGTTCTTTGCCGTTTTTTTGACAAAGCTTATGTATATCTCTCAGTTGCTGTAGATCTTCAACTGTAAAATAGCGATAACCGTTGTTAGGGTTCTTTCTTACTTCCAAATGAAACTCTTTTATATAGTTGAGTACTGTTGTTTTACTGAGTCCGAGATCTTTAGCTATGTCGCCAGATGTGTATTGCACTTCTTCTTTCAAGTATAAAACTCCCTTCACTTCAAGCTAAAGTATAGAACTTTATAAAGCTTGTTAAACATGATTAATATATATATTTATAGTTTCAATGAAGTACTTTAGCTTTCCTCTTTTAGGGTACATTTTTTAGAAATTCAATACAACAAGTAGTCCAGGTCTATCTCTATAGTACAAGCGTATAGTATAAAAAGGATTGTGTTCGGAGGTAATCAAATGAAGGGAACGTGGAAAGTTATTATTTTTGTTGTTTTATTTGGCGTTCTTTCATTCCTTGTAATCACGTACTTCAGTACAACAGCAGGGACGGATAGAGAACCTATTATGAGCAAAGAAGAAAAACAAGAAACTCGGTTAACTAATCAGATCTTTGCTGTCGCAAACAAGATTTTAAAAGAGAATGGGTATAAAAGTAATTTTATGTCCATTGAAGTAGAGAATCCACCTGAGTCTCTTAAAATAGAGATCATCGAGGAACAGAAACTTTTTAAACAGATTAAACCGAGAATTACGAGAGCCGTCCGTCATGAAATAAAAGCAAAATTAGGAATAGACATGGATATTAATCTTACAAGAAAAAAGTGAGATGACCGTCAATTGAAAAATACTAGCATGAATTTATTTCACCAGAGTTAGTTATCCAAAGCCAATACATCTATTTTGAATGCACATATAAAAGGACAAGCATTAATATATCTAGATATACCAGTTCAATTTATTTACATAAGTAAGTGGGCTGTAAAAATTAATGGAAAGTGGTGCGTAGATTGAAGATTAAAAAGTTTGGTATTACGTTACTAGTATTAGTGGCTTTGTTAATGCCTTCAAACGCTTTTGCGGCTACTGGATGGCAGCTTAAAGGTACAGAGTATATTGCTATTCCGTCTAATGGGAATGTACTGACAGATGTTTATACAGCTACTGATGGTGGGAATTTCAAACTTGAAATAACAGGTGCTGCTGATTCAAACAGTGTTGGAGCTGCAATGTATGTTAATGGTGTATGGAGAGATACAAAAGCAACAGGGTTTAATTCCTCTGGTAAGGCTGTCATTGAATTTTCCGGCCTATCTTCGGGTAATAAAGTACAATTTGATCTAACTCTTATTGATCATGATGTTGTAACGGTAAAATTTTATGATTAAAAAATAAATTTTTAAATCCCGGATATATTTGGTATTCGGGATTTATTTTATTTGTTCCATATCTAAACTCATTTGTATGAGGTGTCAGATATAGTTTAAGTATTGCTGTTTCTTTTTATTAGAGAATGCGCATATTTTAACTCTAGGAGGGTTTTATATGCATTTTAAAAGAAGGCGAATTCCGACAAGAAAGGGTCCATTGCCGTTTAAATATGTTTTATTAATTTCTTTTATTCTTTTTAATCTATTTACTTTACAAGCTTTATGGTTAGTCGACAATAACATAAAACCTACATTAATGGACATAGCGAATACTGAGGCAAAAAAAATTGCTTCAGAAGCAATAAATAATGCTATTTCAGAAGAAATTGTTAAACCCTCTGAAATGGACGACCTTGTAGTTTTCCATCAAAAAAACACTGGTAAATCTTTAGTTAGTTTTAATCCTAAAATATATAGCAAAATATTAGCAACTACTACGGAGCGTATTCATAAGAATCTTGAGCAGGCTAGTCATCAAGCAGATGTTAATAGCGAAAATAAAAAAAATTATATCCCGGGTACGGTTTATTATATACCGTTAGGTCTTTCTACCAACAACTCACTTCTTGCGAACTTTGGACCTAAAATCCCTGTTAAAATGACGATCGTGGGCGATGTAACATCAAAGGTCGAGACGAAAATAAAAGAATCTGGAATAAATAATACGTATCTAGAGGTATTTTTGGATGTTGAAGTAAATACTCAAATTGTCATTCCATTTTCTTCTGAAGAAGCTAAAATCACCTCAACAATAAAATTAGGAGATCTTTTTGTTGAAGGGGATGTGCCAGAATTTTATGGTGTTCCACCAGCCATAACACCTAAAGAGAATAAGGAGGATTAGTATGGATTTTAATATAGAACTGGTAAAAGTATTAGCCGTTGTTGTTTTCATTCTTAATCTTTGGTGGTCCTTTCGCTGTATACAAAAACTTCAAGTCTGGAATCTTTTTATCAGTGCATTTATAAGTTTAGGTTTATCGTTTCTCTATGATTATTCAATTAGCTTGCTCTTTAATTTAATTTCTATATACCAATGTGTTAATGCTTTTTTAATTATAAAAAGACTTAAAATGGATGAACAGGATGTTTGATTATATGAAAAAGCCCCCAAGCTAATGGGGGCTTTTTCATATAGTTACAGCAGGGAAACTAAAAGTTTGATAGAATTAGTCCTAGAAACGAGAAAAATCCCTCTGACTTTGGCGGGTCCTGGGATTCTCTCGAAATACTAAGGTATCGTATACCTATATTTATGTTGTTATGTGGTTATTCTATCACAAAGTATGCGATTCCTTCCACTACTGGAGGGATTTTTATATGGAAAATTTAAACGCCTACGAACGCGCCAAATATCATGCATGGTTTCATCATCATGAAGCCGATGGCTACATAACCCTTGCGAAGAAAACAAAAAAAGGATTTCAGCAATTTCACGTGAAGCCGAAGAAACTGGCTCTCAAACTCTCAAAATGGCTCGGAGAGGACGTTTATTTCTCTCAGAATACCTTTTATAAGCCTCAGCGACAAATTGAACTCATACGCCAATTACGTTCGTTATACGTGGACTTAGATTGTTATCTCTTAAACTATGATCCGAAATGGATTATCGGAAAACTAGAATTAGAGTTTTTTAATCAAAGTATTCCAGAACCAAGTCTTATTATCTTCTCCGGCCGGGGAGTGGTTCTCGTCTGGCTGATTGATCCTGTCCCTTATCAGGCACTTCCCTTATGGCAAGCTGTGCAAAATCATTTTGTACAACAGTTGAAAGCAATGGGAGGAGACACACGAGCGACGGATGCTGCACGTGTATTCCGTCTTGATGGCAGCATTAATTCCAAAAATGGAGAGGCTGTCCAAGTTCAATACCGTCATGATTATAGATATGTACTTCGTGATATTCAAAACGAATACTTACCAGACCTTCAACCAAAGAAAAAGACACGAGGACGCCGTAAGACTGTTGAAAGGCTTTTTAATACATACTCTTTACACCATGCGCGTCTGCTTGATCTCGTGAAGCTTGTGGAACTACGAAATCATGATGTAAAAGGATACCGCGAGACGATTCTCTTTCTCTATCGATACTGGCAATGTTGCTATGTTGCAGATTCGGAAGAAGCTTTAAGGCAGACGTTAATCTTTAACTCACAGTTCACGGAACCATTGGCTGAAAAAGAAGTGATTCGTGCTACGAAGAGTGCGGAGAAGGCATGGAAAGCCAAAAATACCGAAGAGGCGAACGCGGTAGCCAAAGAAAAAGGCTATCCAGGAGCCGGCTACAACCTAAAGAACGCTAAGATCATCGAATGGCTCGATATTACGGAAGACGAACAGGTGCAGCTGCAGACAATTATTGGGCGCAATGAAAAGCGAAAACGCAACACCGAGGCTAAACGAGAGCAACGACGCAAAGAAGGAATGAAGCCTCGTAATGCTTATATTAAAGCTCAAAAGGAAAAGACAGAGGACAAGCTCTGGCTACTCCAGAAAGCTCTAGATAGGTATCCTAATGCAACTCAAAAGCAGCTAGGTATTAAATTAGGACTGAGCCAGCAACGAATTGCACAACTTTTAAAAGAGGTTAAAAATAGATGAAAAAGTTTACTAGTGGTCTGTCTCTTTATATTAAGGGGACGTAGTCCCTGCCCCTTTATGGGGCTCTTGTTTTTTTTCTTATTTCTTGTGTGGAGTGCTCCTATGGCCTTAACACTTCAGTCTTTATCCTCCTCTGTTTATAGTCTAGCAGTTAGGAGTGTATAAGACTTTCCTGGAAGCCTACAAGGAAGCAGCTCCTTTAGCGTAGAAAGAAAATGAATTGCTAGTATTGTAAGCGTATTTTATAAGGGGCGGATTCTTTTGATTGAGGCTATTGTTTTAATCGGTTGTATCTTTATTTGTATAGCTTTAGATTATGGTGTGGAATATTGGAGAAGACATCGCTAATTGAGGGTTTAAAAAGTCTTTAATATCTGTTGAATAGATTAGTTTTTCATTTTAAGGGGATGCGAGTCTAGGTTTTCCTTCTATGACAGGCCCGGACCACCAGGTTTTTTCTTTGCTATAGCTCCGAAAATCAAATGACCCCACATAGGATGATGTTGCCTGTGTGGGGTCATTTGAACACCTGGTGATCCGGGCTGTTTTTTTAGTTAGAAGTGGCTGTTTTGGGTAATTTTATTTTATAGATTATAGCTATAAAACCATGGAGAAGAATCCATCTAAATGTGTTTATTTGGTGGAATTAATAACATGGAAGAAGATTTGATGAAAGTGAGTTTATGTATGTTTATATGCAGAGAAAAATAGTAATGGTATGCGTAAATGGATAGATAACACAAAGGATACTCAATTTATATGTTAGTTACGGTTCGATTTCGCTAATTTTCCTTATGGGTAAAGGCTTGCTGCTGATCTAGTGAATCTCGTAAACGCCAGAAGACCTCACACACCCAACGTACACGGGTATATGAGGTCTTCTGGCACTCGTTTTACAGTATGAAATATTGGTAAATTTATTTTAGTTACTATTTTTTTTAGGACCTAAAAATAGACGGATTTTTTTTCCGGATTCAAGTTTCACCCCAGGTTGAGGAGCTTGTTGAATGATATAGTCTCCTTTACCTGATGTTTCGATCTTTAAATCGTATAAAAGTTTTGAAATGTTTTTTGTCTTTTTTCCTATTAAGTTAGGGACCACTACTTCAGTAGGATCAGTCCATATTTTCTTCTTTTCTATTTGTTTTTTTTGTTTTGGAACCCCCATTGCAGGCAAACTATCTTTAATAATATTTTTTACTATAGGTGCGGATACAACTCCTCCAAACTGCAAAGTATCCTTTGGATTATCAATAGCAACGTAAACAACTATTTCAGGTTTATTGGCTGGAGCCATTCCAATGAAAGATACAATATGATTATTTTTTAAGTAAACGCCACCTTCTGCTTTTTGAGCAGTCCCTGTTTTACCCCCTACACGGTATCCATCTACAAAAGCTTTTGTACCCGTACCCTGGGCGACCACACTTTCAAGTGCATGTCGAACTTTTTTTGAAGTTTCACTTGAAATCACTTTTCTTTTTAACTTTGGTGTTTGTTTACTTATTACTTGTCCAGTTAATGGATTAACTAGCTCTTTAGCAATATAGGGTTCGTATAAGTAACCACCATTGATAGCTGCGGAAACAGCAGCAACTTGCTGAATTGGAGTAACGGATACCCCTTGTCCAAAGGCAGTAGTAGCTAGTTCTAGTGGTCCAACACGATCAAGTGAAAATAAGATTCCTTTAGCTTCGCCTGCAAGATCTACTCCTGTTTTTTCACCAAATCCGAAATCTTTAATATAAGAAAACAGTTTTTCTTTGCCCAATCGTTGTCCTAAGATAACAAAACCAGGGTTGCAAGAATTCTGTACCCCTTCTAAAAAGGTTTGACTACCATGCCCCCCAGCTTTCCAACATCTTAGTTTACGTCCAGCTACTTCAATTGAACCTGGATCATGAAAATGATCTTTTTCTAAATCTACTTTTCCTTCCTCAAGTGCTGCAGCCAGTGTAATAATCTTAAATGTAGAACCTGGTTCGTATTGCGCCCATACAGGTAGATTTCGATTATAAATCTCAGGTGAGACGCGCTTATATTCCTCAGGATTAAAGTCAGGTCTACTACTCATCCCTAAGATTTCTCCAGTATTTGGATTCATCGCTATAGCTATTGCCCCATCGGGATTGTAAGTTGCTTGAGCAATATCTAATTCTCTCTCTATAATCGTTTGAACTTTTGCTTCAATAGTTAAACGAAGGTCATATCCATCTTTGGGTTTTTCATATTTATCGGATAAGGATGGCATTCTTCTGCCACGAGCGTCTGAGAAAAAGGAGACATGCCCTGCTTTTCCGTTTAATTGTTTATCGTAATATAATTCAAGACCAGTCAATCCTTGGTTATCAATACCTGCAAATCCTAAGACATGGGAAAGATATGAGCCATATGGATAATGCCTCTTGCTATCTTCTGCTACGAAAATTCCTGGCAAATTTAAAGAACTGACTTCTTTTGCCTTTAAATTACTAATTTTTCTACCTCCCGGATAGATTCGTACTTTTGATTCATTCTTTGTAATTAGTTTATACACTTCATTCTTTGAAATATTTAAGGTAGCTGCTAGTTTTTCAGCTGTGTGGTTTGGATCACCAATCTGTTTAGGTACAGCAAAAACTGTAGGTGCACTTATATTTGTCGCTAAAGCTACACCATTACGATCTGTAATTTCTCCTCTTTTAGGTTCAAACGGAATATCCCTGCTCCAAGAGTTTAAAGCACGATTAGTTAAATTTTCACCTAGAACAAATTGAACATACCCAAGCCTTAAGGCAATGATAAAAAAGAAGGCCAGTCCAAAAATAAAAATAATAATTAATCGCTTACGTACCGTCACTCCGGAAACGCGCATAAAATTACCTCCTCAATACTCTTTCAAATATATGCTCGTCCTTAGTAAGTAGAACGATAGCCTAAAGTTTCAAATCATAAAAAATAGGAACATTAGCACTTTTCTTAAATGTATCAAATTATAAAAATGGATAATATATCCTAATTTTGGAATTATTTGAAATAAAGGGGAGGTATTTTGACGCTCGTATTTAATTAACTAGTAGGGGTAGCGTCAGGAAAATGCGGATTTACAACGCTAAGGAAATTCCCATACTAAAAAGCCAAATTTCTCAACATCAATTGAGAAATTTGGCTTTTTCCGTTGCTCAGTTAAAGCGTCCTTTAGTTGTATATTTCCTGTTAATATCCCTTTTGAAGCATAACATTGTTTTCAATGATCGCACCCGATAGTTGACGCCCATTTTAGAACCTATTCTTTGATTTTCAATAAGCGTAAACTGTTTAATGTTACAAGTAAAGTTGCTCCCATATCAGCAAATATAGCTATCCAAAGTGTTAACCAACCGGGCATGACCAAAAGTAATGCCACTAATTTAATCGCCAAAGAGAAGGTAATGTTTTGCTTGATGATTGCTAAAGCCTTACGGCTTAATTTTATTGTATATGGCAATTTACTCAAATCATCAGACATTAAGGCGATGTCAGCCGTTTCTAAAGCTGTATCAGTTCCAGCACCACCCATTGCTACACCAACGGTAGATGCCGCAAGGGCTGGAGCATCATTCACGCCATCTCCGACCATCCCCACACTTTGATGTTTTTCTCGAAGTTCTTTAATAAAATTAAGCTTATCTTCTGGAAGTAAGTCAGCTTTAATATCCGAAACACCAACTTGTTTTCCGATGGCTGTTGCCGTTCTTTGGTTATCGCCTGTTAGCATCACTGTTTCGATTCCCATATTGTTCAACTTGCCGATAACTTCTTTAGACGATTCCCTCATTTCATCGGCTACGGCAATAAACGAAAGAATTTCTTTTTCTGTTCCTAACACCATCACCGTTTTACCTTGAGTTTGCATATCGGCAATTTTTTCTTTCCTATCGCTTGAAATGCTTCCGTGTAATTCCTCAAAAAGATTTGGACTTCCCACATAATACATTTCATTATTTATTTTGGCTTTAACGCCTTTACCTGTAATGGATTGAAAATCCTCTACTGTTACTTCGTTGAATTTTAATCCATTTTCTTCTGCTTTTCGCATAATCGCTGAAGCAAGAGGGTGCTGTGATCCTTTTTCAATGGCTGCTGTTATGGTCATTAATTCATTTTCATTTCTACCATATGTCACAATGTCTGTTACAGCAGGAATCCCTTTGGTTAATGTTCCTGTTTTATCAAAGGCTATCGCTTTTAAGTGTCCTGCTTCTTCTAAATGGATACCACCTTTAATTAAAACACCATTTTTCGCTGCATTTCCTATTGCTGTAACCACAGCAACTGGAGTTGAGACTACTAAGGCACAAGGACAACCAACCACTAATACAGCTAAGCCTTGATAAATCCATTGGCTCCAGTCTCCGCCAAATAATGGTGGAACTACCGCAATTAAAAGAGCTAGTATGACAATAGCTGGTGTATAGTATTTTGCAAATTTATCGACAAACGCTTGAGAAGGGGCCCGTTCTGCTTGGGCTTCTTCTACCAAGTGAATGATTTTTGAAAGAGTAGTATCTTCAACTCGTTTTGTTACTTTAACCTCAAGTAACCCTTCTTCATTCAAGGTTCCTGCAAATACTTCATCATTTGTGGTTTTCGTTACTGGAACACTTTCACCTGTAATCGCAGCCTGATTTAATGTCGATGTACCTTTAACCACTATTCCATCCATTGCTAACTTTTGACCGGGCTTAACAATCATGATGTCTCCAACTTGAATATCATCAACATGAATCATCATTTCTTCATTGCCTCGTCGAATTAACGCTTCTTTTGGGGCAATATCCATTAAAGATTCAATAGATTGACGTGCTTTATCCATTGAATAACGCTCTAATGCTTCACTAATCGCAAATAGGATAACAACGGTTGCCCCTTCACCCCATTCACCAATGATTGCAGCTCCTATAATTGCAATAGTCATAAGCGTATTCATATCGAAATTTAATCTGCTTAGATTTTTGAGACCTTTAATGAATAACGAATATCCACCGATTAAAATGGACGCTGCATAACCAATTGTCGGTAGAACATGCTCTTCACCATACTGCTCTCCTAAGAACCAGCTAACTACAAGTAAAAGAGCTGATATATATACCTTAATGTTTTCTTTCTGCTTCCAAAAAGGTTCTCGTTCTACCCTTTGTTCTTTTTCATCTCGAATTTTTAAATTTTCAAATGCTCCTGCTTTTTCTAATTCTTCAATGGTTGTCGTCCCTTTAACATAAACTTTAGATGCTCCGAAATTTACTTTCGCATCCTGAACACCGGGAAGTTCTTTAACATTATTTTCAAAAATGGCTGCACAGTTAGTACAAGTAAATCCTTGAACACGATAGGCTTTCATTTCTTCTTCAGACAGTTTTGCTTTCCCACTAGACATTGATCTTCACCTCTTTCTTATGTGCCAATGCAATCATCATAATTTGTCTGATATGCTCATCATCTAATGAATAAAATGCAAGTTTTCCCTCTTTTCGAAACTTAACAATCCCTTGCTTATGGAGCGTTCGCAGGTGATGAGAGGCATTTGCAACCGTAACACCTATAATATTTGCTATATCACACACACACAGTTCGTCATCTTGACATAAAGCATAGGTAATTTTTGCTCTATTTTCATCTGCAATAGCTTTTAACATTTGGGCAACACTAGAAATATCTACTGTCTGTAAATTACCTTGTATTCGATTGACCTTTTCTTCGTCGTAACAATAAATTTCACAAGTATCTTTCTTAATCACATTCTCACCCCAATATCATTCAAGTGTTTATTTGAATATAGTATAACCATTTTTAATAATTCATTCAAGTGTTTGTTTGAATGAGTAAAAAAATTCATAAAAAAAGAATTGGAGTACCCAATTCTAATAACAAAATAACCAAACTGCATAAGACTTAAAGTACATAACATTATCTGGCCAATTAATGGAATAGGACTGAACTATTTGTTCTCTTCCGATAGCTTTCTATATAATGAAGCCCTAGACACATTTGTAATTTCACAAATTTGATTTACAGTCATATTTCCTTCTTTATATAGCTTTACTGCATAATTCATTCCCGCATGATTTTTATGATATTTCTTTATCCGACCTTTAAACTTTCCTTCTTTCTTAGCCAGCTCAATCCCTTCACGTTGACGCATACGGATAAGATCTCTCTCTAACTGGTTAACACCAGCCATTACTGTAATTAAGAATTGGCTGTATGGATTATCC
>NZ_JACZDU010000016.1:0-18335 GCF_015903895.1 Fictibacillus sp. 5RED26 | reverse complement strand
TTTAAAAGATAGAAAAGAAGAAAGGTGGTTTGGCGAGTGCCAAACTTCTGATTATGGGGGCTGGGGCTGGAAGGCTCGGGCTCGGGGGTATAGCGCTTGGTTCTGGCTGAGAGCGGTTGTCGAGATTTAGCGAACGGCCTTTATTTTTGTTTTTAGACTTAATTGTGGTCTGTTCCGACTTAATTCGCTCTCATTTTGACTTAATTTTTCTTATTTAGACTTAATTAGAGCCAGGAGATACCTAGCATGGTATTCGCAAAAGGCCCGCTTAACGCTTCAATCCCCCTCAAAACCCTCAAAATACGAAGAAGATGGCCAAGAGCCATCTTCCACCTCGCGATATTCTTCAGCAAAAGCTCCAAAATCCATCCCAAAAGCCCCTCAAGCAGCTCCTACAACCAACACCCAAGCTAAAAACCAACATAAACACCTCAGAAGCAACACACAAAACCCCTAATCAGCTATCCCCAACACCCCAATCCCACACAATTACGAGGTAATCTGCTTTTTATACGAGGTAATTCTGAATATATCCGTAAAACTACTTCATAATTCCGTAGATAAACAATTTTATCCGATTTTCAACATTTTCATCCGCTGCTCGCAAAACGATACATCAATCAACTCAAAATCATACTCAATTCTTCATCTGCAGCATAACCCCAAAAAGGTAGGGGATCTTTTGAGCCGTAATGTTTAAGAACTGTTGGATATAGGGTAATTCTTCTGAAGTATACGTATGAAAAAGTTCGCTCCACCATTCGGTATCGTATCTGCTCAACATACTTAAGTTGTAGAGAATCACATAGTGCACCATAAACTCGTTAAGCTCAGGAGATTGCAGCAGATCACGGTTAACAGGTAGGTAGTACGTGTTATCTTGAAGTTGATACGATAACGGAAAGCAATCAAACGGTCGTAACGATTCATTCGCCTCAAAGACAAGCTGCATCTCATCGTCCCGACCACTCAAAACGAAAGAAAACTTCGACGGAAACAAGCCGTTCATATATTCACTAAATCGTTCTAATGACATATGCAGATGATCGTTAACATGCTTCGGAAGATAAAATGTTGTATCATTTTTCTTATCCATTTTAACGAGTTGAATATCTCCATTCATTTGTTTAAATAAAGGACATAATTCTGGCACTGTTTGAAGAAGAGAGATCATCGTGAATTTTTCTCCTTCAATATGTTTCATGTGAAACACTTTTTCACAAAAATGATTAAACAGACCCGTCCTTTGTACTTTTACCTCATCATAAAGAAATTCATAACTTCTTTTCTTTCTTTTTCTTGTAGAGAGTCCGTGTGCAAGAACTGCGCTTGAATCCGGGTAATCAGGATCGCTACACAATATGCATGCCTTCATAAGCTGAGTCATGCCGTAAAAGAGGAGAACAGGCTTTAGCTCCATAGGTGCTTGATCGGCAAGTTTATAATATTTCTTTCCATGCTCGATATAGTAAATAAACCCATATGTATTATCAAAGCTTTTACCGTTGCTGTCTTCAAGATGTAGCTGGTCGTATTGTTTACTTAAGAATTGCTGTGATTTTTGAGAGGAAAAGAACATATCGAATAAAGCCCAAGGGTCATGTTGCGTCATCATTTCTTCGTCATTCCTCTCTTCGTAAATTATTTGAAAAATCGAACATATTTTGTATTCCTTGACACTAGTGTACCCAGTTGATAATCTACAAATAATATTTTTCAGGAAGATAAATTTGAAGGGGTGGTTAAGGTATGTGGCAAGATAAGTTTGCAAAAGAAGGTTTGACCTTTGATGATGTGTTATTAATTCCAGCGAAATCGTCAGTTCTGCCTGGTGATGTTTCGATTAAAACGAGGTTATCTGATACGGTTCAATTGAACATTCCGATTATCAGTGCTGGTATGGACACAGTTACAGAAGCAAACATGGCGATCGCTATGGCACGACAAGGCGGTTTAGGAATTGTACACAAGAACATGTCTATTGAAGAACAAGCAGAACAGATCGACCGTGTTAAACGTTCTGAAAGCGGCGTAATTACAGACCCGTTCTACCTGACACCTGAACATCAAGTATTTGACGCTGAGCATCTGATGGGCAAGTATCGTATCAGCGGTGTGCCAATCGTTGATGCAGATAAAAAATTAGTAGGTATCTTGACGAACCGTGATTTGCGCTTTGTTCAAGATTACTCCATTAAGATCTCAGACGTGATGACAAAAGAAAATTTAGTGACTGCTCCTGTAGGCACTACGTTAAAAGAAGCTGAAAAGACACTTCAGCAATATAAGATTGAAAAGCTTCCACTCGTGGACGATGAAGGTACGCTTCAAGGCTTGATTACCATTAAAGATATTGAAAAAGTAATCGAGTTCCCGAACTCTGCAAAAGACTCACAAGGTCGTCTATTAGTAGGCGCTGCAGTAGGTGTTACGAAGGACGCACTACTTCGCGTTGAGAAGTTAGTTGATGCGGGTGTGGATGTAATCGTGATCGACACGGCTCATGGTCATTCTGAAGGCGTTCTGCAAAAAGTTCGTGAAGTTAGAGAGGCTTATCCAAAATTAACGATCATTGCAGGTAACGTTGCTACAGCAGAAGCGACTCGTGATTTAATTGAAGCAGGAGCAAGCGTTGTGAAAGTAGGAATCGGACCTGGATCGATCTGTACGACTCGTGTTGTTGCAGGTGTAGGTGTTCCACAAGTAACTGCCGTTTATGATTGTGCAACCGAAGCGAAGAAGTATGGAGTACCGATCATTGCAGATGGTGGTATCAAATACTCTGGAGATATCGTTAAAGCGATCGCAGCAGGCGGACATGCTGTAATGCTGGGCAGTATGCTTGCAGGTGTATCTGAGAGTCCAGGAGAGCGTGAAATCTTCCAAGGACGCCAATTTAAAGTGTATCGCGGCATGGGTTCTGTCGGAGCGATGGAGCGAGGAAGCAGCGACCGCTATTTCCAGGAAAATAATAAGAAGCTTGTTCCGGAAGGTATCGAAGGACGTTTACCTTATAAAGGACCACTAGCCGATACGATTTATCAGTTGATCGGTGGCATCCGTTCAGGTATGGGTTATTGTGGAACAGCTACAATCGATGAGCTTCAAAATGATTCCCGTTTTGTAAAAATCACGGGTGCTGGTCTTCGTGAGAGTCATCCGCATCAAGTTCAAATTACTAAAGAAGCACCAAATTATTCAGTCTAAAGACACATTTTTAGGACAGAGGTATAACCTCTGTCTATTTTTTTGAAAATGTGTATGGTACAATAACTTTTGTGTGTAAATGGGTTTGGAGGTGCAGTTTTTTGAACAGCAAGATAAAACAACTTTTAGTGGTGACACTGATTTTTTCATTTTTTACGACGAGTTTATTAGGATTTTCAAAGTCAGCAAGTGCGGCACCGTCTTTAGATGTAGCGGCTGAAGGGGCTATACTTGTGGATGCAGAAACGGGGAAAATATTATATCAGAAAAATGCTGATAAGTTACTCGCTCCTGCAAGTATGAGTAAGATGATGACCGAATACCTATTACTAGAAGCCATTGACAAGAAAAAGATATCTTGGGATCAGAAAACGAGTATTTCTGAATATGCCCATAAGATTTCTCAAAATCGAACGTTATCGAACGTACCTTTACGTGTAGATGAAAAATATACAGTTCGTGAGTTATACCAAGCGATGGCGATCTATTCTGCTAATGGAGCAACGATTGCATTATCTGAACTAATCGCGGGCTCAGAAGGTGAGTTCGTTAAAAAGATGAATGCCAAGGCGAAAGAACTAGGCATGAAAGATTTTAACTTTGTTAACTCTACAGGCCTTAATAATAAAGACCTGTTTGGCAACCATAATTCAGGCAGTGAAACAGACGAGAACATGATGAGTCCTCGTGCTACTGCTATTCTAGCTTACAACTTACTTAAAGATCATCCAGAAGTATTAGAAACAGCGAGTGTTCCACGTTTGAAATTCCGCGAGGGCACCGATGATGAAATTCAGATGGAGAACTGGAACTGGATGCTTCCTGAGCTCAATAGTGGCTATGAGGGAGTAGACGGATTAAAAACAGGATCAACGGATCTTGCAGGTAACTGTTTTACAGGTACAGTGAAAAAGGGAGATACTCGCCTCATTTCAGTGGTTATGAAAACAGATACTCGTTTAGATCGATTCAAAGAAACGAAAAAATTATTTGATTTTGGATTTGCAAACTTTGAAAAAGAGCAGATTCTACCTGATAACTATCAAGTAAAGAGCAACAAAACAGTTCCTGTCGTAAAAGGTAAGGAAAAAGAAGTTAAAGTTGCTACAAAAGAACCTCTTTCCATGGTGATTAAAAGAGGAGAAAAAGAAAACTATAAGCCTAAATTTGTTATGGATAAGAAGAAGATGACAAAAGAAGGCGAACTGACTGCACCTGTTAAAAAAGGTGAGGTTGTCGGTCATATCAATGTTGAGTATACAGGCAGCGGAGAAGACTATGGCTACCTGCTCGATGGAGAAACAAAAGGCAAAACAGAAGTAGTAACCACACAATCCGTTGAAAAAGCAAACTGGTTCGTCCTTGCTTTACGTGGTGTTGGCGGATTCTTCGGGGGACTTTGGTCCGGTGCCGTTGATATGGTCAAAGGCTGGTTTTAATTTTATAGAAATTCATGAAGTTCTTTAGCACATGCTGAAGGACTTCTTTTTTTCAGAAAATAGAGAGAGCTTGCGATTTTTTTGATTTGCGATAAAATAGATGAGAATACTAGTTTTATCTTAAAACAACCGAAAATTGTTGTTATAACACATATAATTCAGGGGGTAGTAAGCATGTTAAAAACAGGTACTGAACGTGTTAAAAGAGGAATGGCAGAAATGCAAAAAGGCGGCGTCATCATGGACGTTGTAAACGCAGAGCAAGCTCGTATTGCTGAAGCTGCAGGAGCGGTAGCAGTAATGGCACTTGAGCGTGTTCCGTCAGATATTCGTGCTGCAGGCGGAGTAGCGCGTATGGCAGATCCTACAATCACAGAAGAAGTTCTGAATGCTGTTTCTATTCCCGTAATGGCGAAAGCCCGTATCGGACACATCGTTGAAGCGCGTGTTCTTGAAGCGATGGGTGTTGATTATATTGATGAGAGTGAAGTACTAACTCCAGCAGATGAAGTTTTCCACTTATTGAAGAGCGATTACACAGTACCATTCGTATGCGGAGCACGTGATCTTGGCGAAGCGTCACGCCGTATCGCTGAAGGTGCATCTATGCTTCGTACAAAAGGTGAGCCTGGAACTGGTAACATCGTTGAAGCGGTACGCCACATGAGAATGATCCAAGGACAGATCCGTAAAGTGGTTGCTATGAGTGAAGACGAGTTGATGACAGAAGCTAAGAACTTAGGCGCTCCATTCGAAGTTCTTCTTCAAATTAAAAAAGCAGGCAAGCTTCCTGTCGTTAACTTTGCAGCAGGCGGTATCGCAACACCAGCTGATGCAGCACTCATGATGGAACTTGGCGCTGACGGCGTATTCGTTGGATCAGGTATCTTCAAGTCTGAGAATCCTGAAAAGTTTGCTCGTGCCATCGTAGAAGCTACAACTCATTACCAAGACTACAAACTAATCGCTGAATTATCTAAGGGTCTTGGAACGGCAATGAAAGGCATCGACATCTCTACACTAGCTCACGGTGAGCGCATGCAGGAGCGAGGCTGGTAATTACATGCTAAAAATCGGAGTATTAGCCTTACAAGGTGCGGTACGCGAACATGTAGCAGCGATTGAAGCAAGTGGAGCAGAAGCCGTAGCGGTAAAGCGTGTAGATCAACTAACAGACCTTGATGGATTAGTGATGCCAGGCGGCGAAAGTACAGCGATGAGACGATTGATCGATAAATATCACTTTCTAGAACCGTTAAAGAAGTTTGCTCAGAACAAACCAGTCTTCGGCACATGTGCAGGATTGATCTTGATGGCTAAACGCATTCAAGGACAAGATACAGCACATCTTGAACTGATCGATATGACGGTTGAGCGCAATGCGTTCGGGCGCCAGGTGGACAGTTTTGAAGCGGAGCTGATGATACATGGCGTTGGTGAAGATTATACGGGAGTATTTATTCGAGCACCGTTCATCGTAGAAGTCGGACCGGAAGTGGAAATTCTTTCGAAGCATAACGATCGAATCGTAGCGGCTAAACAAGGACATTTCCTTTGTGCAGCGTTCCATCCAGAGCTGACGGACGACTATCGACTTCATCAATATTTTGTAAAAATGGTGCAAACCGCTAAAGAAGTAGTTGCATAAAATACAAAAATGCTGTACATTACTATAAAATCATTATAAAAAATCAATGACAGGAACTAGTAGCAAAAATTGCTTTGTTTAGAGAGTCGGTGGCTGGTGAAAACCGATCAAGGTGTTTTGTGAATCCATCCTCGAGTGAAGAGCTGAACGTTCAGTAAGCTTTTCCGGTGAAGAACCGTTACATGTAATCGAGCCGGCAATAGAATTATCTATTGCAATTAGGGTGGCAACGCGGGTTAACTCTCGTCCCTATTTCTAATTTTTATTAGAGATAGTGGGCGGGAGTTTTTTGTTTTCATCTAAGGCATAATTGCACTTAACTTCTTCTTTTGGAAGGTTGAACGGAGTGTAAGGTGCGAGACTCCTAAAAGCGCAGTCAACTACTCTCAATAGCTGCAAAGCAAAAGAAAACCGTGATTTTTTATAAACTAAAGGAGGACATAAACATGTTAGATTTAAAATTTGTTCGTGCCAATTTTGAAGAAGTAAAAGAAAAGTTATCTGCACGTGGTGAAGACTTATCTGGATTAGATCAGTTCGAGGCATTAGATCAGCGCCGCCGTGAGTTAATTGGTGAAACAGAAGCTTTGAAATCTAAGCGTAACGAGGTTTCTAAGCAAGTTGCAGAATTCAAGCGCGAGAAAAAAGACGCGGACCACCTGATCACAGAGATGCGCGAAGTAGGTGACAAGGTCAAAACGATGGATGAAGAGCTTCGTCAAGTAGAAGAAGATCTTCACGGCATCATGCTGACGTTACCTAACATACCGCATGAAAGTGTTCCTGTAGGTGATACAGAAGATGATAACGTACCTGTACGTCACTGGGGAGATGTTCCTGAGTTTGCTTTTGAAGCGAAACCACACTGGGATATCGCGACTGAACTAAACATCGTTGATTTTGAACGTGGAGCAAAAGTAACAGGCAGCCGTTTCGCATTTTATAAAGGATTAGGAGCTCGTTTAGAGCGTGCACTTATCAACTTCATGATGGATCTTCACGAAGATGAGCATGGCTACACAGAGGTGCTGCCTCCGTACATGGTTAACCGTCAGAGCATGACAGGAACAGGTCAGCTTCCAAAGTTTGAAGAAGACGCGTTCAAAATTCGTGAAGAAGATTATTTCTTGATTCCAACTTCTGAGGTTCCTGTAACGAACATGCACCGAGAAGAGATTCTAACAGCTGACGAACTTCCGATCACATATGCGGCGTATAGCGCTTGTTTCCGTTCTGAAGCGGGATCTGCAGGACGCGACACGCGTGGTTTAATCCGTCAGCATCAGTTCAACAAAGTAGAGCTTGTTCGCTTCGTTAAACCTGAGGATTCTTATGAAGAGCTCGAGAAGCTTACAGGACACGCTGAAAAAGTCCTTCAGCTGCTCAACCTTCCATACCGCGTACTCAGCATGTGTACAGCTGACCTAGGATTCACAGCAGCTAAGAAGTACGATATCGAAGTATACCTTCCAAGCTACGGAGAGTACCGCGAGATTTCTTCTTGCTCCAACTTTGAAGATTTCCAAGCGCGCCGTGCTCAAATTCGCTTCCGTCGCGATGCAAAAGGGAAGCCAGAATTCGTTCACACGCTAAACGGATCTGGACTTGCGATTGGTCGAACAGTAGCTGCTATCTTAGAGAACTACCAACAAGAAGATGGCACTGTAGTCATTCCAGAAGTTCTCCGTCCTTATATGGGCAACAAAGAAGTAATTAAGTAAAAAGTGAAAGAAGCTGACTCTTAAAAGGTATCCCAGAGGGACTTTTAGAGTCAGCTTTTATCTATTAATGGGTGTAAAAGCTTCATTATCGGTGGTCCGAACAAGTTTCCAGGTGGTGGGAAGAGTTCTAGCGGTGAAAATTTATGATTCATAGGTGAAAGTCAATGGATCACAGGTGGACAGCACTGTTTTATCGGTGAACGTGTAACAAATATAAGAACACGTACCGTAAAAGCATACCTACAAAAGAAACAAATAAAAAATCAAAAAAAGTTTTTGAAAACCGTTGACACTATATTTATCAGCATGTTATTATAGTTCTTGTCAGTCACACGGAGGTATACCCAAGTCCGGCTGAAGGGATCGGTCTTGAAAACCGACAGGGGTTTAACGACCCGCGGGGGTTCGAATCCCTCTACCTCCTCCATATACATATTCAACCTCATCTGAGTTTATCGGATGAGGTTTTTTGTTGTGTTTTTTCTTTTTAAGAATTGAATCATACACATTCAAAAACACCGATAGAAAACCCTAAAATATTTCAACCATTCATATCAACGAATGTAAGCGCTAACACTTTAAAGTGATAAAATTTAGTATTGACAGAACTTTTAGACAGGGCGTATGATGACAACTATAACTTAATTCAATAATGCAATACTTATTCAGAGAGACCGAGGGATCAGGCCCTATGACGTCCGGCAACCTCCATTAGGAACGGTGCTACTTCCTGCAGAATGATGATTCATTCTGGAAGATAAGTCGATGTTTACTTATTCGCCCTCTTCCATGAAATGAAGAGGGCTTTTTTATATTGTAAGGGGGATGACATATGATCGAGATCAAGGACGTTACGAAATTATATAAAGTAAAAGGCAAAGAGATCGTCGGAGTGAAGAATGTGTCACTGACGATCGACAAAGGTGAGATCTTTGGCATTGTAGGATATAGCGGTGCTGGGAAGAGTTCGTTGCTGCGATGTCTTAATTTATTGGAAAAACCAACATCAGGAGAAATCAAGATCGATGGCATCTCGATTACGAAGCTCGGGAAAAAGGAGTTACGCGAGGAGCGTCTTAAGATCGGTATGATCTTTCAGCACTTTTATTTGATTAGTGCGAAGACCGTTTTTGAGAACATCGCTTTCGCTTTAAAAGCAGCTGGGAAAACGAAAGAGGAGATCACCAGTAAGACCAACGAGCTTTTAAAGATGGTGGGATTGGAGAATCAAAAAGATCAGTACCCTTCTCAGCTGAGTGGGGGGCAGAAACAGCGAGTAGGTATTGCAAGAGCACTTGCCAATGATCCGAAGGTTTTGCTTTGTGATGAAGCTACTTCAGCTCTTGACCCGAACACGACGAAATCGATCCTTTCCTTACTGAAATCCATCAATAAAAAGTTAGGCATTACGATCGTGTTGATCACGCACGAGATGGAAGTCGTAAAAGAGATCTGCCACCGAATGGCGATCATGCAGGATGGAGAAATCATCGAGTCAGGTGACGTGTACAACATTTTTGCTAATCCAGAAAAAGAGCTCACAAAAACGTTCATCAGTTCTGTAATTCAAATGGATCTGCCAGAACCTCTTCTGAAAAATAGAAAAGGAACTGTGATTAAGATACAGTTCAAAGGAGCCATTGCAGAAGAGGCTGTTGTTTCTGAGCTTTTCCAAAACTTTAACGTAAAAGGGAATATCCTTCACGGAAAAATCGAATATATTCAGGAAACACCGCTTGGTATCTTCATTATGGAACTAGTCGGTGAAGAGGCAGAAGTGAAGCGAGCGATCTCATATATTGAGAGTCGTATAGAAAATCTTGAGGTGGTGAAAAAAGTTGCTTGATTCTATTTTGAATATCCTTCCAGATCTGAATAAAGCATTTTTTGAAACGTTATATATGGTCGCTATATCACTTGGTGTTTCATTAATTGTAGGATTACCTCTAGGAATTATACTGTTTGTTACCGACAAAGGATTGTTATTTGAAAATGTGTGGATCAAGCAGATAGCGGGCATTCTTGTGAACTTGATCCGCTCTGTACCATTCATCATTTTATTAGTCGCGTTGTTACCATTAACACAGCTCATTACCGGAACAACCATCGGACCAACTGCAGCCTCAGTTTCTCTATCCGTTGCAGCCATCCCATTCTTTGCGCGGCTCGTAGAAACCTCTTTACGAGAGATTGATAAAGGTGTGATCGAAGCGGCCGTTGCAGTAGGCGCTACGCCATGGATGATCATCCGTGAAGTTCTACTACCAGAAGCGAAGCCAGGAATCGTTCAAGCGATAACAGTAACAGCTATCAGCTTGCTAGGCTATTCAGCCATGGCAGGTATCGTCGGCGGCGGAGGAATCGGAGACTTCGCCATCCGCTTCGGCTACTACCGCTACGACAATACAATCATGCTCACAACCGTAATCCTATTAATCGTAATCGTCCAGCTCATGCAAGTCATCGGAGACGGTGCAGCAAAGGCTGTAAATAAAAGATAAATTTATTTACTAAAGGTAAGACGAGGATAAATTTATCTTTAAAGGTTTAGGTTATAGGTTTAAAAAGACTTCATTGAAAAGTTGATTGGAGTGCAAGATGCGAGACTCCTGGGGGATCAGCGTGCCTTCTACATGAATTAACATCTCGCAAGGCATGCGACGAGGAAGCTCACTTCGGTAGTAATTCTTGTAGACGCAGGAGCAAATCTTAAAATGCATAAGATGGCTCACCGCACGCCCCCCGGAAAGGGAGCATCTGGAACGGAAATCAACCGCTAAAAAAACATCATGTAATAACAAAAATAATTTTTAAAGGGGATCATCATGAAAAAAATCATACTTACACTACTAACAGCACTGCTTGCCTTCGGCTTAGCAGGATGCTCATCTTCATCAGATGCATCAAAAGACAAAGAAGTAACCTTAGGAGCAACAGCAGGACCTTACACCGACATGGTCAACAAAGCCATCAAGCCCTCACTTGAGAAAAAAGGGTATAAAGTAAAAGTCATTGAATTCAGCGATTATATTCAACCAAACATGGCATTATCAAAAGGGGATCTAGATGCTAACCTTTTTCAGCACAAAGTGTACATGGAGAATTTCGCAAAAGAAAAGAACTTAAAGCTTTCAGAAGTTATCATCGTTCCAACAGCACCGATGGGTCTCTATTCTGAGAAATTCAAATCCGTTAAGGACATAAAAGAAGGCAGTACGGTCGCAATACCGAATGATCCTGTTAACTTAGCACGTACGTTGCTCATGCTTGAAGATGCTAAACTGATCACCATTAAAGAGGGAATCAATGAACTGACAGCTTCCGAAAAAGATGTTAAGGATAACCCTAAGAAGCTCGTGTTCAAACCACTAGAAGCCGCACAGCTTCCACGTGCTGTTCAAAGTGCAGATGTTGCAGCTGTGCCTGGTAACTTTGCACTCGCAGCAAAGATGGACTTGTTGGATGCGATCCAATTAGAGAACATGCCCGACACGTACCGTAACCGTGTTGTGGTGAACACGAAAGATGTTGATTCTGCTTTTGCAAAAGATATTAAAAAGGTAGTGGAATCGAAGGAGTTTGAAGAAGTGATCGATAAGGAGTTCGAAGGCTTTGGAAAACCAGAATGGATGAAGAAATAAAATCAAACAAAACCCCGGGCTCATTAGAATGAGAGCCGGGGTTTTTATGTTTATAAGCGAACTTCTCGTTTCGCTTCAATTTTTTGTGCGATCTTTTCTACGATGTGATCGATGGATTCTGGATTGTCTCGAAGATCATAGTCGTTAATATTCACACGGAGCACAGGACAAGAATTAAAAGAAGCGATCCACTTTTCATAACGGTCGTACATCTCTTCCCAGTAGGAAACCGGTGTTTCTTGCTCCATCTTACGTCCGCGTTTTTGAATACGAGCTAAGATATCATCTAGAGAGCCTTCTAAATATATCAAACAATCAGGCTGCGGGAAGTATGGCGTCATGACCATCGCTTCAAACAGATGTGTATACGTCTCGTAATCCACATCAGACATGTTGCCTTTATCAAAGTGCATACGAGCGAATATACCCGTGTCTTCATAAATGGAACGGTCTTGAACAAATCCTCCGCCATAATCGAACATTCTTTTTTGCTCTTTAAAGCGTTCTGCTAAAAAGAAGATCTGCAGGTGGAAGCTCCAGCGCTTAAAATCATGATAAAAGTTTTCTAAGTATGGGTTGTTATCCACTTTCTCCATGGATGTACGAAACTTTAATTTTTCAGCAAGTGCATTTGTAAATGTAGATTTACCCGCACCTACCATACCTGCCACTGTAATGACAGCGTCGTTTGGGATTCCGTATTGTATGAGTTTACTCATCGCGCAACTTCTCCTTTTTTCAGAGTTGCATCGATTAAGGAAAAGATCTTCTCTTTATCCGCTTCATACGCAACAAAATCTAAATCATCTCCGTTAAACGAGAGTACAGGAATCTCCGGGTGCTGCTTTTTAAAGGCAGTCATGAACGTCTCGTAATCTTCAGCTAGCTGTTCTAAGTACGCCGGCTCCATATTTTGCTCGATAAAACGTCCACGCTTACGTACGCGGTCCAGCAACGTATCAAGACTAGCGTTTAAATAGATGATCACGTTCGGTACAGGCATATCCTCAGTAAGGATATCAAAGCACTGCATGTATTTATGAAGATTTCCGTCTTTTAGCGTTCGACCGGCAAAAATACGGTTCTTAAAGATATGATAATCAGAAACGACAGGAATCTGTTTAGATAGATACTGCCCTTGAATCTCTTCAAGCTGTTTATACCTGTTGCAAAGAAAGAACATCTCGGTTTGAAAACTCCACTCATCAATGTTGTCGTAAAATTTTCCGAGAAAAGGATTCTCCTCTACAATCTCTTTCAATAATTGAAAGTTATAGTGCTCAGCAATAGCTTTTGCGAGCGATGTTTTCCCTACGCCAATCGGCCCTTCAACTGCGATAAAGGGGGTTGAACTCATCTTCCTTTTCCTCCCTTATAAATGACAAACGAAAAATTACAGACAAAGAATATTGTAGCATACGTTTGGAAAAGGTGGTGAGATTATCGGTAAAAAGTTAATGGTAAATATGCTATTTAGTACATCATTTTATGTTTGTTTTCTTTTGCCTGATCGATGATCGCTCGTAAATTTAAATCGTTGCTCATGCTGATATCAGCATTTAATGTCTTTTCCATCAATATTAAAGCTCTTTCGTTATCTTCTTCTATATTAGAAGCCGAACAATCAGATGGTGCAAAAAGAGTAAAACCTCTCATATATGCGTCGTTCGCTGTAAAGAGGACACAGATGTTACCTGCTACTCCGCATAGGATTAAAGTTTGTATCCCAAGCTCGTTTAATAAAGTCGATAAAGGTGTAGAGAAGAATCCAGAATGCTTTGGTTTGACGACAAAGAAATCGTCATCGTCAGGCTGTAACTTTTTTACGAATTCACCACCGGATTGTGTGGTGCAATAATCGACGAGCTTGTGCTTATCTGATTGCCATTGTCCAAAGTTATCGTTCACATATATAATCGGAATGTTTTCTTTTTTAGCTCGGTTTTTCAATTCAAGAATTTTATCGGCAATTGGTGCAGAAGTTTTTAACAAGAGCGGCGCCTCAGGAAAATTAAAGTCGTTGATCACGTCAATAATAAGCATAGCGACAGGAACTTTATTGTCCTCGTGTTGATGTGGTTTTTCCATAACGATCTCTCTCTTTCATTTTAGCTTTAATAAAAAATCCTAGTTTCATCTATATAAAGGAAGTGAATTTTAATCTATACAACCATTCCTTTCTTTATTATTAGCAAAACCTCTTGTATAATCTCTTACAACTAAAACTTTGGAGCGAAAATGATGGAGACCTTAGAAAAAGACGAATATTACATGGAGCTTGCTCTAGAAGAAGCCCAAAAAGCAGCAGATATTGGTGAAGTTCCTATTGGTGCCATTTTAGTAATGGACGACCGTATAGTGGCGAGGGCTCATAACTTGCGTGAAGCCGAACAAAGAGCGATCGCTCATGCGGAGCTCTTAGCCATTGACGAGGCATGTAGAGAACTGGATGCTTGGCGGTTGGAAGGAGCAACGCTATATGTGACGCTTGAACCGTGTGCGATGTGTTCTGGTGCGATTGTCCTCTCGAGAGTAAGCCGTGTTGTGTACGGTGCGGTTGATCCTAAAGGAGGCTGTGCGGGAACGTTAATGAACCTTTTACAAGAAGAGCGCTTCAACCACCAATGTGAGGTAGTAACGGGTGTAAAAGGTGAAGAGTGCGGTCAAATTCTTTCTAGCTTTTTCAAAAAACTTCGCGATCGAAAAAGGAAGGAAAAGGAAGAGAGAAGAAAGGAGCTTTAGTGGTCCTGCGGTTGATTTTTTTAAAAGGACATAGTATACTAAATCTTGCACATTTAGTTGTGCATCTAACATTGTTATACACTTTGTCGCGCTAGATGGGGAGGTAGCGGTGCCCTGTACTCGCAATCCGCTGTAGCGAGGTTGAATTCCTCTCCTCGGCTAGTTCAACGTATGGTCTGACGGACGTAAGTGGTGTTGATGTCCGGGTCCTGCGCAACGGAGACCCATGAACCCTGTCAGGTCCGGAAGGAAGCAGCAGTAAGTGGACCACTTCGTGTGCCGTGGGGCAACCTGGACTGAGCTAACTGCGTTTGTACGCATAGGTTGACTATTCCAAAGAGAGGTGCGCGGCATTCTAATATATAAACAATAACTCACCCTTGTTTCAGGGGTGAGTTTTTTGTAATGTTTCAGTATAATATAGAAAGAATGCAAGTGATTTAAAGGAGGCAAAGGGATGAGTTATCAAGCGCTCTACCGCGTATGGAGGCCACAGAGCTTTGAAGATATGGTCGGGCAGGAACACATTACAAAAACGATCCAAAATGCCTTGATGCAGGACAAGCTTTCCCATGCCTACCTGTTTTCAGGACCACGAGGAACGGGTAAAACAAGTGCGGCGAAGATTATTGCCAAAGCCGTTAACTGTGAACGGGCTCCGGTTTCTGAGCCATGTAATGAATGTGACGCTTGTAGAGGGATCACGAACGGCTCGATATCTGATGTTTTAGAGATCGATGCTGCGTCTAATACAGGTGTAGATGATATAAGGGATATTCGGGACAAAGTAAAATTTGCGCCGTCCTCTGTTACGTACAAAGTCTATATCATAGATGAAGTACATATGCTTTCAACTGGTGCATTTAACGCGTTGTTAAAAACGTTAGAAGAACCGCCCAGCCATGTTATTTTTATTCTGGCAACAACAGAGCCTCATAAAATTCCGGCAACGATCGTTTCTAGATGTCAGCGATTTGATTTTAAGCGGATATCTTCACAGTCTATCATCGGACGAATGAGGCAGATCGTCGACGCTAACGGTACCGAAGTGGATGAAGAAGCTCTTCAACTGCTTGCAAGAGCAGCAGAAGGTGGAATGCGTGACGCATTGAGTCTCCTCGACCAAGCGATCTCCTACAGCGATGATAAGGTAAGAGTCGAAGATGTTTTGTCAGTAACCGGCTCAGCCTCACAAAAGCATCTTTCTGAGATGGCAGAAGCATTTTTAGAAAAAGATGTATCGAAAGCTCTTACGTTATCGACAGAACTTTTACATGAAGGAAAAGATCCTGTTCGCTTTTTAGGAGACCTTATCTACTATTATAGAGATATGCTTCTATATAAAACGGCACCTCAATTAGAAGAGCTGTTAGAGCGGGTCTCAACGGATGAAGACTTTGCACGATTAGCAGAGGCTACAGCTGCAGAAGACATCTATTCGATAATCGGTCAGTTGAATGCCGCACAGCAAGAGATGAAATGGACGAACCATCCTAAGATTTTCTTAGAGACGACGTTCATCAAGATTTGTTATCAAAAACAAGAAGGGATCTCGTCACAAGCGGGGAATCCTTCTGTTGAACCTTTAATGCAAAGAATCGATCAATTAGAACATGAACTAAAAAAGATGAAAGAAGGCGGCTGGTCTTCTAATGGTTCGTCTGCACAAACCGAAGCAGAAGCTCCAAGAGAGAAAAGAGTGATTAGAGGACAAGGTGGAGCATCACAAACGCAAGTAAAAGAGATGCTCAAAAAAGCAAAGAAACCAAATCTTGTTCAGCTTAAAGGGATGTGGGGCGAGATCTTAGATAAGATACGTTCTGAAAAAGTAAGTGCTTATGCTCTTCTTTCAGGGGCAGAGCCTGTAGCTTGTTCAGATCAGATTTTTTTGCTTGCGTTCCAGCATGAAATTCACCGTCAGATGGCATCTCAAGAGAACAACAGAAGCTATGTAGAAAGCGCAGTTTATAGTACAATAGGAAAGAACCTGTCCATGCTATCCATTTTGGATCCGGAATGGCAGAAACTAAAAGCTGATTTCATTAAAGAACAACAGCAAGGCCAGCCATCTTCTGAAGAAAAAGAAAAGACAGAAGACCCTCTCATCGCAGAGGCGATCAAACTGGTTGGCGATGATTTAATTGAGATAAAAGAAGAGGAAGAATAAGAAGGAGGAATTGTACGATGATGAAAGGCAACATGAACAATATGATGAAGCAAATGCAAAAAATGCAGCGTGATATGGCAAAAGCTCAAGAGGAATTAAAAGATAAAGTGATCGAAGGTACAGCTGGAGGCGGCGTGGTTACTGTTAAAGCGAACGGTCACAAAGAGATCATCGACATTATCATTAAAGAAGAAGTTGTAGATCCAGATGATATCGACATGCTTCAAGACCTTGTGTTAGCGGCTACGAACGATGCACTTAAGAAAGTAGACGAACTCGTATCACAAGACATGGGCAAATTTACAAAAGGCCTAAACATTCCTGGAATGTTCTAGGAATAGACTATGCATTATCCTGAACCGATCTCAAAGCTGATTGAAAGCTTTATGAAATTGCCGGGCATCGGACCGAAAACGGCGGTTCGCCTGGCATTTTTCGTATTGGAAATGAAAGAAGATGACGTGCTGGATTTTGGACGAGCACTCGTTAACGCGAAACGTCAGCTTATCTATTGTTCCAACTGCTTTCATATTACTGACCGTGATCCTTGTATGATCTGCGACGATTCAAGCAGAGACCGAACTACGATCTGTGTCGTACACGATTCCAAGGATGTTATTGCAATGGAAAAAATGAAAGAATACCGCGGACTTTACCATGTTCTCCACGGCGCCATCTCACCGATGGACGGAGTAGGACCTGAGGACATTAAAGTCGCAGAACTGTTGAAGCGTCTAACAGATGAAGGCATTCAAGAAATTATCATGGCTACTGATCCGAACATTGAAGGAGAAGCCACTGCCATGTATATCGCAAGACTTCTAAAACCAACGGGTATCAAGATTACTCGTATTGCCCACGGTCTGCCTGTAGGTGGAGACTTGGAGTATGCAGATGAAGTAACGCTTTCCAAAGCACTTGAAGGAAGAAGAGAAATCTAACTAAAGGGGTTGCTTGCATGTTTTTTTCCCGAAAAGGGCGATTGAAGCGATCCGGAGATGAAGAGCTGCTTCAAAGTCTTGATGAGCTAAAGATAGACTGGATGCACCAAAAAGAAATGGTCGAACGCAGTGTCGAGCCATCTGAAGAGGTTATCTTCAAGCTTCAACTAGCAGAATCAAAATACTTCTTCTTATTAAAAGAAGCGAAAAAAAGAAACGTGACGACCAGCAAGTTAAAATAACTGCTGGTCTTTTTTTTGGACAACTCCCATACAATGTCTAGTAAATAACTTGGATGTTGTATAGGAGGGATTAGGAATGGAGCCAATAACGGTAATCGCTATTCTTGGAACGATCATCTTTGTTCTGCTGCTTGTAGGTGCTCCAATGCGGCCAATACGCTGGATCGGATTCGGCATTACTCGTTTTTGTATTGGTGCACTGTTGTTATTCTTATTAAACGCGATTGGAAACTCATATGATATTCATATTCCGATCAATGCGTTTACGGCGCTGATCTCAGGAATTGCTGGACTACCTGGCATAGCTTCATTAGTAGCCATTGAATTCTTTATCTTGAACTAGAGCATTCATATGTATTCTTAAACTGAGGTTTAGAGAGCGATAATAAGCTTTCTAAACCTTTTTTCATTTATTTAAAGTAATTTCAAAATAACTATTGACCTCAAATCACAATACGTGATATATTAGTTCTTGTCGCCGCAACACATGAAACATTGTTGCAGGCGG
Organism: Fictibacillus sp. 5RED26; assembly: GCF_015903895.1. NCBI lineage: Bacteria > Bacillati > Bacillota > Bacilli > Caryophanales > Fictibacillaceae > Fictibacillus > Fictibacillus sp. 5RED26. The sequence continues at coordinate 79 of NZ_JACZDU010000016.1, read as the reverse complement.
GAAACAAATTTTAAAAAGAGGTTGACTTCTTATAATAAAGATGTTATCCTAATAAAGTCGCTAAAACGAGTGACACACT
>NZ_JACZDU010000015.1:0-36713 GCF_015903895.1 Fictibacillus sp. 5RED26 | reverse complement strand
GAGAAGCGAAAAACAGATGGTTTTTTCGCTTTTTTACATGCCCTAAATTTTGATTCTGAACTAAATGAAAACAACAAGCTCACAAAAGACAACATCAAAAAGATTTTCAAGTCCTTTAATTTCTAAAAAGGAGGTGAGAAAAATTGAAGTTTATCGATTGGATATCAGGACTTTTTGGTACTAATAATACCCTTAAACTGGATTCTAGCTTTTTTGATTTAAGCTCAAACCTTTTTTATAAACGGCTTGCAATTGAAACGTGTATTGATTTGATAGCCAATACGCTTACTAGGTGTGAATTCCAGACTTTTGATAAGGGGACTGCAACGCGAGGCGAAAATTATTTTTTATTAAATGTTCAGCCTAACAAAAATCAGAATGCCTCTGAATTTATGCATAGTCTGGTAAATCATTTAGTTATGAATAATGAGTGTCTAGTCATAATGCAAGATAGACAACTTTTGATCGCAGATGAATTCGAGAAAACCGAATTTGCTTTAAGAGAAAATAAATATGAAAAAGTGAAAGTTGGAGATCTTGAGTTTGGAAAAACTTTTTTAGAATCTGAGGTCCTGCATTTTAAGTTGAATGATAGGAACATCATGCATGTCATTGATGGATTATATAAGGATTACGGAAAGCTTCTTGCTTCAGCAATTGGTTATTATAAAAGAAAAAACAATAAACGAATTTTGATAAAAGGAAATTTCCTTCGTTCTCAGGATACTGAGACACAAGAAGCAATCAATGCTTTATTTGAAACACAGTTATCAAATTGGTTTAATGCTGATAAAGCAGGTTCCGCGTTCCAACTGCAAGATGGTTATGGAATTGAAGATATGAGCGATAGTAAATATGGTGGAGCTCATAACAACACAAGCAGAGATATTAGTGAGCTGGCCAACGATGTTATAAACTTTGTAGCTATGGCATTTCATGTTCCAAGAGGTTTAATCAGGGGCGATGTTGCTGATGTTGAAAAACAAATAGATGGTTTTTTAATGTTTTGTATCATGCCGATCGCTAAGTTAATAGCTGCTGAATTTAACCGTAAGATGTATACAAAAAATGAATACCTGGAACGATCGTACTTAAAGTTGGATACTACACAAATTAAAGTTGTTGATATTACTCAACTTGCAACTGCTGCAGATAAACTATTTGCTGTAGGTGGTTTAACCATTAATGACATTCTATTATTGCTTGGTAAAGAACCAATCAATGAAGAGTGGGCTAATAAACGTTATGTTACAAAGAACTATCAACAAGCAGACACTTTGAAAGGAGGTGAATAAAATGCCGGAACTACCAAAAATCAATAAACGATTCGAGGTCCTTAACAAAGCTGAGAACCAGGAAGCAGACATGTACATGTATGGTTCGATAGGAAAAGGGTGGTATTCAGATATCTCTGCTACTGATGTAAGATCGCAATTGAATAGCATCTCGGCCAAAAAAATTAATATCCATGTAAACAGCCCTGGAGGAGATGTGTTTGAATCAATCGCAATCCATAACCTATTAAAAAATCATAGCGCAGAAATCATTATCCATATTGACGGATTAGCTGCAAGTGGTGCCAGTGTAATCGCTATGGCCGGGGATAAAATCGTTATGCCGAAGAACACGATGATGATGATTCATAAGGCTTGGACATTCGCAGCTGGTAACTCTAATGAGCTTCGAAAAGTGGCTGATGATCTAGAAAAGATAGATACAGCAGTAACAGAAAGTTACACCAGTCGTTTTGTTGGTGAAAAATCCGAACTCGAACAACTCTTATCTGACGAAACATGGCTGACAGCTGAAGAGTGTAAAACCTTTGGCTTTTGCGATGAAATTTCTGATGAAATTCAAGAGCCAGAAGAAAAGGAAGAGGAGATTTCTGCTAAGGAAAAATTCCTTAACAAGTATTCTAATCAATCTGCTACTGAAGCTACGAAACCAGAAGCGAAAGACTCAGATGAAGATGCACCACCTGCCAGAGAAGAAAATAAAGCATCTGGCAATGTTAACAAAGTTTTAAATTTCTTAAATGCATTTGAAGTAACACGGTCTTAATAAGGCGGTGTTTTTTATTTTGAAAAATTTCAGGAGGTACTAACATGCCAGTAGAAAACTTAGATCGTAACGTCAAGAACGAAACGGAAATGAAAGAAAATCTTCTTAAAGCCTTAAATAGTGGTGATGATAAGGAGATGGCTGCTGCATTTACAGCGTTTGCTGATAACATTCAGCAAAACATCATTTCTGAAGCTAAGAGAGCAATGAATGAAGATTTAACAGATCGTCAAGTAATGGCTACTCGTGGTCTTCAGCCATTAACACAAGATGAAGTTAAGTATTACAACGAAGTAATTGACGGACAAGGATTTGACGGAGTGGAAAAACTTATTCCACCAACTGTAATTGATCGCGTGTTTGATTATCTAACTCAGTCCCATGAACTTCTTAAGTATATTCAATTCGAAAATACTACTGGAGTAACACAGTGGATTGTAAAGAAAGGTGATATTCCTACTGCTTGGTGGGGAAAGCTTTCAGCAGCTATTAAAGAGCTATTAGATGACGGATTCGAGAAGATTCAGACTGACCTCTACAAACTGTCAGCCTTTTTACCTGTTGCAAAGGCAATGCTTGCTTTAGGGCCTGTTTGGCTAGATAAGTATGTGCGAACAGTTCTAGCTGAATCAATGGCAATTGGCCTTGAAGATGCAGTAATTAAGGGGACAGGAAAAGAGCAACCAATCGGAATGGTTAAGGACTTAGCAGGTGCTGTAGTTGATGGAGTATATCCTGACAAAGCAGCTGTTGCGATCGCGGATCTTTCTCCAAAAACTCTTGGTAAAGAAATTATGGCCAAACTTTCAAAAAACGGTAAACGAACAGTTAAAGAGGCCTTATTAATTGTTAACCCACTTGACTACTGGGAAAAAATCTTCCCAGAAACAACATATCTGACTCAAAGTGGTACTTATGTATCTGGTGTGCTTCCGATACCAGCAAAAGTAATTCAATCCGTTTCTGTAGCTCAAGGGAAAATGGTTGCAGGCATTGGTGAAGATTACTTCCTTGGTGTAGGATCTTCTCAAAAAATTGAATACAGTGACGAGTATCGCTTCCTTGAGGACGAACGAGTATACATTTCCAAACACTTTGCAAACGGACGTCCTAAAGATAATGCTAGTTTCTTAGTGTTTGATATTACAGGAATCGGTGTACCAACACCTTAATTTTAATAATATTTATGAAGAAAGGGAGAAAAGAAAATGAATTATAAAGTTCTGAATACATTTGTGGAAGTCGAACATGACAACACCCTTTACGAAAAGGGTGATGTATATCCTAAAGAAAACTTTAAAGCTGATCCAGATAGGGTAAGCTTTTTGCAATCTGATAAGAACAGATATAATCAGAGTTTCTTAGGAAAAGAGATTAAACCGAAAAACTCCGATGCATCAACACCAGAAACGCAAGAACCTGATACTGGTGACGTTGATGAATCCAAGAAAAAAGAATCAACCAAAACCCAGTCAAAGGGAAAAGGAAAGAATGAAAGTTCAGAGGAAAAGTAGGTGGTTTGATTGGAAGAACAGCTACTACCTCTCCTTAAAAGTAATCTTCGAGTCACCTGGACTGATGAAGACCTGGATTTGAAAAAACTTTTAACTAGATCAATGGCGTACCTCAATGAATTATGTGGTACGTCGTTTGATTTTTCAGCAGAAGGGCAAGCTAAATTCCTTATGCTTGAACGTTGTCGTTATGTTTATAACAATGCTGCAGATGAGTTCGAGAAGAATTTTCATCATGAACTGGCTCGGCTCATCCTATCAACAGCTGTTAGTAGAGCAGGTGTAACCGATGGAACAACTTAGAGAGACGTTTAATGACGGATATCTGGCTTATGGCCATAAAGAGACGCTGAGAAGTGAAAGTCGAAAAAGCCTTGGATCTCAATTCATTGAAAAAGGAAAGCTTCATTTCAGGGAGATTTCTGCAAGGGATAGTGATTATCAGCAAGCAGGATTGATGGGTGCAAAGTTAGATATGAAAGTAAAAACGATGTACCCTCCTTCTTTTCGATTTATCAATAAGTCGAAGTTAAAGATTATCATCCGAGGGATTGAGTATGATGCGATAAAAGTAGATCCCGATAACAATCAACGATATCTTTATTTCTACTTACAGGAAGTAGGTGGACATTCTGAATAATCAATCTAAGGAACGATTGAAGAAATTGAACAATCTTCTGGTAACAAGTTTAGAAGCAGCATTTAACGTTACAGTTTACCAGGACCAAGTAAGTGAAGATGAAGAAACAGATTATCATTACTTCATTTACGAAACAGGTGGATTTACAAAGAAGGCAGAGCAAAATAAAAGCCTTCTTGTTCAAGATGTAACTTTGAGATACTACTCTGAAAATCGTGACGATCTAGATGAAGTGACCATTGATATTATTACGTTATTGGAAAGAAACGGCCATATCTTTAAAAACTCATTAAAAGCAGCAATACAAAAAGGAGATACAGACTCCTATGTTGATGAGATTGAGTTGAATTTTACTCGTGCATTTAAGTATGTCATCGAATAAATGGGCACTTGATTTTAAAGATATTGAGATTCTTGAAGAGAAGATGAAACAGATTCCTGGGCGGTCAGAACAAGCAATAAATGATGTTCTCCACGGAGAAGGAGTCAATATTGTGGTCAGGGAGATTCAACCACAAATACCTGTTTCGACTTGGAAAAATCGCGTGAGGAAAAAGAAACATGCTCGTCATGTAACCAATCCTCAATCTAGCAAAAAGGAAAACTTAGGTTTTACGATCAGACCTAAACCTAAGTTTAATTATTTAAAGTATCCAGACTTAGGTATCGGTAAATCAAAGAGAAATGAACCACAGCATTTTATGAATAAAGGGTTACAAAAAGCGTCTCCAATCATAATCGAGAAGCTTAATGATGCTCTAGATAAAACAATTAAAGAATCACTAGGAGGTAACTAAATGAGTACAGTTGTAGAACAATTTGATGCCGTCAGGATCACAAATGCTAGTATTCAAACTTTTGAAAACGGCACACAGCAGACAGGTGAAAAATTCGGTTTATTAGGTAGTGTTGAAGGCGAAACAGAACTTAGAGAATTCGTTAAAATTGTAGAGGGTTCTGAAGCAAATAAAATCACAAAACCTGTTAAGATGAACCTTACAGTATCAGGACATATCCCTGTTGCTGTTGCACGAGATCTTTTTGGATTGACTAATAAAGACCTTAAACCTGGTGTATGGGCATATGGTGCCAATTCAAAGGGAAAAAACTTCATTCTTACAGCAGATGTGATTGATGAGTTCCAAGACATCACAAAGTTAATCGCATTTGCAAATTGTATTTCTAATACAGGGCTTAAAATCCAAGTTGAAAACGCTGCTGATGAGTTAGCTGAACTTGAACTTGAATTTACAGTCATGAAAGATAGTGAAGGTCAGTTTTATTATGAGGCCATTACGAGTGAGGTTACTGACGAAACAGTAAAAACACAGTGGCATACTACATTCACTCCAGCACTAGTAAAAGCAGTTCCAACTCCTTAATAATTAATAAACTCCCCTTAAAGGGGAGTTTTTCTTTTATCTTATTGTTGAAAAAAGAAAGGAATGAAAGATGCTATGAAAATTTCAAAAGTAAATTTAAAAAAGATAGAAGTCCTTGAACAAGACGGTGAGTACTCAACTGTAATTGCAGAAGAAAAAAATGTTCCATGCATGATTACAAACCATGCTCTAAAGCGAGGAAAGGACTTAGGTTTAATTAAAACATCGTTAATTGCAGGATTGATGAAACTTCAAGGCTTAGAGAAATTCAAAACCAAAAACGGAGTAGATCCTAGGGCATTGGACTCCATTGATGAGGTAGAGCTCCAGTCTGTAATTTATATAGGAATCCTGGGCGCTAATCGAAACATCGAACTTTCATTTGAAGAGTTCTTAGAGCAATTTCACTATTCATTTGATGAAACAGTCACACTTTACACAAACATTTTAAGTAACTACATGCCAAATGATAACCAGTTCGCAAAAGGATTAGCAGCAAGTACTAAGAGTGGAAAAAAGGGAAACAGGTAAAGCCACCGTCCTTAAAAATAGAATGCGTTGAAGATTTGTATATTCTCTATGTTTTAGTACATGGGATAGATGCAGAAACATTTTGGCATGATTCTATATGGTCGGTGGAGCGAATTGTTGAAGGGAAATTGGCATTTGATGCGTGGAGCAACAATCCTAGGTAAGAAAGGCAGGTGATTAAATGGCCCAAAATTCAGAAACCAAAGTTACCTTTAGAGCATTTAATAAAGATTTCAACAAAGCAATTGGAGAAATGAAAGCAGAGAGTTCAAAACTCCGATTAGAATTTGCTTTACAGGAAGCACAGCTTCAAGAAACAGGTACAGAGGCAGATCAATTAACCGCCAAAATAAATTTTTTAGGTAATGCTCAAAAGATTGCTGCTCAAAAGGTAGCTGCAACAGAAGCACAATTACAAAAGGCTAGGCAAGTGTTCGGGGAAAATTCTAAAGAAGCAGAACGGCTTTCTAAGAATTTAACCCAAGCTAAACTAGCTGAACAAAAGTTAGCAAACGAGATTACTCAAGTAAATAAGAAACTCGAAGACCAGGCAAACACCTCGAAAAAGGTAAGTGAAGCTCTAAAAAACACAGGCGAGAATATGCAGAGTGTTGGTACCACAGTAGGTACAGCATTTACTGCTGCAGGAGTAGCTGTAGGAACTGGATTGGGTGTAGCAGTAAAAAAAGCAATGGATTTTGATGCTCAGTTATCTAGAGTAGGAGCTATCGCAAATGCTAGTAAAGAAGAACTCCAAGCACTCAGACAATCAGCATTAGATCTAGGGGCAAGCACCTCTAAATCAGCTACAGAGATAGCAATGGGGCAAGAAGCATTAGCAGCACTAGGATTTACTGCCAAGGATATTATAGGAGCCATGCCAGGAGTTATTTCTGCAGCTGAAGCTTCTGGATCGGATATGGCACAAACTGCAGAAGTGATGGCCTCAACATTAAATATTTTTGGAATGGAAGCTAGTAAAGCCACAAAAGTTGCTGATATTTTAGCAAAGACTGCTAACGTATCTGCAGCAGATCTAACCGATATGCAATATGCTTTAAAATATGCTGGACCACCAGCAGCAGCTCTTGGAGTAAGTCTGGAAGAACTTTCTGCCTCCATTGGAATAATGACCAATGCAGGTATGCAGGGCGAACAAGCCGGAACAACTCTTCGTTCTGCCTTACTTTCATTGCTTGATCCATCGGAAGAAAATTCTAAACTGATGGATAAAATGGGGATAGCAGTTACTGATGCTCAAGGGAACTTTGTAGGACTTTCAAACTTGGTACAAAACCTTTCCACTTCAATGAAGGGGCAGACTGACACACAAAAGGCAGCCACACTAGCGTCTTTAGTAGGGACTGAAGCTGTTTCAGGAATGCTTTCTTTGATGGCTGCAGGTCCATCTGAAATTGAAAAGATGACCTCTTCATTAGAAAAGAGTGGTGGTGCTTCTGAGGAAGCAGCCAAGAAAATGAAAGATAATCTTAAAGGTACCATAGATGAGTTATCTGGTGCTTTTGAGACAATGGCTATTAGTATAGGAACTTCATTGGCACCAACTTTGGAAAAACTAGCAGGTTTTATACAAGGGATCGCTGATAAGTTTAATAGTCTTTCACCATCCACTCAAACCTTTATTGCTATTAGTGCTGCTGTTGGTGTTGCTTTAACTCTGTTAATAGGGGTTGTTGGCTTTTTAACTGCAGCTTTAGGGGCTATGGCCGCAGCCGAATGGGCAGTTATATTACCCATAGCTGGCATTATCGCGGCAATTACAGCAGCTATTGTAATTATTACTGCACTTGCAGTAGTCATATATAAAAACTGGGATGCAATAAAAGCAAAAACTATAGAAGCATTCGAGGCAGTAAAAACTAAAACTTTAGAAGTATTCACTTTTATTAAGGACTGGATCTCAAATACATGGACATCAATTAAGACCAGTACCGAAACAATTCTAAATTCTGTTAAGTCTTTTATAACAAACTCCTGGAATAACATTAAAGCTTCCACAATGTCTATATTTACAGCCGTAAGCAGTTTCTTTAGAACAATTTGGAACGCGATAAAATCAACGATATTAACAGTTGTGAATACGATCGTAACCCATGCAACAGCCTTATACAGCAGATTTAAGGACAGTATAAACACGATATTTAACGGCATAAAGACATATTTTTCAGGTGTCTGGAACCTAATTAAGAACATTTTTCTAGGAGCTGTCTTGCTGATCGTGGATCTTGTTACTGGGGACTTTACAGCTCTTAAACGAGATGCTATAGCTATTTTTAATAACTTGAAAAACTCGTTTAAGCAGATATGGGAAGGCATAAAGCAAGTGTTTTCAGGTGCTTTAAGTTTTATTAAAACTTATATCACTACAGTGTGGAACGGAATTCAATCTCTTTCCTCAACTGTTTGGAATGCTATTAAAACGTCCGTTACTAGTGCAGCCTCAAGCATAAAAAACGGTGTTGTTAATGCTTGGAATACCATTAAAACAACATCCAGCAATATCTGGAACGGAATTAAAAACATTGTTAGCAATTCGGTAACAAATATTAAAAATGGTGTAATTAATGGATTTGAAAGCTTAAAAAACTCTGTTTCAAACGCTATGAAAAATGTAAAAACAGCTATTGAAAACGGTTGGAATCAAGCTAAAAACTTTTTAACAGGAATTGATCTTCGGACTATAGGCAAAAACATTATAGAAGGTCTCGTAAATGGAATAAGTTCAATGGCCGGAAACGTTAAACAGAAAGTCAAAGACATCGTTAATTCTATACCGAAAAATATTAGAGAACTTTTGGACATTCATTCACCATCCAGGGTTACTTATAAACTTGGGGAATACACTGGTGAAGGTTTCGCCAAAGGGATTACAGCTAAAAAGAAAGATGCTGAAGAGGCAGCAAGGAAAATTGCTGAAGCAACGAAAAAAGCCTTTGAATCTGAAAAAGCTTATATAGAGAAGAAAAAATTCTATAATAAGCTCTCCTTAACTGAAGAACTAGCTATATATGAAAAGTACCTTAAAAAGTATAAAAAGGGTTCTGAAGAGAGGGAGTATTACGAAAGAGAAGTTTATCGCGTAAAAAAAGAGATTTACGATAAACTGAAAGACCTCAATGATCAGTACGCACAGAAGGTTAAAGATACCTCTAAGAAATTAAAAGAAGATGAAATAAAAGCAGAACAAGATTATAAGAACCAGGTTAAGAGCATTAAAGAGAAGTTGAACGATGATCTAATAAGTGCCAAGACTGATTATGAGCAACAAGTTCTGAGCGTAAATCAAAGGCTTGCTGAAAGTGAAAAGAGCTTAACTGAAACATACAACAAAGCTGTAGATGACCGAGCAAAAGCTCTATATAGCTTTGCAGGACTCTTTGACCAAGTAACACGTAAAGAGGTAAGTGGAGAAGCGTTGATTGATAATTTGAGTGGTCAAGTTTCTGCTTTTGAAGATTATCAGTCGAACATGGATCAGTTAGCTTCTAAAGGTGTAAGCCAAGAATTATTAAAAGAGCTTCAAGATGCCGGACCAAAATCCGTAGACGAAATTAAGGCTCTGAATTCATTGTCTGCAGAACAATTACAGCAGTATGTTTTGTTGTGGCAACAAAAGAGTAGTTTGGCCAGACAACAGGCAACCAAGGAATCTGAAGGTTTAAGGCTGGATACACAGATTCAGATTCAGCAACTTCGTGCAGAGTCTGCTATGCAACTGGAACAGTTACGTGTAGAGTATGTGGCTAAAGTTTCCCAATTAAGACAGGACGCACATTTACAAATGTTACAAGCTAAAGCCGATTGGGTAAGAACAGTTGCAGAAATGCGAGCAGAGGCAAAAGCAGAAATGGCTCAATATCAAAAAGAATTAAATGATCAGATCAAAGAAATCACTAAGGGAACAAAAGAAAACTTTGATGTTATGGCTGCAAGTATGAAAACCATTGGTAAAGATACGATGAAGGGTCTTATGTCAGGACTAACTGAAATGACTGGACCATTGATGAAACAAGCAAAATCCATTGCTGATTCTGTATCAGCAACAATTAAGAAAGCTTTAGATATCCATTCTCCTTCTAGAGTCATGGAATGGATGGGGGAAATGGTCGGGGAAGGTTTAGTGCAAGGCATGAACCATTCTGTCACCAACATATCAAGTATGGCTGATCAATTAGCTAGTGCTGCTGTTCCTAGAATTGAAGTGAACAGCACTGGAACTTCAGGAACATCTAATCAAGGTCCAGCAAAAATTGAACAAAAAGTAATTATCAATAGCCCTACACCTTTATCTCCTGCAGAAACTGCAAGATTGAATCGCCAAGCTTTACAGCAATTTGCATTTCAGTTAAAAGGACGGTGAGCAAGTGCGAATAAAAGAGATTCTTTGCACAAACAAAAACGGTGACAGCTTGCTCATCTCCAAGCAAGGGAGTTTCAAACTTCAAGAAGATATAGATACTTCTGGAGTAAAAGCAAATGTCACGTATGTATCTAACTATCAAAGTCATGGAGCCATTCCTGTTGCCTCTAGATTAGATAAAAGGGATTTATCCCTACAATTCTACATCGATGTTCAAGATCGATCACAGGAATGGATACAGGACAGGAGAGACGAACTATTTATTGTTTTTAATCCTGTTCATAATCCTTTACGTCTTGAGATTAAAACCGAGGTAAGAAGTGTATTTATTGACGCTAATATTGAGCTTTCACCCTCTATTAATCCAGATCCAGAACACACAAACGAAGGATGGCATAATGTTCTTGTTCAATTAACAGCAGGAAATCCTTTCTTTCAATCTACGGAAGTCAACAAAGTTGAGATTGCTGTCTGGAACTCATTGTTCGAATTTCCGTTTGAAATCCCTTCAGAGGGATTAGAAATGGGGCAACGTTCCCCATCTTTAATCGTAAACGTCTTAAATAATGGTCAAGTAGAGACAGGTATGATTATTAAATTCAAAGCAATAGGGAGTGTCTTAAACCCCTCTCTATTTAACGTGAATACACGCGAATACATTAAGCTGAATAGGCTTATGAGTCCAGGTGAAACAATTACAATCAATACAAATAAAAGCAGAAAAAGAATTGAGTCATCTTTAAATGGTGTTAAATCAAATATCTTTAATACCATTGAGTTCGGGAGTAAGTTTATGCAGCTCGCCACAGGAGATAATCTTTTTAGGTACGATGCTGATGAAAATCTCGAAAACTTGGAAGTTTCCATTTACTTCTCAACTCAATACCTGGGGGTTTAAGTATGGATCTATACGTGTTTGATAATCAGTTTAATCTACATGGAATTATAGACTCCTTTAAATCACTAATATGGAGAAGAGAGTTTTATAAGACAGGGAGCTTTGAACTCCATCTTAATCTACCGGAAGATTTTAAAGAGTCCTCTGATTTACTCGCTCTTGTGCAAAAGGACAGAATTATCGTCAAAGAGGATAGTCCAGAAGAGGCTGCATATATTGTGGGTTTAAAGTTTGATGATAAAACAGAAGATACCTTAGTATTAACAGGGTTTCTGATTGATAATTTTTTATCAGAACGGCTGATATGGGAGGAAACTTCTAAAACAGGGACAGCTGAAGACGTTATGAAATACTTTGTTGAACGTAACGCTGTTTCTCCAGAACTAGTAAGAAGAAAACTACCAGGATTAACGATCTCAACAAATAGAAATATTGAGATTCCAGCAAGTGAAACAAATTCCTATGGCAATCTTGCTGAAGTTATAGAAGGACTAGCTATCAAGTACGATATGGGATGGCGAGTCCTTTTTGATTTGGCAAATAAACAATACATCTTTGATGTATTTAACGGCAGAGACTTGTCTGTAAATCAAAACGTTAACCCTAGAGCAATCTTCTCCTTGGAATTCGAAAATGTTTTAGAACAAACTTACACTGACAGTAATTCTGGATATAAGAATATGGTTTTAGTTGCTGGACAAGGAGAAGGTGCAGCACGCAAAAAAGTACTGCTTAATAATGAACTAGAAGGATTTAAGCGAAAGGAAGTATTTGTGGATGCTCGGGACCTTTCCAACGTTACCGATAACACTACATTAAGCGATGAAGAGTATGAGGAACTTCTAAAACAAAGGGGCCTTACAAAGCTTTCTGAGTGCAGATCGATCTCAACTCTTGAAGGAAGTATTATCCTTACTTCAAACCTAGTTTACAAGGTTGATTTTGACCTAGGTGACATCGTAACAACTCAAAATGAAAGGCTAGGAGTTACATTAAACACACGAATTACAACGGTCGAAGAGGTTTATGAAAATGATCATCGTGATGTACGTGTGAATTTTGGAAGCAACATACCGACTTTACTTGAAAAAATCGAACAAAGAATGAGGTGAGTAAGTGCAGAAATCCAGTTTCTTTAATAGTGTAAATGGAGATAGAAGGTACAAAGCTGAAGATTACGCTAACTACTTCAGCAAATTCATCACAAATGGTGTCTTTCCTAACGTAGCCTTTAATCTTCAAGTAGTCACTGACGGTACTGATATGAACGTGAAATTAAAAGCAGGTGCAGCTTGGATTAATGGTTATATGTATCAAAACACTTTAGATCTAGTAATACCTATTGATGTGGCTGATGGACTTTTAAATCGGATTGACAGAATTGTGATCCAGTTAAACTTTGCAGAACGGTTAATACAAGCAGTAGTAAAAAAGGGCGAGTTTGCTTCTACCCCTGTAGCTATACCTTTGCAAAGGGATGCAGACATTTACGAACTTGGAATTGCTGATGTTTTGGTTTCCCAAGGTGTTACTTCTATCCTGCAGTCAGCTATTACTGATCTAAGATTGAATAATACTTTTTGTGGGTTAGTTAACAGCTTACTTCAAGCAGACACAACTGCAATTTTCAATCAATACCAATCATGGTTTGAGCAAACAAGCGAAGATCATGAACAAGAATTTCAGACTTGGTTTGAAAGTGTTAAAGGACAACTGAGTGGTGATGTTGCCGGAAACTTAGCAAATCGAATTACAGAGGTCGAAACCGATCTAGGAGTAGTTACGAGTCGGGTTACAGAAGCAGAAACTGATCTTACACAAATTAGTGAAGACCTTATTGCACATAAGGCGGATGGTGTGTCACACATAACCGGACAAGAACGGACAGACTGGAACGCCAAAGAAACGCCGGACGGAGCAAGAAAGAAAGTTGAACAGACTGACTTTAAAGTCTATAAGTCCGGAAAAGATGCAAACGGCATTTTTACCACGATTGAATACAGACGCCAGGATGATACTTTAGCAGTTAAATCAGTTCTAAGTGGTGGAACATCACCACTCTACACAACGCGAACCTTAACTTATTATGGTTTAAATGGAACTACAGTAGAGAAAACAAGACCAAGAACACTTACCTATGATGCAGATGGCATTTTGATAAGTGAGGTGTGATTATGATTGATTTAAGAGATCATGGTGGGAGTTTTGGAGGTAGTAAATATCGTAAAGGTTACAATTTTCTACCTCATGAATTAGGCATAACGGTTGTTCCAGTCCAGGACTTATTGGTTTACTCAACAGATATGCGTATTGATGGGATGGTCATGGATACCGACGGAACACTGTGGACGTGCGGATACAGCACATCATCAGGCGCACGATATTTATACAAAAGTATATGGGATGGATCTATAAACTATCTAAGTTATAAACAAGTTTTGAGTGTTGGTGGGTTGAACTCATCGGCTTATCCTAATCAACTTTTTATTATTCCCGGCCAGCCATATATTTATATGAATGATGGAACATTTAAAAGGTATAACAAGGACACTGGAACCCTTATAAATTCCTTTTCTCGATATCTTGCAACTGTAACTTTATCTAGGGATGGGAAATATATTTTTGCATATGACGATTCAACACAAATACTTTACAAATTAAATCCTGATTTGAGCATTGTAGCCCAAATGACAACTGTATCCAGATGGAATAACGATTATTCGTTTGTAGCAGGAAGGTACTTTGTTATGTTTAATCATGCATCCCTAGAGGGTGGTGTATCACCATATAAAACAGTACTTTATGATATGGAAACAATGAATGGACCAATATGGAAATTAGGACAGAATCAAAACGAGGGTGTATCAAGTAGCCCAATGACAAATATCATCATTGGCTCATATCTTTACAAAATTAGAGGACAGTACATTCATAAGTATAGATTAAGTGATATGAACAAAGAGCAATCTGTAAGGGTTTTAACAGACTCCTATAGTAATTTAACAGGAATGTATGACTATAATTCAGATTATTTAGGTGTCTTCTATCAAGGAGGGTCAAACAGCCCACGTGTACTACGTTTATTAAAAAAATCTGATTTATTAACTTTTGTAGATCTTCCATATGGGCTAAAGCTAGATTATAACATTAATGTACTTCAATGGAATGAAACTACTAACGAATATATTTACTCCAACTCTGAAGGAGCGTGGAAAGTAAAACGCGCAAAAGCTGGATTTACCATTCAATAAAGGAGGTATGTGCAATGATTTTAATCAAACTCGGAATAGTAACTAGTGGGATTGCCCCAGTAATAGTAGAATGCAACGAGCCTGAAACAATACCAAGAGAAGATTTACTAAATTGGATTGAGATTGAAGAGATTCCTGAACCAGTTTTACAAGCTGGAAAAACACCGAATCTTTACTATAATCTCGAAACCGGACAACTTTTTTATGAGTATTCTGACCGTCAGTTAAGTCCAGAAGAGAGAATTCAGCAATTGGAAGCAGAACTTACAGTTTCCAAAGAAGATAATGTATCAAATATGTTGGCCATAACAGAACTTTATGAACTAATCCTAGGAGGTACCGCCTAATGGTGATCGTAAATATTTATTATAAGCTCATTAAAGCCGGAGCAAAGACCATTGAACAGGTGCCAGAGATCCACAGAGCAGAGGTTCAGGAGTTATTAGACAATGAAGCTGCTACACAAAATTAGAATGATCGTTTACCTTCTCTGGAAGGAGGTGGACAAGGATATGGTAACTGTATACGTGACTTTAATCGTACGAGGGTATAAAACATATAGCCAAGTACCAGTAACACTACAACCGCAAGTAAAATCTGAACTTGAAGCTCTTGAGCTTGGAGAATTAGCACAATAACGCCAATGAGGGCGTATTTTTTATGCCTTCATAATGCGGTTTTGGATCATGATGCGAAACTAACACCTTTTATAAGGTGTATTTTTTATGCAAAAAACTATAGGAAGAACGGTGAATTATGTACGAGAAACTTTTTCAAATTGGCGTTCCTACACTGGCTATTATCGGTCAGTACTTATTTGGCGAGTGGCCACCGCCACCAACCCTTTTACTACTTATTGTAACGTCCTGTATGGATTACGCAACAGGCATGGCAGCTGCAGCATATGAAGGGCAACTAAAAAGCAAAGTCGGATTCAAAGGGATTGGAAGAAAAGTAGCTATATACGCTGTAATTGTTGTAGCTCACTTCCTAGATGTGTACTTAATTCATTTTGGCATGGAATCTAAAGCTATGATCATGAACGCGGCGATCCTTTTCTATTTCCTAAATGAACTTCTCAGCATCACCGAGAACGTTGGAAGAATGGGCGTACCGATACCTGACCCTGTAAGAAATGCAATTGTTGTTTTAAGAGGTAAGGACGAAAAGAAAACAGTTTAATCATTAAGACATCCTGCACTCCAGGATGTCTTTTTCATTTTAACAATAAAAAACGGGAGTTGAGCCACTATGAGTTATTCATTTGAGAAATTACAACAGTTAGTTGATATGCGCGGAAAACTACCGCACAAAGGTAAGTATGTTGATCTTGGTGTGAATTCAAAGACTGTAAGGGTGTGGCATCACAGTTTAACAAAATCAAGCTTAGCCGGATCTACTGCAGAAGCATTTGCACGTTTTCATGTAGGTACAAACGGCTGGCCAGGAATCGGTTATCATTTTGTAATCGAGCCACAGAACCTTATAAAAGGTCCAGATGGAAGGACAAGAGCAAAGATTATATGGTGTCATAATCCAGGTGTTAAGTCTTATCATGTTGGAGATAGCAATAAATCAGCAATAGGAATTTGTGTTTCTGGTGACTATCGTACGGAAGAATTGTCTGAAGCTACTTTATTATCAATCTCTGAATTACATGCTGCACTAGTAAGAGATGGAATAGGAAAGGATGATAAAGCGCATAATCAAATGCCAGGTTACTCCTGGAAACCTTGTTGCCAATTTGACTACAAGGCAGCATTCTTTTATAACAAACCTTTAAACGTATCGAAACCTTCTCCACTTCCAGATACTTATACCATTCAGGAAGGAGATACATTATGGGCAATCGCGAATGAATTAAAGGATCTAACTTTAGAGGATTTGATTGCTGCTAATCCTGGCATTAAACCACAGGAGTTAGAAGTAGGACAAATTATTAAACTAGGAAAATCGAAGAACATCTACACAAGGCCTCCAGCAACTCCAAAGAAGCCACAAAATGAATATAAATATCCTATGCCTACAGTTACTATAGGAAAAGGGAAATTAAATCCAAAACAAGAGATCCTGAAACTTCAAAAAGCTCTTAATGCAGCAAACTTTAAATGTGGTGCTGAAGATGGTATATGGGGTCCAAAAACTCAGGATGCACTCACAAGATTCCAGAAGGTATATACTCCACAAGAAATAGATAGTATTTTTGGACCGAATACAAGAACAAAACTACAAGCAGTTTTAAAATCAAAAGGATATTAATAAAAAGCCTACCTCTTTATGAGGTAGGCTTTTTATATTTCTATCCATTCACCATAATCTTGAAGAAGGGTTTTATTACAGTGTTCGCAATTAAATCGTTCAACTTTTAATTCAACCTTATTTATATTTTTACAAAGGTTACATTCAATTGTCTTTACTTTAATTCGCGATTTTAAAAATAATATGCTGATTCCTACAAGTATCATTGGTATTCCTAATATAGCTCCTATAATGGTTAGGCTAATTAAAAACCCTCCCAATATAAGAAACGCGCCAGTTGTAGTTAAAAGGTGTCGTTTAGGCTGTCGTTGAGACTTATATTTTCCCTCTTTAAACATGCATGCACCCCTATAATTATTTTAAATTAAGGAAGCAAAGACTCGGTGATTTTTCGCCTGCCTTTGTTATGTTGTGATACACCAATTATACCCTATTTAACCATCTTTTGTTTTATATTTGTTATGCATGTTTTCATAGGCATGTTTCTGCTTCTGTTCAAAGTCGTAAACCTGTTGCCAGTGATAAGGACAATAATATCCAACCTCCTTATCCGGATCTTGCCAATCGTAAACTGGTGCCACTCGATCAATGCCCTTTCCGACTTCCTCCATACAAAAGCTACAGTAATAACCTTTTTCACGAATAACCTTTATTTCACTCATTTTCAGGGGGTTACTATACCCTTCAACTCCTTTCTATCGTTGCATACAGAGCAATTTCAGAAGCCGTTTTTCTCTATTCCTTATTAGGTTACACACTTATTATAAATCAGTTGCAGGATTAATAAAAAAAGTCCAAAATACTTTAATATAAATATCAGTGATATAACGATAGGAGGAAGTGTTGTGTCAAACGATACAAACGATAAACAAATCATCATGAATCCTTCAGATGTCAGTACATTACTTGATATAAAGGAATAAACATTGAGGAAATACGTTGGTATTTTAAAAAATGCCGGTTACCACTTTGATGAAAATAAAGGACAAAGATGGTATCGAAATGAAGATGTTATAGTTCTAAAAAGATTCATCGAAGTTAAAAATAACCGTGACATGACACTAGAACAGTCCGCGAATGCTGTAATGACGTGGTTTGAACAGTCTGATATGTCACCTCGTGACATGGATAAACGAAAGGATAATACGCGTTATAACAATGATATAAAAGAGTTGCAGGAACAAATCGATAATCAAAATGAATTATTATCAAAACAAACAGAGTTAATTAAGACATTGATTCATAAGATGGACGAGCAACAAAAATTCTTGGATACTCGAATAGAAGAACGTGATCAAAAACTCATAGAAGTTATTCGTTTAAATCAGGCTGCAAATGAAGAGGTTTTACAATTAGCTGCAGCTCAAGAAGAGAAGGAAACAAAGAAAGGATTTCTGGCCAAGTTATTTGGAAAGTAAAAAGCAGCCATTATGGCTGTTTTTTTAATTGTTCTTTTGGTTGTAATTTATAATCCTCTCAACAACATTCTGCATCTTACCCTTGCTGTATTCGTCTATAAAATCGCAATAAAGAATTTGTATAACACGTTCTAAAGTGTAGTCGTGATCGGGATAGACCTTTGATAAATCACTTAAAATATATTCACCTCTAAGAGCATCCTTTCTAGCCATGCTATAAGAGAATTCAGCGATGTAATCAGATTCATCATCCAGTGTATCAATGATACGTTCATCTTCATGCTCTGATATAACGATCGTCCCATCCTTGAGTCGTAACATGTTATAAATGCTTTGAGGATCATTGTTTTTTCGAATAAAGTATAGAAAGTCGTGATATAGAATATCAATCAGCTGCACATGCCGAAAACGTTCACCTTGTACTTCGCTTACATCATCACAAAAGCAACGAGCACGTATATACATATGACCAGGTACAGGGATCTTTAGTGTGACTCGTGAAGTTGGAGAGTACAGCCAACCATCAAGCATTTTATTAAGGAATCCCTTTGCTTCACTCATTGGTTTTAACAGACTTAGCTCTTCTCCAATTAGGTTGAGATTACTGTAGGCGCGCAATAAGATCACTCGCTTTCTCTGTGGAGTATTTCGGTAAAAATACGATGCGCAGCCTGCCGTATACTCGTGTCCCATTCAATAGAATACTGGATTAATAGATCATAATATTCTTTCTCTAATTTTGCTTCAGCATGCTTAGCACTAGTCTTATAAGTTACTGCAGGATAATCATACGATCGGATTAAATACTTCTTAATTAGTTCCCCAGCAAGGGGAGTCGGCCATGTATTACGAGCATGAGCCATTCTTTTTAGTTGAATACGCTGATCAAGAGTAAGGGGAATCTTCACTGGATACTTCTTATCACTCCTGGTCTTGCGTGGTTTATCGTTCAATTTAACATTATCCTTACCTTTATCATTAAGCATAGGGTTAAAGTACTCCATGAACATCGTCCTTTCAACAACATCAGTTTTATCTCAGCGATATAACGTCATTTAGTTATTAATCTATTGCGACAAGAGCCAACCTAGAACGTATAAATTTGCTCAAAAGTGTACATAATGCTACCAAACTATAGATTGAAGGGATGGAGAAACACATGGCTAGAAGAAATCTCTTAAAAGAAGCCGGACTAACTAAAAAGGATTTAGCAGGATTTGTGAAGCAATCGAAGAAGGGGTCAGGGAAAATTCTAGGGGTTACGATTTCAAAGAAGAAGAAATAATATAATTTCACGTACCGTATGTATTACATAAAATAATAAATAACACAGTAAAACGTATACATTAAATTCGACATGCAAAAAATGCAAAAGACCTCAATAATCCCTTTATACTGGGGTAATATGAGGTCTTTTTAAAAAGTTTATTTAAGGTTTTCGTTTTCCTTTTTTAATCGCTCTATCTGTTCAATTAGCTGCACCAGATCTTTTCTGCTGACAGTAATTGTAGGATGTTCATCCGAGAACATATCTAGTTCTTCTTTTAATCGCTCTAAATGTTTTTCCAACTTAATCTCTCCTTTTGTCGGTCAATCAACGAAATATGCATTAAAACAAATCATTCCGCCAATTCGAAAACCATTGTTCAGCACGTTCTTGAGCCTCTTTTAACGATTGGCATTTTTTGAAAGTGGCGACTCTTGCAGGTCTAATAAGATAATCTTTAACTCCGTCGGTTTTCCTCGTCCTTATAGCCAAGTGTAAACGCCATTCGTTAGGTTTAGGTTCGGGATTAGATAATATGAGTCGAATAGAGTAACCGACATCTGCAACGGTTCCAGGTTCAAAACGCGAATCAGACATATACCAAGGAATGCTCACAGTCTTTTTCCTCCTTTACTGCACATAATGCTTCTTATTCGTCATCTGGCGGCAGTAAATCATCGTAGATTGAGAAGTCCAGCTCTTCATCTGACTGATCTACGTCTTTCTCAGTTTTTACTTCGAGTTCACTTTCACTCTTAGGTACTGAGTGTATAAGAGGCATGGTTCCAGTGCCGATTATTGTTTGAGCGAATGCAGCAAGTGCTCGTTCAACATGCGGACTATTTAATTGCTTACGCTGATCCTCAGTAACTTCTAAGGGAAGAGTTACTTTCACCTGCTTAAGTTCTTCCTGCATCTTGTCCTTCAAGCCATTAATAAGCGCACTGGCGAGGAACTTATTCCTGGAGACCTCGCGTTCTTGATTAATAAACGCGAGGACATCATGAGTTATATCTACAGGTAACTTTATGGTTATGTTGTTACCTGCAGCTAATTTTTTCACTGATTTTGGCACAAGTTCCACCCCTTATGCTGTTGGTATTGCTTCTTCAATATTCAAACCTTTTTTCTTAGCCTGTAAAATCAGCATCTTATAGTAGGCTTTTACAATACTATGAATGCTCTCATCGCTTTCTAGAAAATGCATTTCATACTTGTTTCGAGCTTCATTTTCTTTTTCGAGATAATCTTGGATAAGGATAGCTGTTCCACCAACGTTGTATACAGCATGCATCCTCCCTACACGATTCCAAGTTCTTTCGATTTCATCGTATTGTTCTTTCGCAAGGATTTGAAAATGGCTCTCAACAATACTTTTTATGGACTGCGCACTCCCAGTGGACCAAATGTAATTTCGCTCCTTATCATCCTCATGAGTTATACATTCCACTAATTCTCTTCTGGATTTAAACGCTTTTGTACGAAACTCTCGATTTACATCTTCAATAATGTCATCTAAATAATTTCCTACACCAAGCAAGGAGCCATTTGAATAATCATTATCAATTTTCCCATTCTTTATAACGGCTTTATCGGTTGTATTCCCACCCATATCGTTTATAAGAATTGTTTTCTTCATTAGATCTAAGTTAGCCGGCTTAAACTGATCATCCATTGTCATATTAATCATGGCTGCATATCCTTCAACATTTACAAAAACTTCTTCGAATTCTATTTTGACCATGCGACCACCATACTTAGGAGTCTTTTCAAAAACTACCTCATGAGTTGCATCAATTAACTTTTCTCTGAACGCTTTTCTTTGGCCTTCAATTTTAGCTTCATCTACAGGTAATCCAGTACTCAGAACGTATTTAACGTTCACGATTTTATCCTTTAGATTATTCTTTGCCGCATCGATCGCAAGAGCAGTAAGCATCAAGATGATAGTTTGGTCGTTTTCACTCTTAAATGCATTAGATCGGATATGTTCATTGTCTGTTCTTTTAGCAGCAAGATTTCCGACCGCATAAGTCCCAGAAGTTTTCAAAGCACTTGATGTAATCTTCACATGCAGCTCATCTAAAGGATCGTTTGTGTCATCGACCGTCTTTCTCTCCTGCAATTTGGATACAACGTTCGGAATAATGAGAGGCTTAGCTTTGATATCACCAAAAATCGCTTTTAAAGAATCATTACCAGCATCGATAGCAGCTGTTCTAATCATGAAAAACACTCTCCTCAGAAATGGTTTTATTTACCTTGATTTAATAGTACACCAAAAGGTACACCTTTAGCAAGATAAAAGTACACCAAAAGGTACACCTTTTATTTTGTTCCTGAAGAGAACCAAATTGTATCACTGACATGCTACTGATCTACCTCTCCCTTATCCTCTCTTTTAAGCTATTTCTCGAAATATCTCAGCGACAGAAAGACACTAAGACATAACGATAGCTTAATAGGAGTGGGGGAGAGGTGTTGCAAGTGTGGCTCTATTATGAAAATAGGAAACTAAGCCCCAGTATTTACCCAATCATAGCCTACAGGGCGTTTAGGGACGGTCTTCTGACGTTCTAGAGTGTTATTACGTAAACGTTCACGATATTCTTTTTGAAGTTTAAGAGTCTCTGGATCTGTACATAATGCTTGTGTATGTAAATCATTCATTACTCTGTTTATGTATGAAGAATAATGCGTAATCTTTTTAGGATTATCTTTTAGCTTTAAAGAGACATATTTAACAATTTTGGCGAAATCGTTATTTATAGTAATTTCTTGTTTAAAAGATGAAGGTAAAGATATGGTAGAGTTTTTTTCTCCTTCTTCAACCTTAGGGAGACAAGGAGTTTGAACGTTTTCTTGTCCGCAATCTTGTTCGCAATCTTGAGGCAAAACAAACTTCAAATTTAACAAATTAGCCCATTGTTCAAAATAAGGGTGAGCCATAAAAAGGGTGATAGTTCCTCTACGACCATTTCCATTTTTTGCACGAAAATTAAGTATGTAAATTACACCAGCATCTTTAAGAAACTTCCAAACGTTTTGAACTGTTTTTGGATGAACACCATATGATTTAGCAAGTGCTTCTGCAGATGCAAATGAGAAACCTTTTTCAGCAGCAAGAAAAGCCCATCGATCAATAGTCTTTCTTGTCTCTTTGCTGAGACGATACCATTTATCTGGGTCATTCTTTTCATAAGCATTTTTAACAATATCAACTAGTTTAAGCTTCATAGCTTGTTGTTCTTTTTTGGAGTTTGTATAGTTTTTAGTGTTGCTCATCTTCACGTATTCATCACTGGTAACAATACGTGAATGGTTTTTAGGCATGAGAAGCTTGTCCACTTGTTGTGGATCGAATGGAATAAGTGATTTTCGGGGTACATTTGCAGAATTTAATGAATTATCATTTGCAATCATACGTGCAGAATTAATAGACATAAAAAATAGTCCTCCTGTTATTCAGAAAGACAACAAATAGCTAGCAAAATTTGCATATTAAAAATACACCAAAACTCTTGAATTCAAACAAAAGAGTAGTGTATAATTAAGACAAATTTAATCATTCGTCCAAAATGATTTGCCTGCCCGATGGTTCCCGCCATCGGGTGTTGTCTTTTCTATAGATTTTTTTCGATTATGTACGACTCAATTCGTTAAAATTATATGATTCTTGGTACCAGTATAATTCAAGATATACACGAATTGCAACTGAATTATTTGAAATTAAGAAGCGATAGATCCTAAACGATCTATCGCTTTTTTGTTGTTTATGTATGATGTTCGACATTTTTTTACGAACGTATGTTCTAAAACGTTGGTTTTTGTGTTAAGATTAGACCACATCAACCGACATAAATAAATATATCTTTAACGTCGATTTTTCTAGCAATGCCTTGTTCTTTGGCAATTTCATTTAACGTATCAAGAACAGAGGTTAGAGTAGCAAGATTGACACTCTTACTTTTATTAGCAACCATATCGTAAATTGTATTAGCCCTCATTTGTGATTTCACAGCGAGGTGATACTGAGTGACATTTAACTCTTCTAAGGTATTTCCAAGTGTAAAATGGATTTTTATCATAATACTTCCCCCACTGGCGATTATTAGGTTCATTATACTATAAATGTTTAGTGTTTTTTAGTTTTATGTTTACAAATACTGACACTAAATGTTATATTATCTTTAATAGTTAAGCGTAATAAGATTAGTCGGTGAGGTGGAACTGTTGGAAACAGTAAAAACCATGAAAGAACTCATGGAAAGGATTCATGAAGATCAAAAAAAGAGAGGAATTGTTGATCTTAGAATTGCCGAGTTACTCAATCTTACTGCTGGGGCCGTATCACAATACTACTCTGGAACCAGTGAAATTTTTTATCCTAATTTTGTTAAGCTTGTAGATTTTATATACTCTGAAAAAAATGAATTTGAAATCAGAAATAAAATGCTAAGCTCATTTTGCCGACTCACAAAAAGAAAACAAAATCTAAGAACAGCTCTGGAGTATTCAGATCGACAAGGTAACTACGATCTTTTAGGAGAACTTGTTGAAAATGAAAAAAAATCCATTAACGGAGCAAATCGAGAAACTGCTCGTGTTTATGATTTGATATATAATCGTGAAACCAAACAAGTAAAAGGCAAGAAGCTTCTAGATGACTTAAATCAACTTTTGTTGAAGAAGAACATTAAGTCTTTAGAGATGGAAATCTTAACGAAAATCATTAACATGTATGCTATCTACGATATGCAAGAATATGACGGCATGTTTAAGGTGACAGATGATCTCAATAAAGCAGTCGGAGACATTAAAAACGATTTCATTAGAGAAGCATTTCAATATAGAGTGGATGAAATATATGCATACTCTTTTCTGTACAGTAATAAACCACAAGAGGCTAGAGAAGTCGTACAGAAAATGCTGAAAGCTGAAAAGAAATCGTGGGGAGCCACTTTTTGTTCGCAAGCTGCTTATTATGTTATCGGTCAAAGTTATATTTTCGAAAGTGCTGATAAAAGCATTAAGTATCTAAATGCAGCAATCTCTGAGATAAATAAATATCCATTTGGATCCACACATCCCTTTCAAGAAAAAAAGAAAAACATTCAAAACACTCTAGATTTTGTAAAAATCTTTTGGGATAGAAATCTAGAGACATTAAATCCAGAACATAAAGCTGAACAAGCCTTTTTATACTACAAAAGAGGAAATGTAGACGAGGCTGATAAATTGATAGAAGAAATAAAAAATAAAGAAGGCATCTTAACACCATTCCAACTCTATCTTTCCGCGTGTATTAAGAATGATGGAGATCTAATGATTGAGTCCTGGAGAGCATACGAGAAAAAAGGAGATAAGTTCTACGCTAACTTACCTATGATGAAACTCGGGATGCTAAATCCCAAAATAAACTAAAATAATCCATAAATAAATAAATTTAGCAAAATTTGTTGACTAGAAACTCGCCTATGCTACAATAAGGGTACAAAATTCTTATTTTATGTTTCGAAATGAAGAGTTTTGTAGATTCTTGTATGAGGGGGAAAAGAATGAAAAAGTTCTTTTTACCAGTAATGATCACAGCCGTAATTTTAGGAGGTTTCGGGTTTATTAGCTCTAAGACCCCTGTTGTTAAAACGGCAATTAATAGCGACCCAGGCGGAGGCGGACTAAAGTTCCGAAAAACTGAAGTTGCTTATGATCCAGGTGGTGGAGGCTTAAAAACCTTGAAACCAGCTGAACCAAACTATAATATCCAATCCGACCCAGGTGGCGGAGGATTGTAGGATATATGATGACATCACTGATTACAGTGGTGTCATTATGCATTTTTAGAGTTATTTAGTCTTTTTTAAAAATGAAAAACGCTAAACATTAGAGGGGGCTTTTATAAATGGAGATGACAGTTGAGGCGGTTTTAAAGAAAATGGTACAAGTTATTAATAGATTAACCTCAGAAGGTAGAGAGCAAATCGAGATGGCTGAGGTTTATGACGTACTTTTGAAAGAACATTCCATAACAAAAGAATTACATGAACATCTAGTATCAGAGAGCAAACAAAAATTAATTGCTTAAATAGAAAAAAAGCTCTGACTATCCAGAGCTTTTTGCATTTTATAATTGAATAATTTACTTATTAACACTTTGTTTTAAAAATATTTCTATAATATCTGCTAATTGATCAATTTTATCTTCTGGTATAGGTTCCCCTTGAAAAGTTAACTTAGGCGCATTTCTAATCGCTTCTACATATCCTCTTGCATCAGTTATCTTATCTTTATTTGGTGTCTCATCATCTGTATGTCCTAATATAAAATCCGTAGATGTTTCAAAAATATCAGCTAATAAATTTAATCTTTGTGCTTTTGGAGATCTATAACCTAATTCGTAATTTGTATAAGTTGATCTACCACAACCTAATCTTTTAATAATTGCATCTACTTTTAATTTCCTCTTTTTTCTCAAATAAGCTAACCTATTACCTTCAAACGGTCTATTTTTCTCATTAATACTTGTCTCCATCATTTCCACCTCCATAAATATCTCTACTAAAATGTGTTAACAAGTTGTGATTTTGTCTATAGTCAATGTAATCTGACAGATTACAATTTTCATTATGCAACATTTTTGTCTCAAAAAGCAACACTTTTGATTGAACAAATAGCAAAAAAGTACTACAAAATTTTCAAAAAATTTGTTGTTTTGTATTCTAATAGAATATATAATTGCCTTAGGATAATGTTTCAATTTGCAACATTAGGAGGTTTTATGTCTCAAATTCGAAGAGATTGGTTAAAGAAAAAACGGATGAAAAAGGAACTTACACAAGCCGAGGTAGCTTTATATGCCAATATTACAAGACCACATTACGCTGCAATTGAATCTGGTAAGAAGACACCAAGCTTAAAAACAGCTATAAAGATATCAACCCTTCTAGAGTTTGAACCCAAGAGATTAATTTTGTAATAAGTATATGCAAAATGAAACATTTTTATTAACTAGAAAAGTTACTCATTACGGGTACATTTAAAATAGGAGGGAAAAACTTGAATGCTACAAAAGGATTAGTTCAGAGTCAAAATAGGGCAATAAACCTACATAATGCTTCTAATGTGGAAATTGTAGATAATCGCCCACAATGGATGAAAGAAGAGGATGATCTTTATTTCTGCTTAAAGAACTGCAAAGTAGCTAAGTTTTGTACCTCCTATTGGGGAATTGATTGTGTCAATAAAGGCGGAAAGAAAAAACCTAAGTTTAACGAAGATAAAGAGCTGCTTTTTTTTACAAATTAGTTACACGTTTTGTGTAACTATATTGATTATATGTACACTATTTGAGAGGGTGAAGTGATGGAATTAAGAAGGCAATGCATAATTCACGAATTAAGTATTAAGGGGATTGAAACCTGTACTCGCGGTAAGAAATTACTTAGAACCATGACGCTTTCAGAATTAGAAACAGAGTATTCGCGGTACAAAGATAGAGATTTTATTAATGAAAAAGTAGGTGATGATATTGCTCAACAGAGTAATTTTAGTGGGACGTTTAACCAAGGCACCAGAGTTAAAGTACACCCCTAATGGTATAGCAGTTTGTTCAATAACTCTTGCGGTTAATCGACCCTTCTCTAATCAGCAAGGTGAAAGAGAGGCAGATTTTATCAACTGCGTTATCTGGAGAAAACCTGCCGAGAATGCAGCTAAGTTTTTGAAGAAAGGATCTCTTGCTGGTGTTGATGGAAGACTTCAAACACGAAGCTATGAGAACAATCAAGGCCAACGTGTTTACGTAACGGAAGTTTTGGCTGAATCAGTACAGTTTTTAGAACCTAAAAGCAAGGGCAATACACAAGAGAATCAACATCAACAAAACAACTCATACAACGGTACGTACGATTACAGCGCTGATCCTTTTGCTAGTGACCATCAGGGGACAATAGATGATGATGGATTGCCATTTTAGGAGATGATCATATGAATCGTAAGGAAGCTCGGGAAGAGTTGAAAAAGATTACAAAACAAAAAACAGTAAGTGTCAGCAGATTAAATAAAATACTTATTGTCATTGATATTGATGGATGCGAAAAGCAAAGAGTTGATATGGCCAAGAAAATAAAAAGAATGAAGGAGAAAATGAAATGAATATTCCTTTGATGTTTGAAACGCAAGAATCTTTAAGATCCAGAATCATACAAGAGCATAACCTAGATCCTAACAGCAAAGAATTCAGCGATAATTTAACACTCGCTTTTTATGTAGAAGTCGGTGAGTGCGCTAATGAGTGGAGAGGCTTTAAACAATGGAGTAAAAAGCGAACTCCGGTGACTAAAAAAGTAGAGTTTGCATTTGGAAATCCTGGTGGGGCGTTTGAGATTGTTACAAATCCACTACTTGAAGAATATGTAGATGGTTTTCACTTTCTTTTAGAAAAAGGATTAGAAATCGGACTCTCCACTTTTGAACCTACAATTG
This sequence comes from Fictibacillus sp. 5RED26, assembly GCF_015903895.1. Taxonomy (NCBI): domain Bacteria; kingdom Bacillati; phylum Bacillota; class Bacilli; order Caryophanales; family Fictibacillaceae; genus Fictibacillus; species Fictibacillus sp. 5RED26. The sequence continues at coordinate 8,627 of NZ_JACZDU010000015.1, read as the reverse complement.
TGAAAGTAAATAATCCTGGAACAATGTTCAGAGAAACATATACCCTCATTGCTCAGTTAGAAAAAGCTAAAAACTATCATATTAAGTCATTTTACTACGGAGTGCTTTTTAACCATTATCTCGCGCTTGGAAAGTCGTTAGGATTTACCACTAAAGAAATAGAAAGTGCCTATTTTGAAAAGAACAAAGTGAACTTCCAACGTCAGGAGGATGGATATTAATGGACAAGCTTAATGAATTAAAACGAGTACGATCTAGATTGGTTGTAGCCTCCCAAAAAGCTAAGAAGTCCAAAACAAAAGAGCAGCTGAAGAAAAAGTATTTCTTTGTAAATGAGTTGATAGGGTATATCGCATTCTTTGAAGAACCTGCCAACATTGCTGTTAATAGGGTCCAGATGAATCCACCTTACACTAAAAAAGCATTACATAAGCTTTTGTCATGATTCAAAAAACAGCAGCATTGACTTCGCGAGATTGGGGGATTAGCAACCTCAACCCAATGAGGAGGGCGTTTGGACCTGGACCTTCTAACAAAACGTGTAGATCATGCTGCTACTTTACTAATCGAAACCGAATACCCTCATGCCATTTAACAACAGAGACTGAGATCCCACACCAAGGCAAATGGAAATCATGTCAGAAATACAAGACTAAATCTTATATCAGTAAGGAGATTTAAAGATGGATAGGAGATATAAAGCCACTTGCATCGATGATGGAGGAACTATCAACTTAGAAGTCGGAGATCATTGCTACATCACTGATCCAAAGAAAAACCATGTTTATTGCTACCGTTCAGACAGTAATAAAAAATCACACTTTGCGATGCTGCCTTCCCGGTTGTTCCAGATTGCAGAAGAAGTTGTTAATCATCGAGAAACCGATACCGGACAATTAGCATTCTTTTAGGAGATAAGATCATGGAACATTTTTCAGTTAAAATGGCGAGTCATCTGCCAACAGCGAAAACCTTATGTTGTGAGCTTCAAACGATTATTAACAGACTTGAAACAGCCAACAAGTCTTTAGATAGCATCGAATACAATCCACGGTATAACGAACTGATTATTCACCTCACAGAAGAAACCTTTGAAGACAAAGATTTCAGAATTGAATCAATTAAAGATATGGTTCAGTGCTTTGGTCTTATTCGATTAAATCAAAGTGATGCTGTTCATGCCTTTAAATTGCTTCATAAGAATGTAGGACAAGTTTTGTGTAATAGGAAAGATCATAACGCTATTAAAGCCGTTGATCTATCTGCTGGGAACATCACATTTACTTTCGGAAAGAATGAAGTATTCGAAGCAAAAACAGAACCAACAGACACAAACGAAACACTACTTCTAATTGATGGCTCAAATCTATTGTCTAGAGGCTTTTTTGCAACAAGCTTTAAAGGAGACCTTCTACAGAATGATGAGGGACTTTATACAAACGGTGTACATGTATTCATTAAAAAACTTAAAGTGCTCATTCAAAAAACGCGAGCATCTCATGTTTTAGTTGCGTGGGACGTAAGCCGAGATTCTACGTTTAGAAGAAAACTGTATCCAGATTATAAAGGACTAAGAGATGAAACGCGATTTGAACTGAAACAACAATATGAGACCACAGAAGAAATGCTAAGAATGATGAACATCTCTCAATTGAAAATACCAGGATACGAAGCTGATGACATTATCGGGACGGTTGCAGAAACATGGAGAACCAAGAATAAAGGAAGAGTCTTTATCTATTCGAATGATAAAGATCTTCACCAACTGCTTGATGAAGAGAATCAAGTAACGCAAATCATCTATGAAAACAAAGAGGATACATCATTTAACGCTGCATCATTTAAAGCCAAGTATGAAATTGCTCCATCACAGTGGATAGACGTAAAAGCCATTCTTGGCGAAACCGGAAAATCGAGTGATAACATTCCTGGCATTAAAGGTGTTGGAGAAAAAGCTGTATTTCCATTAATTCAGCAATTCGGCTCACTAGATGGAATATATGAGAACCTAGAAAATTTCGAAAAGCCGTTTCAAAGATACATAGCAAAATTTGAAAGCGATAAAGAAATGGCCACTCTAAGCAAAGAGCTTGTAACAATAATTAAAGACATTCCTGAATTAAACTGCATTGACCTTAACGAATTCAAACTAAATATAAATCAGGTCGGAAAGAAAAAAGCGTTCGAATGGCTCGGATTTAAAAGCCTTTTAAGGACCGCATAAAGAGAGGAAGACCAAAAATGACAAAAGAGGAACTTTATCAGCAGGTAAAAGCCGGGAAAATCAGCATCAATGATGTTCGTGAAAAGTTAGGTCATGAAAGAGTAGAGAATCCACTCATGAACACAACAAAAACCAACCAAGAACTCTTATCAGAGAAAAAGACTAAACGCTTATCTAACTTTTGGGACATTTACACTTGTTACAACAATGATTGCGGAAAAGGATTTGCGGTAGAAGATGATCCAGTAGGAATAGAAGTTAATAGCTGTCCCTTCTGCAAATCAGAACATTTTGAGTACAGTCATTCAGAACAATGGAATAGAAAAAATGTGAAACAAGAGAATAAGGTTTGATATGAAATCAGAGCGAGAGTATGCAGTATATAAAGGCGAAAGTTTACTTGCAATGGGCACTTCTGAAGAGTGTGCTGTCGAATTAAAAGTTACGAAGGAATATATTGAGTGGTTAACTACACCAACAGCCAAGAGAAGATTGGCTTCAAGAAAAAATCCAGAAAATTGTACTGTTGGTTTTAGGTTGGATGAAGATGACGAATAAAAATTTTAATGAATATGTAGTGTACCACAGGAATTTTATACATAAGAAAGGTAAAATGCCTGATATTGAATACGTATACTTTGTTGGAAGCTTATATGACTACAGTTTTACCAAAAACATAATAGAAGCAGAACGAATATTTGATATTAAAGAAGCAAAAGAGATTGCCGACTTACTCGGACTAGATGTAGGGAAAATTTCAGTAGTAAGGGTTTGAATACGTTATATCTTATTCGAAACATTATGCGAAGGAGTGAAATGAATGGAATATAAATATGAAAATGTTGAATCTGTTGAAGTGAAGGAAACTTTTAAAGCCCATAAACATGATGATGGTTATGAGATAACGGAAACAATAGAAATCCCTGTTGGCGCGAAAGGTGTTATTGCATCAATGGGTTGTAGTAGCATTGATAATTTTGAGAATCATTATGACGTTGAACTTAGAATTGACCAAAAAGAAATTGAAGTGTGTGTGTCAGAAAAGAATATGGAGAAGTTCTTTGAATTAAGGTACTGAACTTTCCGTTAAGGAACAGACATAAAATGCGTAACAAATAAAAGGAGGAATTGAGTTATGAAAAAATTAGAAGTGGCTGAAGAAAAAGGGCTACAAGATGTGCTGGTTTTCCAAATAAGTGATGATGAATCTGTAGCAGCTTATTCGTTGGAAGAAGCAAAATCATGGTACATGAATGAATACGGAATAAGCGAAGATGAACTATACAGTGATGATGATATTGAAATTGTGCCAATGGATAAGAAAGTCAGAAGAGGCGAAGATGAAGAAGGGTTGATCTCTGTTCAAGAAATTGTGAACACTTATTGGGAAGGAACACCGTTTATAGCTACTACAACATTGTGCTAATGAACATTTCGTTAATGCTTAGCAATATATTTTTTGAACATTAAAGTTGCGTTTTGTGTACACTTATCCACAGTGCATTGTGGAAACCGTGGATAAGTGTATTCCTTTTGTGTAGTACCTATTGAAAGGGGATTTTTTATGACAGTTGTAACTGACCAAAAAGGAGTAGAAAAAGAAGTAGCTAAGGAACTCAAGAGGTACAGAGCTCTTCAAGTGTCTCAATTAAATAGGATTGAACAAGAAAATGAGGGTATGATTGATTCACTGTTTACCTCTTTAGATGGAAGTAAGGTAAAAGAGAATGATTTAAAAGCAAAACAAATTGCACGAGCTTTAGAAAACGCATTAGATGAAACAGAACGATATATTATTGAAAATAAGTTCCTTAAGGGAATTAATATAAAGGATATAACCCTGTATACGGATATGGGGCTCAATAAAGACCAATATTATATTATTAAACGGTCAGCAATTAATCAGATCGCCACAGCACTCAGAATTATATGAGTGCTTTTTTAGATAAAAACATGGATAAAAGAGGGGACAAATTAGGGGAGAAATACAGGGATAAAATCGGGGACTATTATTTTTTGAATAATTTGTACGCTATTCCTAGGAGTTATTTACTCCTGGGAGAAGCGTTTAAAATTATAAACTTCCTTATCAAATACTGAACGCTCTCGATCCATTGAGGGTACATTTTGTATCTTAGCACTTTGTTGCGTAGGTGGAAGGCGAGGCGAGGAGGTAAAAGCACTCCCATTGTTTTTACAATGTAACTGAACAATGAATGATTTCATTGTTGAATTACTTGTAAAATCAGTCAAAAATAAAAACTTACTATTGATAAGTAAACATAATGCCCATTTGAGGAACCACAATTTTATACGAAACCCCAAAATCAGCTGAATTCGTTCAAATAGGCTGATTTTTGTTTTGGGAAATAATCGAAAATGATATGAGTTTTAGGAAATGTTCAATCTCTCATTTACTTCGATTTTCATCGATTTACTAATTTGTTAGACTGCAGCCATTCAAGTAAACTAGTTGGTTGCAAAATTATTGAGTTTTGGGCAAAACGGTTGCAATGACCAGGTAAGAGCAGAGACATAACAAGAAAGGGGTGATTAAGAATGAAGAATCCAAAACGCTGGATGGAATGTAAAGCAATTATTAAAGACAGACCACATTCTCATTATTGTGATCCTTGTCTGGTGAAGGAGGTGGTGAAGAAACTATGAACCTCGTTCAACCAATCAGAAGTAAAGAATTATTAGATGAAATTAAGCTGTATTTAAAAGAAACAAGTGATCGAAATTACATTCTGTTTTTACTCGGTATTTATACAGGTTTTCGCATCTCGGACATTTTACGTTTACGAGTTAGAGATGTTCAAGGATGGGATATCTTCATAAGAGAGAAGAAGACCAGAAAAGTAAAAGAAGTGAAGATGCCGATTGAACTGAAGAAAGCAATGAGGGAATACGTTAAAGGAAAACCCAATGATGAGTTTCTAATCAAAAGTCGTAATGGAAAGAATCAACCAATCACAAGAGGTATGGCTTATGTGATTTTAAATCAGATTGCAGATGAGTTTGGACTTGAAAGAATCGGAACTCATTCTTTGAGAAAAACATATGGTTATCATCACTATAAGAAGTTCAAAGACGTAGCAGCTACTCAAAAGATGTTGAACCATTCTGATCCAAAAGAGACGATGAGATACATTGGAATTGAGCAAGATAATCTGAATGAACTACAACGTAAAATAGACTGGTAAACACCATTCTTTTTTTATTTGCTGATATTAATTAGCCACAAAAAGATAGTTGTCTAATTGATATTTAGGAGAGGGCATGAAACTATGATGTAACTGACATAATGGGCTTGTAGTGAATTATACACAATATAGGATATAGATAATTCAAACACATATTAAAGGGGCTTAAAAGCCAAATATAAGAGCCTAAATAAGATACAAAAAATGTAGTTCTTACAATCTCATTTGAGGTTGTTTTTTTATTGGAGTGATTGTGTGGAAGTTAGAGAGATTATTAGTTTGATAAAAGCAAATAACCTTATGAAGTTCTATAAGAGTAGAGCGTGGATGAGCTTAAGACTTGAGGCATTGAGAAGAGATAATAACGAATGTCAGAAGTGTAAAGACAAAGGTAAGTATCGAAAAGCTGATTGTGTTCACCACATGAAAGAGGTTAAGGATCATCCAGAACTTGCTTTATCCTTAGATAATCTTAAGAGCTTGTGTAACACATGTCATAACGAAGAACATGATCGGTTAAGTATTTGGGAGTTAAACAAACCAAACGCTAAACCAAAGTTTGTTAATGAGGAGAGATGGTAGCAATGGAGAATGATGTACTTTATCTCGATGCAGTTGCATGGCTTAAGACAGACTATATTCAACTGTACATGTACGTTAGTACCTCAATGATACAAAGACGATTTCGTGTTGGATATACAAGAGCTGCTAAGATCATCGAACGTCTAGAAGAGTCAGGGTATATTTCAGCAGCTAATAAGTTTGGACAAAGACAAGTTCTTGTCTAATGAAAGGAGAAGTTAAGGTGAAGCAAGCTAAGTGTGCATGCTGTGGTGATCGTATGGACCAAGAGCATTCAGAGAACTGGAATTTATATTGCACTAAAGATAAATGCAGAGCAGCATTCATGAAAGAAGCTTTAGGAAAGAAAGGCGGAAAGAAGAATGTTTAAAAAGAAAACGGAAGTAACAGGTGCTTATATTGGTGGAGAGATAAAAAACAAAACGTTTAATCTCAATAGATTTGCGAGTCCAGCTATATTAGTACCGAGAACTCTTAATGCAAATGATTTAGATATTATCATCAAAGAATTAACCATTGTAAAAGAAGAACTGATTCGTGACTCAGAGATGAGTTGCATCATAACTATCGGCGAGGGAGAAACGAAACAAGATATCGATCTCTTTAATTTTTTTCCCGGAAAGTTAAAAGATATTTTCAATCCTAATACCCCCCGGTAAAAAAATTCGGCCATTTTTAGGGAAACCTTTCAACGGGGATGGGAGAGCGAAAAAAATAAATTTTGAAATTTTTCAAAAGCATAGGGGGTGGTATCGTGGCAAAACTCACTAAAAAAGTGCAAAATGAGAAGATTTTGAAAGAGTCAGAAAGACTGAATGAAATCTTTATTGATTTGGATGAAAACAGAAAAGAAGTAGCAAAAGAAATGATTGAGCGAGTAGCCTTTATGACGATACAATTGCAGATTCTTGAAGAGAAAATAAAAGCAAAAGGTCCTGTTCAAATTTTCAAACAAGGAAAACAAAAGATGGAGATTGAGAGTCCGGCTCAGAAAACATATAACACCATGATGAATAGGTACACTACAGCATACGATAAACTCTTTTCTCTAATCGATAAACTTCCAGAAGATAATGATGATGAAGACGAAGACGTATAACTTTCATCCTTACATTGATGAATACATGAGGATGGTAGAAAACGAAGAAATACAAGCTTGTGCTGAACAGAAAGCTTTAATGAAATTCCTTCGTTGGAAACTTTCGCAACCAAATGTAATTATCGATGCTGAAGCAATTGAAAAGTCCGTTGATATACCAGCTAAATATTTTCCTTTTAAACTCTATGCATGGCAGCGTTTTTGTAATGCTTTCATTTTTGGAGTCAGATATGATGATGGGCGATTGGTCTTTGATCGTTACCTCATAGAAATTGGTCGCGGTGCCGGAAAGAATGGATACATTGCTTACGATTGTTTCTATATGACAACAGGACATCTTGGAGTTAAAAATTACGATATTGATATTGTGGCCACTTCTGAAAAACAAGCAAAAACGTCATTCAATGATGTATACGAAGTATTAGATTCTTGTTGGTCGAAAATGAAGAAGATTTTCTATCGTTCGAAAGTTATGATTCAACACAAGAAAACAAAGTCCACTCTAGAATTCAATACGTCTAACGCTAGAACAAAAGATGGAAAACGAAGTGGAGCCGTCGTCTTTGATGAAATCCATGAATACGAAGACTATAGCAACATTAAAGTTTTTACGTCTGGTTTAGGGAAGAAGAAAGATCCTAGAGTTTTCTATATCACTACAGACGGATATGTCAGGGGCGGTGTTCTTGATGATTTAAAAGAAGAAGCCAAGATGGTCCTTAATAAAGAACTTCCAGAATCAACATTGTTCCCATTCATATGTAAGCTTGATGAAGAAGTTGAAGTAGACGATATGGACAAATGGGAAAAAGCGAATCCTTCATACCGTTACAATGAAAACCTGCAGCATGAAATGAAAAAAGAATATCATGACATGCAAATCAATAGTGCCTTACGAACAGAGTTTATGACAAAACGAATGAACTTCCCAGTAGAGGATGCACGTAAAGAAGTCGCCACATACGAAGAACGATTAGCGACTGATCAACCATTCCCAGAAGATGTTCAAGGATTGGATGCTATTGGGGCAATTGACTTTGCTCAGATAAGAGACTTTTGCTCTGTCGGTGTATTATTCAAATCAGGTGGAAAACGCTACTGGAAGCAACATACTTTCATGCATCATACAGCCCCAAAACTTCAGGATATAAACAAAGAAATTATAGACTTGGCCATTAAGAAAAAGCTATTAACAGTTGTTCATGAGAAATCAATAGATGCAAGTCATGTTGTAAATTGGTTGCTTGAGATGAATAAAACCTATCGGATCAAAAAAGTATGTATGGATTTATATCGTTCAACGATATTAAAAGAAGCCTTTGAAGAAGCAGGGTTTGAAGTTGAAATCGTGAGAAAAGGTCCGGCCACACATGCTATGTTAGCACCAATGGTTGAAGAGATGTTTGTTAAACGAACAATCGTTTTCAGTGATGATCCTTTAATGAGATGGTACGTAGGTAACGTTTATAAAGATGAAAAAGGCAATGGAAACATTGAATATATGAAAATCGATAAA
>NZ_JACZDU010000014.1:0-41920 GCF_015903895.1 Fictibacillus sp. 5RED26 | reverse complement strand
TTTTTTTTGTGTTTTTTTAAAAGATAGAAAAGAAGAAAGGTGGTTTGGCGATTGCCAAACTTCTGATTATGGGGGCTGGGGCTGGAAGGCTCGAGCTCGGGGGTATAGCGCTTAGATCAGGCTGAGAGCGGTTGTCGAGATTTAGCGAACCGCCTTTATTTTTGTTTTTAGACTTAATTGTGGTCTGTTCCGACTTAATTCGCTCTCATTTTGACTTAATTTTTCTTATTTAGACTTAATTAGAGCTCTGGTATACCCCGCACCGTATGCTTCGAAGATAAGTTTCAAACACCACCCCCCTCATAACCCTCAAAATAAGAAGAAGATGGCCACAGCCATCTTCCACCTCGCGATATTCTTAAAGCAAAAGCTCCAAAATCCATCCAAAAAAGCCCCTCAAGCAGCTCCGACAACCATCATCCAAGCCAAAAACTCACTTAAACACCTCAGTTGCCACCACAAATCTCCTAATCAGCTCTCCCCATCAACTCCACCGCACATAATTTCACGGTAATCGTGATTTTATTCACGGTAATCCTCCATATATTCACGGATAAGCTTCATAATTTCACGGATAAAACTCTTTATCGAATTTTCGACAACTACACCCACTAGCTAATACTTAAAACTACGCCAGCAACTAACTAACACACAACACACACACTAACCAACATTTCTCTACACAATATCCCACCAATTTTATGCTAAACTAAAAGATAAAAAACAATGGGGAGGCCATATATCATGAAGAATGTTCATTTTGATACATCCAGCGTACATGCAAGTGGTCATAATAGTGTGAAGTCGGTAAGTAAGATCAATCCGATCTATCAGACATCAGCTTTTTCTTTTAACGATCTAGACGATCTAGAGGATTATTTTAGAGGAAAGAACGATTACTTATATACACGTATGAACAACCCCAACCAAAACGATTTTGCGAGTGGTGTTGCAAACCTCGAACAAGCTCCTGCCGGTGTTGTGACATCATCCGGTATGTCAGCCATCTTAGTTGGTATCTTAGCGGTCGCACAAGTTGGTGATCATATACTAGCATGTGATGATTTGTATGGCGGCACCTATCAGCTTCTTTCTGATGACCTCAAAAGCTTTGGAATCGAAACGACGTTCGTTTCATTCAAGGACCTAGATGAGGTTAAACGAAACATCCGTAACAACACAAAACTCATTTATTCAGAATCCATAACAAATCCTTTATTGCGTGTAGAGAATCTAGAGGGACTTGTTGCTCTTGCAGAAGAACATAATCTTACTACGATGATTGATAATACATTCGCTACACCTTATGTACTTCAGCCGTATACGAAAGGTGTCGATCTTGTTGTTCATAGTGCGACGAAATATTTAAATGGACATAGCGACGTGACAGCAGGTGTAGTAGTAGGAAAAGAGGAGTTAATCGCAAAAGCTCAAGCGAAAATGATTCACCTGGGCTGTAATCTAGGACCGTTTGATGCGTGGTTAGCATCCAGAGGATTGAAGACGTTAAGCGTGCGTATGGAGCGTCATATCTCGAACGCCACAGAATTAGCGAACCAGCTTAAACAGTCAGAGGGAATTAAAACCGTCTACTATCCAGAATACGTGAGTGAAAACGGAAATTCATCAATTGTTACGATCGAACTCGACGAGAAAAGCAGCGTGCATACGTTCTTTAAGTCATTGGATTGGGTTCATATCGTTCCAACGCTTGCTGGTGTAGAAACTACGGTCTCGTATCCACTCGGAACTTCTCACCGTTCACTACCAGCTGAAACATGTGAAAAATTGGGGATCAATAAGAATGTAATCCGAATATCTGTGGGTATTGAAAATATTGAGGATATCGTAACTGTCTTTAAAGAAGCTGCCAAAAAAGCCCTGTTACAATAGGGCTTTTGGGCTTTTTACTGTAATAAAAACGAATTGTTTCTTTTTGTCGAAATGTGATATGATACCTGAGTGAAAGCGCTTCATCATATACATCAAGGGAGGCATAAAAATGAAGCCAAAACAAGAATTACATCGTGGGCTCGAAGAACGACATATTACACTTATGTCACTCGGGGCCGCTATTGGAGTGGGCTTATTTTTAGGGTCAGCTTCAGCAATTGAAATGGCGGGGCCAGCAATTTTATTAGCATATGCATTAGGCGGATCTGTAATGTTCATCATTATGCGAGCGTTAGGTGAGATGGCGATTCATCAACCTGTTGCCGGATCTTTTAGCCGTTATGCTAAAAACTATATTGGACCACTAGCCGGTTATTTAACAGGCTGGAACTATTGGTTCTTATGGATCGTTACATGTATGGCTGAGATTACAGCTGTAGGTATTTATATGAAGATGTGGTACCCAGATGTACCTGTCTGGATTTGGGCACTATCAGCACTTGTGATTATGGCGAGCATCAACTTGCTTGCGATCAAAGCATATGGAGAGTTTGAATTCTGGTTTGCACTTATCAAGATCGTTGCTATCGTATTGATGATTATAACTGGTTTAGGCATGATACTATTTGGTTTTGGTAACGGTGGAGTGGCAACAGGAATCAGTAACCTTTGGGAAAATGGCGGTTTCGCACCAAACGGCATACAGGGAATCCTCATGTCTATGCAGATGGTTATGTTTGCATTCTTAGGAATTGAGATGATCGGTGTTACAGCAGGTGAGGTAAAGAATCCTGAAAAATCTTTAGCAAGAGCCGTAAACTCTGTATTCTGGCGTATCTTGATTTTCTACGTAGGGGCATTATTTGTTATCATGTCCATCTATCCGTGGGATCAGATCGGAACGCAAGGAAGTCCGTTCGTTCTTACTTTTGAAAAAATCGGTATCGGACAAGCTGCTGGTATCATTAACTTTGTCGTACTAACTGCGGCATTATCCAGCTGTAACAGTGGAATATTCAGCACAGGACGCATGCTTTTCAACCTGGCTGAACAAAAACAAGCACCAGCTAAACTTCATAAAGTAAGTAAAACGGGCGTACCATCAGTTGCTGTATTAGTTTCAGCCGGAGCACTTCTGATTGGAGTCGTTTTAAACTATCTTGTTCCTGAAAAAGTATTCGTGTGGGTAACAAGTATTTCAACATTCGGAGCGATCTGGACATGGTCGATTATTCTTGTGTCTCAGCTTAAGTTCCGCAGAAGCTTAAGTGAAGAAGAAAAGAAAACATTGAAATTTAAAGTTCCGTTCTTCCCATATGGATCATATATCGCACTAGCTATCCTAATCTTAGTTGTCGGACTCATGGCATACTTCCCAGATACACGTATCGCCTTGATCGTAGGGCCTTGTTGGTTGATCTTATTAACAGCGATCTACTATTTAAAAGGGTTCAACAAACGTCCTGAGAATAACGATAAAGTGGCTTAAAATAGAGGGCACAGGAAATAAATAAAATTTCTTGTGCCTAATATTTTTAAAACACTTGCATCATACTAAGATACATGATATATTAATAAATGTCCGAAACAAGTTGTTATCTAAACCAGAGAAAACAACATTTTATAACGTCGCGGGGTGGAGCAGTCTGGTAGCTCGTCGGGCTCATAACCCGAAGGTCGCAGGTTCAAATCCTGTCCCCGCAACCAATTTAAATTTCATGAACTACGTCGAGTAAACGTCTAGCCATGAAATATCGGGAGTGCCCATTGGGTGCAACCAATTTTTATTAAAGCAATAAACTACATCAATTACATACTAAGCTGGACCCGTGGTGTAGTGGTTAACATGCCTGCCTGTCACGCAGGAGATCGCCGGTTCGACCCCGGTCGGGTCCGCCACTTTTAAAAACGAAACAAGGTTTCGTGTTTTTTTATGTCTAAAAGTAAGTTAAACTAATATACAACTGTCACCTTAGGAGTTTTATTATGATCCTAAGGCTTTTTTATAATTTTTATTTGGCAATGGCCCATATGACTTGTGTTTTACTATTTTTCTTCATTGATTTGTTGATTGGAGTGAAAGGCGCGAGACTCCTGCGGGACGAGTGGGACAGGTGAGACCCTTAAAGGCGCAAAGCGGCAAGGGGCTCACCGCCCGCCCCGCGGAAAGCGAAGCACCTGTAACGGAAATCAACCACTTCCAAGAACAACAAAGTTAAGACCAGAGAGGAGCACATCCATGATTAAAGATGAATTTGAATGGATCAACAGCATCACGCCTCGTCACTTTTTTCAAAAAGAGGTGGTTCAAGGCATTGGGGATGACGCTGCTCTTTGGTCGGTGAACGAAAAGTTGGATCAAATCGTTTGTGTGGATACCATGGTAGAAGGTGTTCATTTTACGAGGAATACGTTGGCTCCTTATCAAACGGGCTTTAAAGCACTTGCTGTGAACGTGAGTGATATTGCTGCGATGGGTGGTATTCCGCAGTTCTACCTCGTCTCGATCGCGATTCCTTCAGAATGGACGGAGGAAGAGCTGCAAGAGATCTATCGTGGCATGAGCGAACTCGCAATGAAATACAAAATCGATCTTATAGGCGGAGATACTGTTTCTACAAAAGGGCCGTTAGTATTATCAGTGACGGTTATTGGAAAAGTAGAAAAGGGTAGATCTTTATTAAGAAGTAACGCGAGACCAGGAGACTCTGTATTTGTAACAGGAACAACGGGAGAATCAGCGGCAGGACTCAACGTTCTGCTTGTAAAAACAAGGCATGCTGATTTTACGGCAAATGAAGAAAAATGGAGAAGTCAGCATCAGATGCCCCTTCCACATATCGAGCAAGGAAGACTTCTCGCAGGAAGCGGTTTTCGCCTTTCCTTAAACGATGTCAGTGACGGAGTGGCGAGCGAATTGAATGAGATCGCTGAAGCGAGTAACGTTTCCATTCATATAGATAGAAACAGCCTGCCTGTTAGTGAGTCCTTAAGAGATTTACCAGAGGCGGACGTGCTCAACCACCAGTTATTTGGTGGGGAAGACTATGTGCTTGTTGGGACGGCGTCAGAAGAAGATTTTAAGGTGCTGTCAGATACATTCAAACAACATGCGCTGCCGCTTTATGAAATCGGTAAAGTTGGAGAAGCTGGTAAGGCAGAAGTCTATCTTCATAAACAGGACGCCAAGCCGGAACTTCTTACGAAAAAAGGATTTAATCATTTTAGGGAAAGGTAAGGGGAAGTCATGAGTACTTATCAATACGAAACAAAGTCAGCGGAAGAAACGATGTCTTTTGCCGAAAAGCTGGGCTCTATTCTTCAAAAAGGAGATGTACTCACACTGGCTGGAGATCTTGGAGCTGGAAAGACGACTTTTACAAAAGGGCTCGCAAAAGGGCTCGGAGTGACCCGTACAGTGAACTCTCCTACTTTTACCATCATTAAAGAATACAGCGGACGACTGCCGCTATATCATATGGACGTTTATCGATTAGAAGACTCGGACGAAGATTTAGGATTTGACGAGTACTTTTCAGGAGAAGGCGTTTGTGTGGTCGAGTGGGCTGTATTTATAGAAGACTATTTACCAGAGGAAAGACTTGAACTCGTGATCTCACATAAAGGCGACGATGAGCGCGAGATTAAATTAAAACCTATCGGAAGCAGATACGAAGAACGCGTTAAGGAGATTATGTAATGAAAGTTCTTGCAATAGATACATCCAATCTTGTGATGGGGATCTCGGTATTGGATGAAGGAAAAGTGCTCGGTGAGTATATTACAAACTTAAAAAAGAATCATTCGATACGAGTGATGCCCGCGATTGAAGAAGTATTAAAAGAGACCGGGGTAAAACCTGCAGAACTCGATCGCATCGTGGTGGCGAAAGGGCCAGGATCTTATACAGGTGTCAGAATCGGTGTAACGATCGCAAAGACACTTGCGTGGACGCTGAAAAAAGAACTCGTTGGGATCTCGAGCCTAGAAGTGCTCGCTCAGAGCGGGAAATACTTTGATGGCTATACGGTTCCATTATTCGATGCGCGCCGCACGCAGCTCTTTACGGGGCTTTACGGAAGAAATGATTCAGGAGAGTTTCAAAATCTTTGGGAAGACGGAATCATCTTATTAAAAGATTGGTTGGACAAGCTTCAAGAGCTAGATAAAAAGATATTATTCGTCGGGAACGATTTACCTCTGCACAAAGAGACGATTCAGAACGTGTTAGGCGATCAAGCTGTTTTTGGACAAGTATCCGATCACAATCCGCGTCCAAGCGAACTCGGACGTATCGGTATGACGAGCGAACCGGTTGAAATCCATTCGTTTACTCCAAGCTATCTTCAGTTGGCAGAAGCAGAAGTGAACTGGCTGAAGTCACAGGGGAAGTAGGGTGGATTTGATGGGAGAGCCTTATACATTCAGACTGGCAAAAGTAAGCGACATAGATGATATCCTTGGAATCGAGCAAGCATCGTTTGCTGTTCCATGGTCCCGAGAAGCTTTTTACAGAGAAATTGTTGAGAACCAGTTCGCTCATTACCTTGTTATCGAAGACTCCTTTCAGCCGGTCGGTTATTGCGGCATCTGGCTCGTTATGGATGAAGCACATGTTACGAACATTGCGATTCTTCCTTCATATAGAGGGAGAAAGCTAGGGGAGATGCTCATGAGAGAAGCGATCAAGCTCGCGAAGATGCATGGCGCTGTATCGATGACGCTAGAGGCACGCGTAAGTAATCATGTTGCACAGAATTTATATAAAAAACTAGGATTTGAAGCAGGCGGTATCCGGAAAAACTATTATAGCGATAATGGTGAAGATGCTTTAGTCATGTGGGTGGAATTATGATAAAAGATGAATTGATATTAGCGATAGAAACAAGCTGTGATGAGACAGCGGTAGCGATTGTAAAGAACGGTACAGAACTGTTGGCAAACGTTGTCGCGTCACAGATCGAGAGTCATAAGCGTTTTGGCGGAGTTGTGCCTGAAGTGGCGTCACGCCATCATGTTGAAGAGATTACAGTCGTGATCGAAGAAGCGTTGAATCAAGCGGGGTTAAAACCAGGAGATCTCACGGCTGTTGCCGTAACAGAAGGACCAGGACTCGTAGGTGCTCTTTTGATCGGTGTTAACGCAGCGAAAGCGTTCGCCTTCGCGCATGGTCTGCCACTCGTTCCTGTGCATCATATCGCGGGGCACATCTACGCGAACAGACTCGTAAAAGAAATGACGTTTCCGCTGTTGTCTCTTATCGTCTCAGGCGGACATACAGAGCTCGTTCTGATGGAGGAGCACGGAACGTTCAAAGTAATCGGTGAAACAAGAGACGACGCAGCAGGTGAAGCGTATGATAAAGTGGCGCGAACGCTTAACATGCCATATCCAGGCGGACCTCATATCGATAAACTGGCACAAGAGGGAGAAGCAAATATTGACCTGCCTCGCGCGTGGCTAGAGCCGAACTCACTTGATTTTAGCTTCAGCGGCTTGAAGTCAGCCGTGATCAACACGGTTCATAATGCAACACAGCGCGGAGAAGTGATCAAGCCAGAAGATCTAGCAGCGAGTTTCCAAGCAAGTGTTGTGGATGTACTTGTGGAAAAAACATACCGTGCCGCAGAGCAGTATAACGTAAAACAAGTCCTCTTGGCCGGTGGAGTAGCGGCGAACAAAGGACTTCGTCATATGTTAGAAAACCGTTTTAATGGAACAAAGTATGACCTCGTTATTCCTCCTCTCCACTTATGCACAGATAATGCAGCCATGATTGGAGTTGCAGGGAGTGTAGCGTACCAAAAAGGAACGCGTGGAGATATGGCGTTAAACGGTGTACCGGGGTTAGATTTAGAAGCGCAATAAGAAAAAAGCTCTTTTCCTTTAATGAGGAGAAGAGCTTTTTTAGTTATCGACAGAAATCGACACAAAAACCTTTCTTTTTGTGGAAAAGTTATACACAGCTTTGTGGATAATGTGGACAATGGTTTTGAAACATTTGAAACCAAGGGTTTGTGTTATACACAATTCACATCATGTATACACATGTTTGTGTGGATAAAGTGGATAAGTCGTCAAAAAATGCAAAATCCACAGATCGAACTGTGGATAATATTTTATAGTAGTAACGTATTTAAGAGGTTTTGGGGCTTTTGCTTCGTGAAATTGTTTGTAAAATGTGTAGAAGCAATGTCGAAATGTGCGAAGACCAACTTGAAGATGAATAAAAAAAGCTGATATCCCTCTATATAAGGATATCAGCTTTCAATTTAAGCATTCTGAAGTTCTTCCCATTCTTCCATCAACGTTTCCATCTCTTCGTTCAAAGCATCTAGCTGAGACTGAAATTCTTGCGTTTTTTCATAATCCTGAAAGACTTCAGGTTTACAAAGCTCAGCTTCGGCCGACGTGATTTTCGTTTCGAGTCCTTCTAGCAGCCCCTCAATCTCCTCGATACGGCGCTGCCTTTTACGATCGAGCTTCTTCGCTTCTTTATCGATCGAGTTCTTTGCACCGTTCCCTTGGTTGGAAGAAGGAGTATTAGCCGCGTTCTCAGCTTTCTGGCGAGCGGCAATTTCTTCACGTGCTTTCATCTCGTTTTTCTTTTCGGTGTAATAGTCGTAGTCACCTAGATACTCGGTCACCCCAGTTGGTGCGAGTTCAACGACTTTCGTGGCGATACGGTTGATGAAATAACGGTCATGCGATACGAAAAGAATCGTACCAGGATAATGGATCAGAGCTTGTTCAAGGATCTCTTTGCTGTCGAGATCCAAATGGTTCGTCGGCTCGTCCAGCAGAAGAAGGTTTCCTTTCTCCATCATAAGTTTCGCTAGAGCAAGTCGAGCCTTCTGACCACCGCTCAGCTCTGTTACAAGCTTCAACACATCGTCACCGCTAAACAGGAACTGTCCGAGAATCGAACGAATCTCTTTTTCCGTTTTTTCCGGATAGTCATCCCATAGCTCGTTCAACAAGGTCTTGCGTGAATGCAGGTCTGCTTGTTCCTGATCATAGTGAGAGATCATGAGTCCACTGCCGTAACGTATATCGCCCGATATGAGCGGCAGCTGCTTACGTATCACTTTTAATAAAGTCGATTTGCCGATTCCGTTCGGTCCAACGATCGCGACGCTGTCCTGGCGGTTAACCGCTACCGATACATTCTTAAATAACAGTTCACCGTCTTCATATCCCGTGCTCACGTTTTCAAGTTTCAGCACATCGTTCCCACTTTGTCTCTCAATCTCAAAAGAAAAACTAGCAGACTTTTCTGCGCCAGCCGGACGCTCTTTCAATTCCATCTTTTCTAACTGTTTACGACGACTCTGCGCACGTTTCGTAGTCGAAGCCCGCACGATGTTGCGCTGAATGAAATCTTCCAACTTCGCAACCTGATCTTGCTGCTTCTCAAACTCTTTCATCTCTTGAGCGAAGCGCTCCGCTTTTTGCTCGAGATAGTTAGAATAGTTACCAGTGAAACGGTAAGATCGTTTTCTCGAAACTTCATAAACGGTCGTTACGATCTTATCGAGGAAATACCGGTCATGGGAAACGATTAAGATGCCGCCGGGATAACTCTGTAAATATTGCTCGAGCCACGTTAGTGTTTTGATGTCTAAATGGTTCGTCGGCTCATCGAGAATGAGTAGATCGGGTTTTGTTAAAAGAAGCTTCGCGAGTGCGAGTCTCGTTTTTTGTCCACCACTTAATGTGTTGATCTTCGTATCGCGATCAAAATCGGCAAACTGAAAGCCGTGAAGCACCGTACGAATCTCCGCTTCATACTGATAGCCGCCTTCGTCTTTAAACGTAACCTGAAGCGCATCATAGTCTTTCAGGAGACGTTCATACTCCGCTTCATTCGCAATCACTTTTGGATCGCCCATGCGCGCTTCCATCTCACGCAGTCTTTTCTCTTTTTTACGAAGGTCTTCAAACACAGAGAGCATCTCGTTCCAGATCGACTCATCCGAATCCAGCCCCGCATCTTGTGCAAGATAACCAGTCTTCACGTCTTTCGGAATCATGACATGACCAGAATCATAGGAATACTCACCAGTAATCACCCGAAGCAGCGTAGATTTTCCCGCACCGTTCCGCCCAACAAGAGCGATCCGCTCGCCCTTTTGAACCTCTAGTTTTATATTCGATAAAATAACGTCCGCGCCAAAAGACTTCGTAACGTCCTGAACTTGTAAAATAATCATTGTAATTTCACCTCTGAAAACGGGTGGTTTTATTAAATGGCTTCCTAAAATGATTGGAATTATTGCTTCAATGTAAAGTTGATTGGAGTGCAAGGTGCGAGACTCCTGCGGGACAGGTGGGCAGGTGAGACACTTATACGTGAAACGTACGAATGTGGCTCACCGCCTGCCCCGCGGAAAGCGAAGCACCTGGAACGGAAATCAACTACTTTCAACAATCATGTATCAGCCTTAATACAAATAACCCTGTCTAACTAGTAGTTTAGCGTAGTTTGGAGATTCGCGCCAACAAAGGGAATGTTCAACATTTTGCAATAATTACAAGTAAAATCTTAACGACAATAAAAGCGGTTTCGTGTATATTCATCATGAGGAGGGGTTTTATGACAGAGTTTACCCATTTTAACGAAGAAGGCCGTGCGTGCATGGTAGATATTTCGGAAAAAGAAACATCTCACCGAACAGCCATAGCGGTAAGCGGGGTAACGGTTTCTGAAGAAGTCTTCCTTAAGATCAAAGAAAACGGATTTAAAAAAGGGGACGTTCTAGCCGTCGCACAGATCGCTGGAATCATGGCTGCCAAAAAGACCTCTGACTGGATCCCGATGTGTCACCCGTTATCACTGACTGGCGTTGATCTGTCTTTTTCATGGGATGAATTGGCGGACAGCATGTATAAATTAAACATTCAAGTCGAAGTGAAAACGAAAGGCAGCACCGGTGTTGAGATGGAGGCGTTAACAGCGGCTTCTGCAGCAGCGTTAACCGTCTATGATATGTGTAAAGCAGCGGATAAGGGAATGGTGATCGGGCCTACATATCTCCAATCGAAAACAGGAGGCAAGAATGGGGACTTTCTACGTTCTTCAAGCCCTGACAAAATATGATACAATAGGAATAGATAAGCTTTCTACACTTGGAGGGCTCCAAATATGAACCAAGATCAGTTAAAAATACCACACGCAACAGCAAAACGGCTGCCCTTGTATTATCGTTTTTTGAAAAACTTATCATCTTCCGGTAAACAAAGGGTGTCTTCTGCTGAATTAAGCGAAGCTGTTAAAGTAGATTC
Source organism: Fictibacillus sp. 5RED26 (assembly GCF_015903895.1). Classification (NCBI taxonomy): domain Bacteria; kingdom Bacillati; phylum Bacillota; class Bacilli; order Caryophanales; family Fictibacillaceae; genus Fictibacillus; species Fictibacillus sp. 5RED26. Next base: position 30,742 of record NZ_JACZDU010000014.1, on the reverse strand, counting down.
TGCGACGATCCGCAGAGATTTTTCTTATTTCGGCGCATTAGGCAAAAAGGGTTATGGCTACAATGTTAATTATCTGCTGTCGTTCTTCGCGAAAACGTTGAACCAGGATGAAACGACTACCGTAGCGTTAATCGGAGTAGGTAACTTAGGCACTGCCTTTTTACATTACAATTTCACCAAAAATAACAATACCAAAATAGAAGTCGCATTCGATGTAGACCAGGCTAAAATCGGTAGCGAAATTGCTGGAGTTCCGATTTATCACACAGAAGACATCGAGCAAGAGCTGAAGAACCGAGGTATTGATGTTGCGATCTTGACTGTTCCAGTCGGAGCGGCTCAACCGATCGCAGATCAGTTAGAGCGCGCAGGTGTAACAGGCATCTTGAACTTCACACCCGCACGATTGACCGTCTCACCAGAGATTCGTGTTCATCACATCGATTTAGCTGTTGAATTGCAATCGCTTGTTTATTTTATGAAAAACTATTCTTAAACCAAGGAGGTAATCGTTATGTTAGGACCAGGAAGTATCGCGGTAATCGGACTTGCAGCTCTTGTTATGTTTGGACCGAAAAAGCTGCCTGAGCTAGGAAAAGCAGCAGGTAAAACGCTTCGCGAGTTCAAGAATGCAACAAAAGGCATGATGGACGAAGAAGATGACAGCAAAAAGGAACGCGAACAACTGAAGAAGTAAGGATGTTTGTCTATGACCTCTGAAAAAAATATGTCGCTATACGGTCACATTGGCGAATTACGAAAGCGCATCATGTGGGCGATCCTAGCTTTCTTCGTATTCTTGATCGCTGGATTTTTCTTAGCCAAGCCCGTGATTGTATATCTGCAAAGTGATCCAATTGCAAAGAACATTCAGATGAACGCTTTTCATCTAACCGATCCACTGAACGTGTACATGACGTTTGCCTTCTTTATCGGCCTCGTCCTATCCGCACCAGTGGTGTTGTACCAACTCTGGGCATTCATCAGCCCGGGGCTTTATGAGAACGAACGAAAAGTAACGCTCATGTACATCCCGATCGCATTCATGCTCTTCTTAACGGGACTCGCATTTTCGTACTTTATTCTTTTCCCTTTCGTTGTCAGCTTCATGGGAAATGTCGCCGTGGCACTTAGTGTAGAAGGCGAATACGGAATTCAGGAATACTTCTCATTCCTATTCAACATCACACTGCCGTTCGGACTGTTGTTCCAGTTCCCGGTCTTGATCATGTTTCTGACTCGACTCGGAATCGTAACACCTGATCTCCTCAAGAGCATACGAAAAGTAGCCTACTTTGGAATTTTAGTAGTAGCGGGATTGATTACACCGCCAGAGCTGCTGTCTCACTTAATGGTTACGTTCCCGCTGATCTTGTTATACGAAATCAGCATCATCATTTCGAAGGCAGCTTATAAAAAACGAATGAAAGCCGAAGTCGAAGCACTCGTAAAAGAACGAGAAGCACAAGCAGAAGCTATGTATCATGATTAAAAAGAGGATGAACCCACGCGGGGAATCCTCTTTTTTGTGTGGTTGGAGTGAAGCTGTGGTATGGGAGAGTGGGAGTGGACAGTAATAATAGGGAAGTGGACAGTAAATTTGTAAAAGTGGACAGTATTTCATCGAAAGTGGACAGTAAAACTCAAGAAGTGGACAGTATTTTCTTAAAAGTCGACAGTAAAAGCATCGTTTGAAGTGGCTTGCGGGCTACTCAGGTGTCACCTAAAGTACTGAAACAGCCTTCGTTTTGGTGCTTGGTTCGATAATCTGTCGGATTCGAAGATTAATCTGTCCGATTGGCCGTATAATCTGTCCAATCTCCAACTTAATCTATCTAATCTCCCACATAATCTGTCCATTTCAGCCAATAATCTGTCCAATCTCATATCCACCATTGACCAGCCTCAAAAAGCACCACCGCGACAAATCCCACACAAACAAAAAAAACTGCCTCCATTAAGAAGCAGTTTCCCCATATTATTTCTTCTTTTTTCTTTTTAAGTGGCTGTTTAATGCGAAATAGCGGATGGCATTCGCGTAGTCGAAGGTAGCTACGATCATCGTGATGATCGTCCAGAAGCTTGTCATTCCGTACTCGCTTGCGTAATGAACGGCTAAGTACGTAAAGACGACTCCGATCCCTAGATATAAAAATGCCATAAACAGTGGTGATGTCTTCATAATAGTCCTCCAATAATCAATTGCGCTGTTTCTAGCTGTTGTTCCATTTCTTTGATTTTATCGGCAAATAATACTTGAATGATCAAAACGAGCGTGTTCATGGCAACGTGTGCCGCGATCGGAACGATAAGACGTTGGGTCCGAACATAAAGAAAAGCGAACGTGAAGCCCATTGCCGTGTAGATTAATAAGTGTGTGAAGTCCGCATGAACAGCAGCAAAGATTAACGAACTGATCAAAGCAGAGATAAAGAAATTAAAGCGTTTATGAAGAGAGCCAAAAATGATCTTTCGGAAGATGATCTCTTCTAGTATTGGCCCAACGATGGCCGTTACAATCATAAAATATTTAACGTTTTTAACGATTTCAACAAGTTGCTTCGTGTTCTCGGATCCAGGCTGAATACCAAACAGGTTCATCTCGATCATGCTCGCGATAATTTGAGCGGCGTACGCCATGAAAATACCGATGATCGACCATAGAACGGCAGATCCTTTTGAGACGCGCTTAGTATTTCGGTGGCGTTCTCTCATTTCAGGGATCAGCATGTAAAGGATAATAACAAGAGCCGCGATAAAGCTGAACGTTCCCCACATTCCAAAAAGTTGATTTTTAGGAACACCAAGTTCATTTAACAGTGGAATCCCAATGTAACCTGAGAATTGCATCACGATATATATGAAGATGATCCACCAATATTTTTTCTTCAAATTACCTTCTCCTTTACGTACAGCCCTAAAAATAATTACGTTTCATACCTCTTTATATGCTTACCCATTTTAACATAGAATAGGCAGGGCTCGCGAGGATATCGAATTTGCGGGTAATTCGATTTATATTTATATTTCTCGCTTGCAAAATTTTTTAGTTTTATTTATTATTAGAAATGGAGTTAGCACTCACTAACAAAGAGTGCTAATAAGAAATCTTTTAACTATTTAAGGAGGGTGTTTCACTTGTTAAAGCCACTAGGTGACCGTATTATTATTGAGCTTGTAGAAGGTGAAGAAAAAACTGCAAGCGGCATTGTATTGCCAGATTCAGCAAAAGAAAAGCCTCAAGAAGGAAAAGTTGTTGCTGTAGGTACGGGCCGTGTAACGGATAACGGCGAGCGTATCTCTTTAGAAGTTTCTGAAGGCAACACGATTATTTTCTCAAAATACGCAGGTACAGAAGTTAAGTACCAAGGTAAAGAATTCTTGATTCTTCGTGAGTCTGACGTATTAGCGATCGTAGGCTAAACGTTAGGTAACTGGGAAGCTTCAATAATTTGAAGCTACATAAATCAAACATAAAGCATATGTAAGTCACTAACTTTTAAAATTAATGGGAGGGTTTTTACATGGCTAAAGATATTAAATTTAGTGAAGACGCACGCCGCTCAATGCTTCGTGGTGTTGATGCACTAGCAAACGCTGTAAAAGTAACACTTGGACCAAAAGGACGTAATGTTGTGCTTGAGAAGAAATTCGGTTCTCCTCTAATCACAAACGACGGTGTTACAATCGCAAAAGAAATCGAGCTTGAAGATGCATTCGAAAACATGGGTGCTAAGCTTGTAGCTGAAGTTGCGAGCAAAACGAATGACGTAGCAGGAGACGGAACGACAACTGCAACGGTTCTTGCTCAAGCAATGATCCGTGAAGGATTAAAGAACGTAACGAGCGGAGCAAACCCAATGGTACTTCGCAAAGGGATCGAAAAAGCAACAGCTGCTGCTGTTCAAGAACTAAAAGCGATCTCTAAACCAATCGAAGGCAAAGAGTCTATCGCACAAGTTGCGGCGATTTCTGCAGCTGACGAAGAAGTAGGACAATTGATTGCTGAAGCGATGGAGCGCGTTGGAAACGACGGCGTTATCACGATTGAAGAATCAAAAGGATTCACAACAGAGCTTGAAGTGGTTGAAGGAATGCAGTTCGACCGCGGATACGCATCTCCATACATGGTAACAAACTCTGACAAGATGGAAGCAGAGCTTGAGAACCCGTACATCCTTATCACAGATAAGAAGATTACGAACATCCAAGAAATCCTTCCAGTTCTTGAGCAAGTGGTACAACAAGGGAAATCTCTATTGTTGATCGCTGAAGACGTTGAAGGTGAAGCACTTGCTACATTAGTAGTTAACAAGCTTCGCGGAACATTCAATGCAGTAGCTGTAAAAGCTCCTGGATTCGGTGACCGCCGTAAAGCAATGCTAGAAGACATCGCAGTTCTAACTGGCGGTGAAGTGATCACAGAAGAGCTAGGTCTTGACCTTAAGACTGCGAACATCACGCAGCTTGGTACAGCTTCTAAAGTTGTGGTTACAAAAGAAAACACAACTATCGTTGAAGGTGCTGGGGATTCTTCTAAAATCGCAGCTCGTGTTAACCAAATCAAAGCACAACTCGAAGAAACAACTTCTGAGTTTGATAAAGAAAAATTACAAGAGCGCTTAGCGAAATTAGCTGGTGGAGTAGCAGTAATCAAAGTTGGTGCAGCTACAGAAACTGAGCTGAAAGAGCGTAAACTTCGTATTGAAGACGCACTTAACTCAACGCGTGCAGCGGTTGAAGAGGGTATCGTATCCGGTGGTGGTACAGCTCTAGTTAACGTGCTAAAAGCGATCGCTCAAGTAGAAGCGACTGGCGACGAGTTAACAGGTGTGAAACTAGTACTTCGTGCACTAGAAGAGCCAGTTCGTCAAATCGCACACAACGCAGGTCTTGAAGGATCTGTAGTGGTTGAGCGTCTGAAGAACGAAGAAATCGGAATCGGCTTCAACGCAGCAACTGGCGAGTGGGTAAACATGTTCGAATCCGGAATCGTTGACCCAACAAAAGTTACACGTTCAGCTCTACAAAACGCAGCATCCGTATCTGCAATGTTCTTAACAACAGAAGCAGTAATCGCGGATAAGCCAGAAGAAAACGCTGGCGGCGGAATGCCTGACATGTCCGGCATGGGCATGGGTGGAATGGGCGGCATGATGTAATAACGCCCACAAAACCCAAGTGGGTTTGTGAGTTTAAAAACTGTGGAATGCTAGCTAGCATTTTGCTGAAATAAAGGATTTACCAGGAGCTTCTTATAAGTTGATTAAACTTATAAGAAGCTTTTTTTATATTATTCATTGGATAATTAAGGAACTTTATTATACTATTTATTGTATAAATGAAAGAAATAAAGTATTAGCCTGCACAAAATACTAATTTCTTTAAACACTGAAAAAGTTGACCCTAAAAATTAAACTGAAAAGGAACAATGAAAAATGATACTGATTAAAAATAGAAACAAACTAGCATTTATGTTTATACTTGTTTTACTTTTAGTAGGATGTACGAATGCGAAAGAAAATAGCTCCGAAAAAGAGAAGCTTGATAAATCCAAGCCTCTGCCCATTGGCACAGTCGTAAAGTTAAAGCAGATGAAGAAAAGCGTCATGATTTATGGCTACAATCAAATTCAAGTAAGTACTGGAAAACAATATGATTACATAGCGGTCCCGTACCCGGAAGGTAATATTTCTCCCGATTATAATGTGTTTTTTAACCGTAACTTTATTGAGAAGGTTATGTACGGTGGGTATGATTCAGAAGAAGGAAAAAAGCTGCGTAAGAAGGTAGAAAGCAACATGAAAGGCAATTAAGGAGAAATTCCAGAGTTATTAATGATTTGACGGAATTTTAATCTTATCATCTACACACGTTTTTTACTAAAGAGGATACAACAGCAGTTTGTCAAAATAATAAAACTAGTAGTATTTATACTTACTAGATTTGATACAGCAATGGAGGAAATTACAAAGTAAATGAAAATATCAGACTTAATGAATGTCATTGAACCCGCTGCCTTAGTACATATGTCTATGTCCAGTGATAAAAATTGGTTAGCACTTTGTGTAAATGGAGAGCCAGTAGATAAGAGGTCGAATGGTGTTTCGATGGCTGTTGAAGGAACAACACAATGGGTTTGTAATTTGAATACAGGTGAAGCATTTCCGATTGCTCCAGAGGCAAATAGTAGCTGGGCGGGAGTATGGTCTCCTGAAGGTAAGACACTTGCTTTTTTTGCGGATATTGGAGGAAAGGCCCGTTTATGGTTATGGGATTCTACAAACCATAGTCTTCATTTAGCTGCAGATTTAGTCGTTCGGCCATTCTTTGGCTTCGAAAAACCAATTTGGACAAAAGACGGCAAACAAATCATTATAAAAACTATGCCTGACACACCAATAAATGAAAATGATTTTTACTCGAATTGGGAAGAGTCTGGATCACATACTAAACTACCACAACAGGTAAAGGTATTTGATACAGGTGACATTTCTGATCGAGAAGTGATTGAAGATCTAAATAACTGGGCTGATCGTTATCGGGCAGACATTCGTATGATTTCTGTTGAGAGTCAACGTGTTACAACTCTTTGTAAAGGGTTGCGACCAGTAGGGATGAAACTTTCAACAGATGGTAACTATCTTGCTTTCACGCATTGTTTGGGTGAAGAAAATAGGAATACCCAACAAAATATTTTTGAATTATGGATATGCCCACTCAATCCTAGCGATACAACTGAGGTAAAATGTGTCTCTTCAAAAATACATATGATGTATGGTGTAAGTTTTAGTTGGGGAAACGACAATACATCTATCTACTACACTACAAGCGGGCCATTGTCAGATGGAGGCTTATGGGTTGCAAACACAATTACCAATACAAATGAGCTATTATTCCAAGATAAAACAAATCATTTAGGGCATGATTTTGAATCACCAAAAGTAACAAGTAATGATGATGTAGTCATGATTGCAGGAGGAAAGCTATGGTATTATCGTTCAACTTCTGGTTCGCTAAATCACTTTTCTTTGTCGGAAGGACGCATTATTGTTGCAGGGTTTCCGATCACTAAGGATAACCAAATTGTGGTTCAGACTCATGAACCTTTAGAAGTAAGGGATGGATTTTGGAACATTGATTGTGTTACAGGAGTAGCCAATCAAATACTTGAAGAACCAAAAGGGCACCTTCCATGGTTTGAAGGTGGAGTTGCTTATTGTGACCACATGACAGAAACAATAGCTTATCTATTTCAGGATGCTGATCTTCCACCAACAATAAGGGTATTTGATGTTGCATCTAAAAGTAGTACTGATGTAACGTTATCAAAATTAGAGACAGATACGTTTGGTTCTTCGGAAATCATTCGTTGGAAGGGTGAGCATCAAGAGTTGAGGGGAGCTCTACTACTACCTAAAGATAGTAAGGGGCTAGTTCCTGCAATCATTAGAGTTTACCCTGGCTCTATGCAATCCAATAATGTTCGATTATTTGGCATGAGTCCATCCATGTGTGATAATCACCAAATATTTGCTTCACACGGGTATGCTGTATTTTCACCTGACTTACCTATGAAAAGAACACATGAACCAGCAGAAGAAATTACGAAAATGATCGCTGATGCTTATGAGGCTTTAATTAAACATCCAAACATTGATTCAGAAAGAATTGGAATTATTGGACATTCCTTTGGTGGTTATTCAACATTAGTAGCTATAACAAAATTGCCACATTTTAAAGCAGCTATTGTATCGTCAGGAATAGGAAATCTAATCAGCTATTACACACAGTTTGATATTAACTCGAACTTGAACTATGGAAGTATTGAAGACGGACAATTTAACATAGGTGCTACATTATGGGAAGAGCGAGAACGATATATAAAAAATTCTCCATTGTTTGAGTTTCACAAGATACAGACGCCTGTACTAATCACGCAAGGAACAAGAGACCATTTATGCTATGCAGAAGCTGGACCTATATTTTCTTCATTAAATCGATTAAATAAAACGGCTCAGTTGGTATTATATGATGATGAAGAACATTACCAAGGAACGTGGCGGCGAGAAAACCTTGAGGATTATTATGAGCGCGTTCTGAAGTGGTTAGATAAGTACTTATAATTATATTTAACAAAATTTACACAATGGAAGTCATCCTCTAAGAGAAAGGCTTCCATTATGTAATCTGTAGTTAACTATTTCTCAACCTTCTCCCCAAAAGCCTCGGGAATCATCGTAAAGCCTTCAATCACCGTATCTTCCTCAACTTCAATCATGAGGTAACGTTTACCGCTTAGCTGTACTTGCTTCACATACCTTAAGTCTTGTGGACTTATCGAGATTTTAGCTACCTTCGTATCGATCTTAATCGACTTCGAGTTGTATTTCGGTACAACACTGCTCGCTTTGATCTCATACTTATCGTCATCAATCACTTTTTGAAAAGCCGATTCTACCTTTTCCACGCTGATATCTTCCACACCACTCGCTTTTAAAACGCGCTCTACGTCCTTGGAATCTAATCGTGGATGTTCTTCCTCTTCGTTCTCTTCAATCATCCTGTTGATTTCTTCATACACATTGGATAGGGTAGACGTGTTCAATTGATCTTGTGTTACGTCTTTAATGATTTCTTCAAACACGATCTTATCGTCTTTTGCCGTCATGATTTCTTCGCCATTTAATACGTCCACGATGAACTCATAATCAGGCTCATGAACTTTACCTGCTGAATACAGGATGTGGTTCACGTCTGCTGCATTATCGCTGAAACAAGGGAAGAGGAATCCTCCAATCGGTGCGTTTAGGTTGATGATCGGATCGACTACAAAATTGTACTTAAACTCTTTTTCGACATAATCAAAGAGCAGTTCTTTCTTCGGTTCTTGTGTATTGTTTATGCTGCACAAAATAAAGGGGAAGGAGTAGACGGCATCTCGTTCGCTAATCTCAGCCTCATCATTTTTGCGCTTCGTCGGTTTATAGTATTCTCCCTTAATGAAGGTAATCACGATATCCTTTTCGTATTGACGGTTTAGGAGCATCTTTCCTACCATTTGAAGCATGCGTTCTTTCCAGTCTTCTGTATCGCTAGCAAGTAGTCCCTGATGCAGAATGAGCTGGCTATTGTTTTCAGCATTTCTATTAAACTTTAATTCAAATAACTTTTCATCGAGGTTTCCACCAAGCAATTTTTTAAAGTTATTAAAAAAGAGCTCTTGTTGTTCACCATCTAGCATCTCAAAAGGCTGACTAACGTGATGATAGATCTCACTGGATTCTTTCGTAATATACACATTAAAGATGCTGGAGATCTTCAGTAGGTCGTTCTCTTTTTTGAACTGTTTTCGTATTTGAGCGATATCTTTTTTGTTCATGCTTGTATACACTCCTAAGTTGTTGCGATTTTAAGTCGACACTCTCTATATGTCTAACAGGGAAGTATTCTTTATTTTAACATTCAGAAGGAGTGAAGTGTGAAGGTGAAGTTTTGTTGGTTCATAGATTGGTTGCATTAGTAGTTTAATATCTTTTTTAATTTAACAACGTCAAGTTGCTGCAAGGTATAACCCGTACTTGTATCGTCGACATACATAATCATTCCACTATCACTGTCTTTTCGTAACCAAAGTAAATAGTTCTCCTTATTACCGTTTGAATCAACTAGAGTCATCTCTAAATTATTTTTTGACACATTTAAAATTCCAGGTATTCTTTCAGCAGACTGTATCGCATCTCTAGCAATTCTAACGGCCTTGTTATTTTTAAAAGTCTTATTCACATCGCCTGCAATAATAAGCGCTTCTTTTTTATTCTGTTTAATGAGATTTGGAGCGGTCTCTTTACTTTCAGAATAAACGCTGCACCCCGCAAACAAGATACTTAACGTAATAAGAATCAGTTTAAGTAATGACTTCTTCATTTTAGACCCCTTAAAATATCCGTTTTATGGTAAGTCGCATCATATTCTTAAAAGGTTTCAGTGAACTTCTTAAATATAAAAAACCCCATATCGCATAGCGGTTAAGCCGATACGATACAGGGTCTCTGTAACTAAAGAATTCTTTTCTTAATACGTGCTACGAGTGGAACCACGACAAGTCCAGCAAATCCTACTTGCAGAATGTTTCCTGGAATGGATCCAAACGGTACGATCCAGTTGCTGTAAAGCACAACTTCTGCAAAATAATAGCCTACCACTTTAATCAGCATAGCTACGACTACTGCCATTGAGTAGACGAGTACTCGTTTACCTGGTACTTTTTCTGCGATAACGCCCGCTACATAGCCCATTGCACCAACGATAATAAACGTGAACGGAGCCCAAATGGTGTAACCGGATAGAAGATCAAATAAGCCCATTCCGAAAGCACCTGCAATAGCACCTGTTCTTCTGCCAAAAACAAAAGCTGCTACGAATAGAGGAATGTTACCTAAGTGGATAAGACCACCGTTTCCTGCGATCGGAAGCTTAATATTGATGAACATCGTTGCAACAAGAGTCAGTGCCACGAATAGTGCACTGATGACTAACATTCTTGTTTTCGTCGATTCTATCGATGAATAAGTAGTATTCATAACATAACCTCTTTCATAAAAAAATGAATGTAAAAAATAATTGCACTTATTCATTATATATGTCCCTATTCTTTTAGAAAACAGCTATTTTCTGGGTGGGGTGAAGAAATAAAAAAATTATCTCGTGAAATGACCAACTTCCTCAAAAGAAAGAAGGGGAGATCGACACATTTGCCGAAATCTAATTTGTAGAAGATAGACGTATCGATACAGTTCATTGCGAATGCCTATAGTAGAGGAATTAAACGATATGTATCGCATGGCGATATAAGGAATAGATGAAGAGAAATGAAGGAGGCCCGATATGCGACGTGATATACAACCGAATGAACGAGCTTTCTCCTCCAAGGAAGTTGCAGAAGAAGTAGGGATCGCGACACCTACTGTTCGAAAGTATGGACAAATTTTAGAACGAAACGGATATGAGTTTTTAAAGGATGGAGATCGACGTATCTTCGTTCAATCTGACATCGAATCGCTCATAGCGCTACGCGATACAGATAAGCCATTAGACGATACAGCTAAAGATCTCGTGATTCAACAAAAAGAAAGATTGAAAGAAACAGTTCAAACGGACGTAGCGTTACCCGATACATATGAGAACCTTCCACAAGACCCTAATCAATTACGAGAAGTCTTGATGATGCTAGCGAATGAATTAGCAGCGACACGCGAGATGAATGCGCAGCTGACAAACGATATGTCAGAGCTTAAAGTAACCGTATCAAGACTTCAGCAAGATCATCATGCAATCAGTGCGAATGTCGGAAACGCAGCTCAGAAAACGAACGCTAAGATTGAGAAGCTGACTAATCAACAGAAAGAACAATACGAAGCATTGCTAGAACAGGAAAAAGAGAAAAGTGAACTTCTGCAGCAAGAAATTCAAAAGTTAAGAGAAGATAATGTAAAAGAATGGCGTCTACAGAACGATTTTAATAGACGATTAGAAATCGTGGTTCAAAGCCGACCGAAAAGCAAATGGGAAGCGATTCTATCTCTATTTAGAAAGTAAGTTTTGTGTATCGGGGGGCGATACGGTCAAGCGCTATGAAGCTCTTTTTACATAGATATATCGTGACCCGATATGGACTTTACAACGATACAAGATACATTCTTCAACATTCAATCGTCATATTTCTACAATTTCCCGAGAAATATCTACAAAAACAGCATACTTATTAAGCTTGGGAAATTAGAGTTTAAGAACTCAAAACAATATTTAGAAAGAGCGATTACGGTGCACTGTATAAGGTGCATCTTTTTTATTTGTTCACTGATATCGAATCTGCTCTTTTTTTGTAAAAAAACAAGGAATATCGTCTGTCTGATGAGAATATTTAAAGGAAAGAAAAAATTAAATAATGTAGAGACAGAAATGTTAGAGGGGAGTCTATCATGAGCGCTAGAAATGAAAAGACATTTGAATATCATCCTCATCTTAGAGAGGTCATCGCAAACGTAGAAAAAGTTATGGTAGGTAAGAAAAAGGTTACAGAGTTAACGCTTGTTTCGTTATTAGCAGGGGGACATGTTTTACTTGAAGACGTCCCAGGAGTAGGGAAGACGATGATGGTGCGTTCCATCGCTAAATCTCTGGGCCTAACTTTTAACCGCATCCAGTTCACACCTGATTTATTGCCTTCTGATATGACGGGGGTATCGATATATAACCAAAAAGATATGAGTTTTGAATTTAGACCAGGTCCTCTCGTTGGAAACATCATTCTCGCCGATGAAATCAACCGTACGTCACCGAAGACGCAATCGGCACTTCTTGAATCGATGGAAGAAATGAGCATGACGGTTGATGGACAGACGCACATACTGCCCGATCCTTTCTTAGTTATGGCCACACAAAATCCAATCGAATACGAAGGAACTTATCCGCTTCCAGAAGCACAGCTTGACCGTTTTTTAATGAAGCTTACGATGGGGTATCCAACTCCAGAGGAAGAATTTAATGTATTGAACGTGATTGGAAACGAACACCCGATCCATCTCCTTAAACCAGCCATCTCGCCTGAAGAGATCTCTGAATTGAAAACAGCTGTGAAGAACATCTATGTATCAGATTCGATTAAGCGATATATCGTCGATCTGATCAATCGTACACGGAATCATAAATCCATTGCGCTCGGTGTCAGTCCGCGTGGATCACTCGCGTTATTAAAAGCAGCACAGGCTTTTGCGCTTCTCATGAATCGTGATTTTGTTATCCCTGATGATGTGAAATACTTAGCACCGTATGTTCTTGTTCATCGTGTGTTATTAAAACCTGAAGCCCGTTTTGAAGGGGTCTCAGCAGAAGAAGTAATCAATGAGCTTTTGGCACGTGTGCCTGCACCTATTCATAAGGAACAGCATGCATAATGAAGGCGTTTCTTCATAAATTTCGGGAGCGGTATAAAACACCGATCGGGTTTTCAGGGATCATCTTTTTACTACTTGTTACGTTCTCTTTTGCCATGTTTCAGGGAGGATTCGTAAGCTGGTTTCTGTTTTACAGTGTACTTCCGCTCGTACTTTATTCCATTACGATGGCTTTTTATCCGATACAACGGTTGAAAGTTGAGCGATATATCTCGAAAAACAAGCTGATGGCAGGCGAAGAAATAGAAGTGACAATTGTCATCAAACGACGCAGCAACTTTCCGCTTTTCTACGTAGTCGTTGAGGACGTGCTGCCAGAGGTGCTGCTTCGTGAAACGCGATACGAGGGCAATACGCATCAGATCCAGTCTCGTATTTTGCTGTTTCCGTTGTTCCGCAAAAACCTAGAATATTCGTATACGATCAATCCTGCACCGCGTGGGTTATTTAAATTTGATCAGATTCAAATCAGTACAGGCGATATCTTTGGCTTTGTTTTAAAAAGTACGAGTGTCTCCGTACAAGACCAGATCTTTGTATACCCACAGTACCAAGATATCGAGCGGTGGGAAGCTGGTAAGATGCTTCAATCCGGTATGAAAAAAGTCGGGAAGCGTTCTTTTACTGACTATACATCAACCGTTAGTGTCCGTGATTATGTGGCCGGCGACCGGATGAACTGGCTGCACTGGAAAGCGAGTGCCAGGTCGAATAAGTTATTAACCAAAGTGTTTGAACAGCAGCGTAATGATGACTTCGTAATCGTGCTTGATCATTGTGAGAAAAGCTACGGCACGCAGGATTGGCTGTTTGAACGCGGCGTATCGCTTGCGGCATCGATCGTCCACTATGCGATCTCAAAGGGTGGTTCGATCGGCTATCATCCGCTATCTGGAAAAGAAATCCCGATGAATATTGGGGTTGAACAAGAGTGGCGGATTCTTCACGAACTTGCAAAAGTGAAGTCAGACGTGAAGCCGCCATTTGAAGAACGATTGAAACAAGAATACATGGCAGGTTATATGGAAGGAAAGACGGCTCTTATCATATCGCCGAACCTTTCAGAATACACGATGAAAACGCTCGAGCTTATCGCATCGAGACAGCAAACGAACGTGATTTTCTTTTACTTAGCGCTTGATTCCAAATTGAAGAGTCAAGAACTCACGTATATCTCTCGAATCAGACAGTTCGGTGTGCCTGTAACGCCGATTATTGGTTCTGACTTTAACGAAGCCCTGAAGGCAGGTGGCACGTATGCCTCAATCTAATCAGCAACAAGCGTCAACACTACACGTTTTAGTTCTGTACGGCTTAGGCTTTCTACTTTTATGGGAGTGGTTAAGACCACTTAAAGAACTTACGACGACAAACGATATTCAGATTTTTGTGATGTACACATTGTTTTTGTTTATTGTTACGTATTTTCAGCTTCCGTTCTGGATCTCTTTTCCGGTGAAATTGGGAGCGATGTTATATGCGCTTCATTCGCTTTACTTTTTTGATGTCTTCTTATCGTTTAAGTGGGTTCCGTTTCTGATTGAAGATATTAAATATAATCTAGGGCTTTTTTCAGACCAGAATTGGAATGAGATGACGTCTCTTTCCAGGAGTCTTCTGTTCTTTATTTTACTCTGGCTCGTAAGTTATTTGATGCATTATTGGCTCGTCCAGACACGCAGAATCTTCCTGTTCTTCTTGATCACGGTTATCTATATTTCGATACTCGATACATTTACGGTGTATGATGGGAAGTTCGCGATCATCCGTACCGTTTTCATCGGACTGATCTTGGTCGGTATTTTACGAATGATGAAGATTATTGAAACGCAAGGGTTTTCTCTTTTAAAAGGAAAGTTTCCTGTTCTTTGGGTAGCACCACTTTCTGGCGTCATTGCATTGTCGTCAGCTCTAGGGTATGTGGCACCAAAAGCATCTCCAATCTGGCCAGATCCTGTTCCGTTTCTTCAGAACATGTCAGGTAAAGATGGAGAAGAAGGACTAGGAAAAGGCGCTGGGATTGCAAAGATTGGTTATGGTGAAAACGACAGCCAGCTTGGTGGACCTTTTGAGTTCGATTATACGCCGATCTTCACCGCTTATGATAACGGCAGGCATTATTGGCGGATAGAAACGAAAGAATTCTACACCGGTAAAGGGTGGGAAAATAAGATTCCGACTCAGGCGATCGCTTTAGAAGCAGATAATCCTTCAGCCGATACGAATTACACGAGAGTCTGGGAAGATGGATTAGAAATGAAAGACCATAAAGCACGTATCGAAGCGGAAAAACGAAAAGAATATTCATTTTTAATGATTCCAGGAAAGTTAACCAACATTAAAGCAGAATCGGACATCAACTATCAGTTAGATGGTGTAAACGGAAAAATTTCTACCTTTCAAGGTGGAAGTGAAGAGAAACTTTCTGAATACGAGATGGACTACCAGTTACCTGTAATAAAAGAAGAACAATTAAAAGCTTCCAACAATCAATACCCCGTTTATATAACAGAAAATTACCTGCAGCTGCCTGAAACATTGCCGCAGCGGGTAAAAGATCTTGCGCAAGACGTTACTGCCGACCAACCAACGCTCTACGATAAAGTCAAAACGGTCGAAGGCTATTTTGCTAAAAACGCTTATGGCTATAACACGATCGAAGTTGCGGTTCCAAAAGGCGATGAAGATTACGTTGATCAATTTTTGTTTGAAACGAAAATAGGGTATTGTGATAACTTTTCAACGTCGATGGTCGTGATGCTGCGTTCTGTTGGCATACCTGCTCGTTGGGTAAAAGGATTCACTCCTGGAACCTTTGAGGCACTTGGTGATGATGGTCTTCGTGAATACACCGTTACAAACGCAAACGCCCACTCTTGGGTAGAAGTGTATTTTTCAGGAATCGGATGGGTTCCTTTCGAGCCGACGCGCGGATTTGATAATCCGTTCGAGCCAGAGAGTGAAGAAAAGGATTCTACACCAGCTGCCCCTGTACCGACTCAGCCGGATAAGCCTGAAAAAGACGTAACAAAGGACGATAGTTCTACTTCTGGAGAGAAAACGAGTTCAAGTTCAATCCTGAATTCTGTAGGAACGCTAGCTGTAGTTCTGTTAATCGCCCTTGTTGTGATCGCTGGGCTGGCTTATCTGTTCCGCAGAAAATGGCTTCGTCAGTACACGATTTGGCGCTATAAACATAAAAAGGGCGCTGATAGCTTTGAACAAGCCTTCGAACGCTTGATGTGGCTATTAAAAGTATATGGCATAAAAAGAAGACCTGCTTTTACGTTGAGAGAGTATGCTCTATATGTTGACAGAGAGCTTGATACAAAGGACATGAGAATCCTCGCGAAAGCTTATGAAGGCGTTCAATTCAGTCCGAAAAAGCAGTCGGATCTGTGGAATGATTTTCATAAAGAATTGTGGGAAAATTTAATTAAAAGAATCCGCCCTTGACCGCTATAACAGGCATTGTTAGAATGTCTTTAAGATTATAGTGTCAGATATTATTCTCCTTCGTATATCCTCGATAATAAGGTTCGAGAGTCTCTACCGGGTTGCCGAAAATGACCTGACTATGAAGGCAGGATTCTTTATAGCTACATTTTAAGGAATTCTGCCTTTGTTTTTGTATGTGGAAAACAAGGGTAGAATTCTTTTTGTTTTATAAAGAAAGTGTAAAGATAGACAAGCTGACGGATACTATAGCTGATAATAATAGATGGGGTGAGTACATGAGCGTAACGAATGATTTGCACGTAATGAGTGAAATGATCGTTGTGTTAGATTTCGGTGGACAATATAATCAGTTGATTGCACGTCGTATCCGTGATTTAGGAGTATACAGTGAATTACATCCGCACACAACAACGGCGGAAGATATAAAGAAAATGAACCCAAAAGGAATCATCTTCTCTGGTGGACCTAACTCTGTTTATGCAGAAGGGGCACCAGCTTGTGATCCAGCTATTTTTGATCTGGATATCCCAGTGCTTGGTATCTGTTATGGTATGCAGTTGATGAGCTATCACTTCGGCGGTAAAGTAGAGCGCGCGAGCCACCGTGAATACGGTAAAGCAGAAATCACTGTAACAAACACGAACAAGCTCTATGAAAAACTTCCAGAACAACAAGTGGTATGGATGAGCCATAGCGACTTAGTTGTTGCGCCACCAGAAGGTTTCGTAACAGACGCTACAAGTCTTTCTTGTCCTGTAGCGGCGATGAGTGATGTATCTCGTAAACTTTACGGCGTACAATTCCACCCAGAAGTTCGTCATTCAGAGTACGGTATCGAGTTTCTTGATAACTTCGTAAAATCTGTTTGTGAATGTGAAGGAAACTGGACGATGGAAAACTGGATCGAAGACGAAATTCAAAAGATCCGTGACGTTGTTGGCGACAAAAAAGTAATCTGCGCAATGTCAGGTGGCGTTGACTCATCTGTTGTTGCTGTTCTTGTTCATAAAGCGATCGGTGACCAATTAACATGTATCTTCGTTGATCACGGTCTTCTTCGTAAAGATGAAGCAGATCAAGTAATGAAAACGTTCAGCGAAGGGTTCAACATCAACATCATCAAAGTCGATGCAAAAGAGCGTTTCTTAAGCAAGCTTGAAGGTGTTTCTGATCCTGAGAAGAAACGTAAGATCATCGGTAACGAATTTATCTACGTATTTGATGAAGAAGCGTCAAACCTTCAAGGCATCGAGTTCCTTGCACAAGGTACGCTTTACACAGATATCGTAGAGAGCGGTACAGCAACTGCACAAACGATCAAGTCTCACCATAATGTTGGAGGACTTCCTGAAGACATGCAGTTCAAATTGATCGAGCCACTTAATACACTCTTTAAAGACGAAGTTCGTAAAGTAGGTACAGAGCTTGGAATTCCTGAGCACATCGTATGGCGTCAGCCGTTCCCAGGCCCTGGTCTAGGAATCCGTGTACTTGGTGCGATTACAGAAGAAAAATTAGAAATCGTTCGTGAGTCTGATTTCATTCTTCGTGAAGAAATCGCAAAAGCAGGCTTAGAGCGTGAAGTGTGGCAATATTTCACAGTCCTACCTGACATCCGAAGTGTTGGTGTTATGGGTGACGCTCGTACGTACGATTACACGATCGGTATCCGTGCTGTAACGTCGATCGACGGAATGACTTCTGACTGGGCACGTATCCCTTGGGACGTTCTTGAAAAGATCTCTACTCGTATCGTAAACGAAGTCGATCACATCAACCGCGTGGTGTATGATATTACGTCTAAGCCACCAGCAACGATCGAGTGGGAATAGGTATGTAAGCGAAAACACGAACGATTATTGCGAAATAACATAAAATCATTCGTAAAAACGCTTGACGTACGACAAAGTTCGACCTATACTACAGAAGTAATTAAAAATTAAATGTATTTCCTACGTATAAATTCGGGGATATGGCCCGAAAGTTTCTACCAGACTGCCGTAAATGGTCTGACTACGAAGGATTTTTGAAACATGGCGCACATGCTCTCTTTGCATAGGCCTCGTTTCATTAACTCTTACGTATTCAGACCCAAGGGCTTGTCCCTTGGGTCTTTTTGTTTGAACAAAGCTGCTTTTGGAAGTAGTTGATTTGCGCTCCAGGTGCTTCGCTTTCCGTGGGGCAGGCGGTGAGCCACTTGCCGCTTTGCGCCATTAAGTGTCTCACCTGACCGCTTGTCCCACAGGAGTCTCGCACCTTACGCTCCAATCAACTAGTCAATGAAGAACAGGTCAAACACTTCGAGTCATGGGCGACTTTTAAAGAGAAGCTTTATACGTAGACAGGGTATAGGGGGATGTATAGATGGAAAAGTATTTTGGTTTCAAGGAGTTCAACACTTCTTACAAAAAAGAAGCAACAGCGGGATTAACAACGTTCCTTGCGATGGCTTACATTTTATTCGTTAACCCATCCGTACTAGGTGATGCTGGTATGGATAAAGGTGCCGTGTTCACGGCAACTGCACTTGCTGCGGCCCTTGGAACACTTTTCATGGGGATTGTAGCGAAGTATCCGATTGCACTTGCTCCAGGTATGGGACTTAACGCATTCTTCGCTTACTCGGTAGTCTTAGTCATGGATATTCCGTGGCAAACAGCACTTGCTGGCGTATTGATGTCTGGAATTATCTTTATTTTTATTACATTATTTAAAATTCGTGAAACCATCATAAACGCGATCCCAGAAGATCTGAAGTTTGCTGCAGCGTCCGGTATCGGCCTGTTCATCGCATTTATCGGACTCAAGAACGCAGGAATCGTTGCTCCAAACGAAGCAACACTTGTTTCTCTTGGCGACTTAACACAAGGTCCAACACTTCTTGCCATCTTTGGTTTTATCATTACGATTTTAATGATGATCCGAAACGTTCGTGGAGGAATCTTCTACGGCATGGTAATCACCGCTGTAGTTGGTATCTTTGCTGGCTTGATCAATAAGCCTGATCAAATCGTAGGAGCGATTCCGAGCCTTGCACCAACATTCGGACAAGCGTTCTCTCACTTTGATCAAATTTTCACAGTAGATATGATGATCGTAGTTCTAACGTTCTTTATCGTAGATTTCTTTGATACAGCAGGAACATTGATGGCAGTTGCTTCACAAGCCGGAATCATGAAAGACAACAAGCTGCCTCGTGCTGGTAAAGCGTTGCTTGCGGATTCATCAGCGATCGCAGTTGGTGCGATCCTTGGAACATCTTCAACAACAGCTTACATCGAATCAGCTTCAGGTGTAGCAGCAGGTGGACGTACAGGATTCACATCCGTTGTAACAGGCGGGTTGTTCTTATTAGCTCTTTTCTTTTCACCATTATTAGTTGTCGTAACACCATCTGTAACAGCACCAGCACTTATTATCGTAGGTGTACTGATGGTATCCGTTCTAAGCAAGATTAAGTGGGACCGTTTAGAAATTGCAGTACCAGCATTCTTAACATTGATTGCAATGCCGCTCACATACAGCATCGCAACAGGTATCGCACTAGGATTTGTTATGTACCCACTAACAATGACAGTAAAAGGGCGTTTCAAAGAAGTTCACCCGATCATGTGGGTTCTCTTCATCGTCTTTATCAGCTATTTTGTATTCTTAGTCGAATAGTAAAAAACATTGGTAGGAATGTCCGTTTTCGGGCATTCCTTTTTTGTATTTGCAGGAAAACAAATAAAAAAGATAGCCGATAACTTTAAGGAAGAGAGATGCAAAAAATAAGTTTCTTCATTATAATAGTGTGCAGAAAGAAGATTAAGGGAGAAGTGGGAAATGGAAGCAATGTGGAGCGTTTGGTTTTTTGTAGTAGGAGCCGTATTAGCCTCGTTCGGCGGAGTAATCGGCTATCGTCTGCCAAAGGGGATGAAAATCGTAGGTGTAGAACGCTCACAATGTGACCATTGCGAAAGGCAGCTAAAATGGTACGAGCTGTTTCCCATCGTTTCATTTTTAGCTGCAGGTGCAAAGTGTAAAACATGTAAGAAGCGGATTCCCCTTTTATATACAATGGTAGAGCTCGCAACAGGTGCTCTTTATAGTTTTTCATACATAAAATACGGGTTCTCTATCGAATTGTTGTTAGCCTGTTCACTCGTTTTATTATGCGCCATCATTACCGTTTCCGACTTGTTGTATTTTATTATCTCGGACAAAGTGCTGATCGTCTTTTTCGTGTGGTTCTTAGCGTTACAAGTAATCTTTGAACCTAGAGGCTGGGTAGACGCTGCCGTCGGAAGTCTGCTTGGATTTTTATTTTTGTTGTTGTTAGCCATTCTCTCAAAAGGCGGAATCGGCGGTGGAGATATTAAGCTGATGGGCGTATTAGGACTCGTACTCGGGTTTCAAGGTTCATATCTGACATTGATGGTCGCGTCCATCGTAGGGGTATTAGTCTCAATCGTAGGATTAGTAACGAAGAAATATAACCGAAAGACCGCAATCCCGTTTGGACCATATTTAGCAGTAGGCGCGTTAGTGACGTTTTATTATAGTGAAGAGTTGTTGGGGTTGATTTTTTGACCTCAACTTTTTTTATGTCGAAACTTTGACTTGGATTGAGCGTAAGAAAGGTATGAAAATTAGAGTAGTTTGAGGATTACAGATACATATAGAAGGGGATTAAGTTAGGAGGTATTGTGGCCAGTGTGGTTAATTATATTTTGGAATATAATTGCGTTCATTTTAGCATTAATATTTGGAATAGGTTATTACAAAAAGAAAAAGAAAGAAAAAGTTAGTCAAATTCGAGCTGAACTCTGGGGAACAGCGGTCTTTATAGGAGTTATGGTTTTTTTTAATGGGGTAATTCTGTACGTGAACTATTCAGACGAGCAAAGAGTAAAAGCTGCATATACAGAAATGGAAAAAAACAATGAAAAAAGAGGAAATGAAGAAGAATCTTTTGCTAACCTGGAGTTATCACTTAAAACTGATAGAAACAAGGGCCCAGATACTCATTATATTTTTGTAGCTAATTTTAATAAAAAGGTATCATTTCATGGAAAGGTTTATATAAAAACCATCATCAATAATAAAATAGTTGACGGAGAATACACAACTAAAAAAATTACTATAAAACCAGGCGAAAAGAAACAAATAGATCATTTTGATGGGAGAAGTCTGTACGATTCATATTCCTGGGAGTGGAAAGGTGAACTTAATTAAATTGAAGTTTTAAAAAGGTGAGGACAAAAATGGATAATGAC
Source organism: Fictibacillus sp. 5RED26 (assembly GCF_015903895.1). Lineage (NCBI taxonomy): Bacteria > Bacillati > Bacillota > Bacilli > Caryophanales > Fictibacillaceae > Fictibacillus > Fictibacillus sp. 5RED26. The sequence continues at coordinate 9,069 of NZ_JACZDU010000014.1, read as the reverse complement.
TATTTAAATGGTTTGTTCTGGTTTAACATAGGAGCTTTTGCATTTGGACTTATTCTAGCCATTAGCTCATTCGTTCACTACAAAAAGTTAGGTAGAACGAGAACAGGTGTTTATTGGGCGATTGGGTGTATAGCAACTTGTTTATTTTTCATAAATGGCATTATAAAAATTGTTGATAGTATGGATGAGCACATGAAGATTAAAGCCTTTGAAACCCTTGAAGAAACTTATGAGGACCGAGGAGATCATAAAAATGAATCCTTTAAGAACTTAGAGGTTGTTGTCATTCCCGAGAAGGGCAGAGGTTCTGCAGCTTATAATATATATGCAGCAAATTTCAACAAGCAATATACATATAACGGGAAAATCGAGATTACGGTTAAGAACAGACAAGACAAAAAGGTTTTTACACACGTTACGGAAACCGTTACTTTAAAACCCGGAGAGAAAAAAGAGCTTAAAAATACGCTGTATGACACCACGCACTATGGTTATTCGTGGAGATGGCTAGGCAATTTTGAAAAATAATGAATAGAATTTTGATAGCACCTAAATTAATTAGGTGCTTTTTTGTGATTTAATTCTTTTTACCTATTTGAATTCATTTGTTTTTAAATGAGTAAAATGCACATATCTAGTGAATTTATAGGTTTATATTTGTAAGAGTTAAGGAAAGTACAATGACAAAATGGATATTTATGTATATTAGTCATGAAGAAATTACTAGTATCGTTTTCTAGGAGGGGTGTCGTAAAAAGTCGAAGATTGCGAAAGGTAGTAATAAGGTTGTGGATAAGTGTGATAAACCTTTATATAGCAAGGTTTTAGAAGGTTGACTCTTCTGGAAATTCTGTGATAGTTTTGGCATAGAAAAAAATTAGACAAGACGAGAAATAAATACCTATTTATAAATTGTAGCCGGGGGAATTTGAATGTCAAATAGTGAAAAGAAATGGCGTCGTTTTTATGTAATCATGTATATCTTTATCTATGGTATTTATGTTCCTTATAATCTCTTCATGTGGTTAGGTGGATATGAAGGGTTTCCTATTGCTATGTTAGGTATAGCTTTAGGTCTGCCTATGATGAAGAAAAATCATATAAACAGTATTAGAGAAAAAGAACAAAGTGTCTAATAGTTATCTTTCTGGAAACTTTTTCAATTGAAATTCGTATTAATTTTTTAGATATAACAATGTTTGTCATGCGAGATGGAAGCTCCATCTCTTTTCTTTTGAAAATAAACAAAGGAGATTATTCAATGAGAAATAAAATAACTAATTTTCTTCTGATACTCATGCTTCTGGCACTAACCGCCTGCACAACCGAATCCCCTTCTGCCAAACCTGAACAAGAAGAGAAAAAAGACAAGTATACAACCCTCGCTGAGGAAGCAAACAAAGAAGACACATTAGAGAAACTAGAACTTCTTCCATACGCTGAAGAAGTAGAAGCGACGTTATCGAGCCCTAAGTACAAAGAGTTTACGGCGAACTCAACAGTACTCATTAAAGGTAAGGCGAAAAAGTATAACAGTTTCAAGTCAGACCATGTATGGATCAAAGTAAGAAGTGATGAAGAAGGGCCGAACGGTCGTGACTTTAGCTATTACGCTCCTTTAAAAGAAGGCAAGTTTGAACAAAAGGTACAGTTGTTTAATGGGAAGGGAAATTATTCTGTCAAAGTAAGTGTGCCAAGTGATACGGCTGAAGACTACTATTACGACATTGCCTCATTTGATGTAGAGAACGTAAACCCTGAGATTAAGAGAGATATTGCTTATACGAAGAACGCGTTTCAATACGATTTAAAGTTAAAAAATTCCATAAATGGGTATATGGAAAGAGATGGTTCTTTCGAGCTTACGGGTGACGTTGCTGATTCTAGTGTGGAGCAGCTTATGGTTGAGCTTAAAAAAGAAAGTGAATCTACCAAAATTATGGTCCCAGTTGAGAATGGAAAATTCACTCAGAAAATCCCTCTATATTATGGTGCGGGTGTTCATGAGGTACAGATTATGACGCCAAAAGAAGGGTCGACAGACTTTTTTACGGATGCGGCTCACTTATATGTGAAGAATTTATCTAGTAAATCCTCTGAACCGGTGAAATATTCCTCTGCTTATGAGGAAAAAGGCTTCAAACTTGAGTCCCCAGAAGTAGGCGGTGAAAAAACGGATCTGATATATAAGATTAAAGGAAGTATTGATCCTAAAGGTGAGGGTGCGAACAAGACAAATGTCGTTTTTGTTCAGACAGAGAAAGACGACCTAAAAGCGATGTACGCGATCCCCGTTAAGAACAATAAATTTGAGGGAGAGTTTTTCCTCCGTTTTGGACCTGGTAAGTACGATGTGTCCTTAATGGCACCAGATTTTACAATGACAAACGGATACATGCAGTATTTTGAAGGGGTAGCCTCCTTCATGGTTGAGAATACAAACACGATTGATCAACGATTTACCTTGCCGTCTAGAGGTATTCAATCAGATGCTCCTGAGATTAAAAAATTAGCAGCGCAACTAACAAAAAATAAAAAGACCGACAAAGAAAAAGCGCTAGCTGTATATGAGTATGTAGCAAATAACGTGAGCTATGACGTAGACAAGCTAAACAATCGAACGTTTGAGTTTGACGACAGTGCGGTAAAAACGTTGAACGAGAAAGAAGGCGTTTGTCAGGACTTTGCGTATCTAGCGATTGCTCTATTGCGTGCAAGTGGTATGGAAGCGCAAATGGTAACAGGATTTGCCGGGCAGAATCATGCGTGGGTGGAGACGAAGGTGGACGGACGCTGGTTAACGATGGACCCAACATGGGGATCAGGTTACCTGCAGAATAACAAGTTCGTTCCAAAGTTTACGATGGAATACTTTGACCCGAAGCCAGCAGAGTTTCAGAAAACACATACAAAAAAAGAGATAGAGTTTTAATCATTAGAAAATGAGGTGCGATATGTCCAAAAAAGAAAAACGATGGAGACGTGTTTATTTTCTTCTATATCTATTAATCTACGGGCTTGTCGTACCGTTAAGTTTGATTCTTTTTTTTATGGGGGAAGAATCATTTCCGTTCTTTATTATTCCAGTGGTTTTGGCATTGCCAGCTATGAAGCATAACCATATCCAGAAGATAAGAGAAAAAGAAGAGATGAGAGCTTAAGAGGAAATGAGGAATATGGGGAAAATGAAATTAGAGAGCTATGTAAAATTAACGTTCCTGAGTTTATCTTTATTTTTATTAATTGCTTGTACCAGTGAAGAAGCAAGTAAGAATAAAACAGAAGAACCTACTAAAGAATCACACACTGAAAATAAGAACGAGAATCAGACATCTCTAAAAGAAAAAATAATCAACCCACCTACAAGTACTGATGAATTGATTAAATACCCTGGGGGAAAATATGCAGGCAAAACTGTAGATTTGTTACCAGTTGATGAAAAAGCAGAGGTTTATAAATCATTAGATAAAATGCCTCCACTTAATAATGATGCAAGTGAGAAAGAAAAAGAGCTATATTGGAACAACATTTTGTACATGTTTCATGAGGATTTTATAGATCCGCAAACTGTTCTTGAAAAGTGGAAAATGGAATCCTTCGGAAGTCCTGAAATAAAAGATCCTCGTTTTAAATTTAAAGAAAATTTAAATGTTGAGATAGTACTTGATGCTAGTGGAAGTATGAACGGAAAAATTGGTGGAAAAACAAAGATGGACCTAGCTAAAGAATCTATAACAGAATTTGCCTCTTCTTTACCAGAAGAAGCAAACGTCGCACTACGGGTATATGGGCATAAAGGGACTGGCTCTGACAACAATAAGAAACTCTCTTGTGAGAGTAGCGATGTAGTGTATGTTATGCAAAATTATGAAGAGAATAATTTTGAGGAAGCACTTAATCAATTTAATCCTTCTGGTTGGACACCAATCACCCTTGCATTAAATAAAGCAAAAGAGGATATGGCCAAATATAATGGAGATCAAAATACAAATATTATTTTCCTTGTAAGTGACGGAGTTAACACGTGTGGTGGAGATCCAGTTAATGTTGCTAAAGATTTAGCTGAATCGAATATACAACCAATAATAAATGTTATAGGTTTTGATGTCGATTCTGAAGGACAAGCTCAGTTGAAGAATATCGCCACAGCCAGTGAAGGAATATACGCAACAGTCAACAATCAAGAAGCGCTAAGACAGCAATTTGAATCAGCAAAAGATATTGCCGAGAAATGGGATAGTTGGAAAAGAGATGCTATAAATGATTTAGATTCTATAAGAGTGGACAGAGAATTTATGACATTAGCATTCTCAAATGATTGGGGCGAAAAAAGAGATAAACAGAATGCAAATTTAATATCTGCTGCTGATTATTTATTCTATGAAAAAAAGAAGATTACTAAAGAGATGTATAACTACCTTAGTGATAAAAGGGATGAACAGAAAGACTTAATAGACAGTTCTCAGGAAGAAGTTGTAAGTTATTTGGAGTCAATTAATGATAAAACCTATGAGGAAATGAAAAAATCTATTGAAGAAGAGTATAAGCAGAAGTAAACATCCATACTAGTTTTTTGTATTTAGGTACTGAAAAATAGAAAAGTACATTTATAGCAGAATGAAGGAGGGTATCAAGTGGATTCTAAAGTACTAGGAAAAGTCTTCTTATTGGCTTTAGTAGGTTTTATAGTAGATATCTTCCTTATGTTTGTTTTCGTAATTGAAAAAACACCTGATAATATTTTAATTACACATAAAAACAAAATTTATTATGTGTTGTACCCAATAGCAATTCTTTGTATTTATATTATGGTTTTCACAAAAATTAAGGACTCAAATAAATCACTTTCAACCTTAAGAGCAATCATTTATACAGCTGTAGCGTTACCAGTCATGATGTTGGCAGTGCATTATATAAATAAGTAAATAAATGTAGTACTTATAAATAACTTTAAAGAGGAGAGAAGTATGAAAAAAATTAATATAGGATTAATGGTTTTACTATTTTTTCTTCTATTAACCGCATGCTCAACAGAAAAAACAGCATCTGATACTGATGAAAAGAAAAAAGAACCGAAAAAAGAGACGGTTGAAAAAGCGCCTACTGATCCTGAAGAGATGGTGAAACAGGGTGCAGGTAAGTATAACGAAAAGGTAAAAGATCTTGAAGGTGATGCTCTTGATAAAGAGATTAACGAAATCACAAAGAACTATCCTAAAGGTATGAAGGCTGAGGAAGCCTTTAATCGAATTGTTGCTGGGTTTGCTGCCAATCATCAGCAGGGGTTTCAGGAGTTAGAGGACTTTGACATTACGTTTGAAGAAGTAGAGGCGTATGAGAAGTATCAAGAAGAAAGTGAAGACGGAGAGGAAAAGAAGGAAGGTCCTCTTAATGTAGCCATTCTTTTAGATGCAAGCGGTAGTATGGCAGGAAAAGTATCAGGAACGGATAAGATGACGGCGGCAAAAGAAGCCTTGAAGAAGTTTGCAGGTGGATTGCCTGATGACGCGAACGTCATGCTGCGCGTCTATGGACATAAAGGAAGTAACGCTGATAAAGACAAGAAGGTTTCTTGTGAAAGTACGGAAGTTATGTACCCTTTCGGCGCATATAATGAAGGAACTTTCCAACAATCTCTCTCTAAATTCGAGCCAACCGGCTGGACACCGCTCGCAGCTTCTATTGAAGCGGCTGAAAAGGATCTACAGGGAAAAGAAGGAAATAACGTCATTTATATTGTGAGTGATGGAATTGAGACATGTGACGGAAATCCTGTAGAAGCAGCGAAAAACTTACACGAGTCGAACATCAAGGCAGAAGTAAACATTATCGGCTTTGATGTAGATAACGAAGGTCAGCAACAGCTAAAAGCAGTAGCAGAAGCGGGTGGAGGCGAATTCCAATCGGTTTCTTCTCAGAAAGAATTGTTTGATGAAGTTGATTCCAACTGGTCGAAGGCGATGCATAATACCCGAATTAATTGGGATTCTTCTATGGACATTACGGATATCAACTGGAGTAGCTCAAACAAATTTATGGATCTCGGAAAAGTTTACACAGACGCCGTTATTAATAGCGTTCGAGATGAACAGTCTCTTTTCCAAGATGTAAAGTTAATTTTGAGAGATCAGAAAAAGCTGACGGATGAAGAAATTAACAAGCTTGATGAACTGATTCGGGAAAGAAATGAAAAACTTATGGAATATGCAAAAGAAAAACACGAGACTAAGAAGGAAGCTCTAACAGCAGAAAGAGATCGTGCTGTAAAGGTGATCCAAGATTATGCGGAGGAAGCTAGAACTGAATAGGAGTGGTGAAGCTTGAAAAGGATAAAAAGCTTATTAGTAGCAACTATCGCGGTAATACTTATTACAGGATGCGGCAATAGCGAATCAGCAAGCTCCAATAAAGGCGTTGAAAGTGAAGTAAAGAATACTAACGAAAAAGAAAAAGTTAATGTTAAAGACACAAATGCTGATGCGCCTAAAGACCAAGGCGAATATGAAGTTTGGTTTGAGGGGGAAGCGAATCGTAAAGGGAAGTTGATTACACTTAAGGGACGGACGAATCTTTTGCCTGAGTCTGGATTAGTTATCTGGCTAGATAGTGTAGAGGGTACGATTATTGGCGGACGTGGTGACACTCAGGTTAATGAGGATGGGACGTTCGAGACTGAAATGAAAATCCCTAAAAACTCTGACGGGTTACTAAAAGTGCAAGTTAAATTTGAACCTAGTACCGACAATCAACCAATCAAAGATCACTATGGAGAAAACGGTGAAAAATTGAAAGGTCCGTTTGTCAGATTACAAGAAGAATCAGATATGCAGCAGAACATCACACTTTTAACCCTTGAAATTCCCCAAGATGAATCGAATGCTTCTGCTAAAATAAAGAAGCCTGAATGGGAAAAGCCTGAAGATTACGGTGCTCCTACAATTCGATTAGATGAACCCGACATTCAAAAAGATGATAAGTATCTTTATATAGAAGGAAAGTCAAATCTCTTAGAGGGAACAAGACTGAAAGGGAGCTTGGATATCCCGAACTATATTGTCTCAGGACTAGCGGATGTGGCGGATGTTAATCCCGACGGGTCTTACAAATTAATCATTGAAAAACCTTCAAGCATGAACAAATTGAAGGATGTTAAAGAATACGAAGTGGTTTTGAGTGTGAGCCCAGCGGATAATCAGTGGAAATCAAACTTAGAAGTATACGGTGTGAATGGCGAGAAGTTTATGGGTGATTACGTTGTCGATCAAAATGGAAAAAAAGAGATTGAAAAGCGGCTTTCCATTTCAGAATAAGAAGTAGCCCGATGATCTATTAGGTTATCGGGCCTTTTATTATGTTTAACAACTACACAAATAGAGAAAAATGAAGAGAGAGAAAGGCGGGACTCATACATGAGCTATGAAGATTTAGCATTACATACAGATAAGTATCAAATTAATATGATGTACGCCCACTGGAAAAACGGAACCCACAACAATATTCGCGTATTTGAAGCGTTTTTTCGAAAGAATCCCTTTAAAAGCGGCTATGCGGTATTCGCGGGACTCGAGCGAATCATTCGTTATTTGGAGCATCTTCATTTTACAGAGGAAGATATCGACTATTTAAGAACACAAGAAGAGCAGTATGAGGAATCTTTCTTAGAGGAGTTAAAGAACTTTAACTTTTCGGGAGAATTATTCTCTGTAAAAGAAGGAACGGTCGTGTTTCCGAATGAGCCGTTAATTCGCATAAAGTGCCGTGTGTTTGAAGCGCACTTGTTGGAAACAGCACTGCTTAATTTCATGAACTATCAAACTTTAATCGCGACGAAAGCGGCTCGGATTCGGTATGTCACTCCAGATGATCAATTGATGGAGTTTGGAACACGTCGTGCCCAAGAAGCTGATGCCGCAATATGGGGTGCACGTGCCGCATACATTGCCGGATTTGATGCCACATCGAACATGCGCGCCGGAAAACTTTTCGGTATTCCGACAAAAGGAACGCATGCACACGCGTGGGTCCAAGATCACGAAACAGAAGAAGAAGCGTTTGAACGGTTTGCAGATGCTTTGCCTAATCAAAGCGTTTTACTGGTTGATACGTACAATACGTTAAAAAGCGGAGTACCGAACGCGATAAGAGTGGGATTAAAGATGAAGGAAGCTGGGAAATCACTCAAAGGTATACGGTTGGACAGTGGTGATTTAGCATACCTATCTATTCAGGCTCGGAAAATGTTAGATAAAGCAGGTCTAACAGATGTGGGGATCGTAGCAAGTAATGACTTGGACGACGATGTGATTTCAGATTTAAAAGCACAAGGTGCAAAAATCACTTCTTGGGGAATTGGGACGCAGCTTATTACAGCATCAGATCAGCCTGCACTCGGAGGCGTTTATAAAGTTGTAGCTAAATACGAAAACGGAGAATTTGTACCCACAATCAAAATTTCATCTAATGTAGAGAAAATAACAACACCTGGATATAAAAAGGTCTACCGTATCATCAACTCAAACGGAAAAGCAGAAGCGGATTACATTGCGATGGATGATGAAGTGCTTCCTGAAAAAGATATTAAACTATTTGATCCAGTGCACACATACAAAAGTAAGATTGTTTCTTCCTTTACTGCCGAAGAACTGCTACAGCCCGTTTATATAGAAGGAAAGCTTGTGTATGACCTTCCGAACCTCGAAGAAATTCGGCGCTATCATCAGGAACAGCTTGGTTTATTCTGGCCTCAGCACTTACGAAGATTGAATCCACAAGAGTATTTTGTCGACCTTTCCGTTCAAGTATGGAAGACGAAAAACGATCTTTTAGAGAAGTATTCCTTATAGAAAGCAAACCTCTTTTCGACAAGAAAAGAGGTTTTTTAATAAAATCTTTAAAAAAGCGTTGACGGGCGTCCGTATCGCTGATATAGTAATAAACGTTGTTGCTTTTCTTACATAACGTTCGACAAAAACAAACATAAACTTTTAAAAAAGTTGTTGCTTCGAAAGAAGATATGTGGTAAGATAGTTTTTGTCGCTGCTTTAAGAGAGTGATGCGGTAAAAGAAAAA
>NZ_JACZDU010000013.1:0-57848 GCF_015903895.1 Fictibacillus sp. 5RED26 | reverse complement strand
AAAAAAGATAGAAAAGAAGAAAGGTGGTTTGGCGAGTGCCAAACTTCTGATTATGGGGGCTGGGGATGGAAGGCTCGGGGGTATAGCGCTTGGATCAGGCAGAGAGCGGTTGTCGAGAATTAGCGAACGGCCTTTATTTTTGTTTTTAGACTTAATTGAGGTCCGTTCCGACTTAATTCGCTCTCATTTTGACTTAATTTTTCTTATTTAGACTTAATTAGGGCCAGGAGATACCCCACATGGTATTCGCGGGACGCACGCTTAACGCTTCAAACCCCCTCAAAACCCTCAAAATACGAAGAAGATGGCCAGAGCCATCTTCCACCTCGCGATATTCTTCAGAAAAAGCTCCAAAATCCATCCCAAAAGCCCCTCCAGCAGCTCCCACAATCATCACCCAAGCTAAAAACCAACATAAACACCTCAGAAGCAACACACAAAACCCCTAATCAGCTCTCTCTATCAACTCCACCGCACATAATTACGAGGTAAACTGCTTATTATACGAGGTAATTCTGAAGATATCCGTAAAACTCCGTCATAATTCCGTAGATAAACATTTTTATCCGATTTTCGACAAACATACTTTACTAGTTAGGGCGGCTACCCGTTACCACACACTATAACCTGCCCAAAACACGCCAAACCCCTCAAAACCTCCCAAAAAGCAAATTATTTGCCTATCCAGCACATCAAATAGTTTTAAACCGCGTCACAGGGGGGATTAATGGACCATGAAGGCGCGAACTTGGTTTATTTTCATGAATTGAATGAAGACAGACACAACAAAGCCCAGAGTCTCATACATTTTATAGAGTATCCAAAATAATCTGAATAAACGTATATGAATAAATATTTCTGGCTACAATGGCAATTATGGAGGTGGAAGAATGAAAGCGACACGACAGTACGGGGAAATTTGTATGGTATGTGAAGAGAAGAAAGATCGAGGATTACACATTCTTCATCAGTTTATTTGCCAAGAATGTGAGCATAAAATTCTGACCGCGAAAACCAATGACGAATATTATAAACATTACTTATCACAACTAAGAAAATTAAAGTTAGTAAATGCGTCTTCATAAGAAAACAGGCTGTTCGTCAGCCTGTTTTTTTGTTGCTGTAAATTCGTAGGAAGGGAAACTGTGATAGAATAAAGATAGCGATCAATGCAAAAAATGTTTGAAAAATAAAGGAATTATGTGATGAAATATGCACCGCTTTACGAAGCATTAATTAATCATAATCGTACAAATAAATGGTCTTTTCACGTACCAGGACATAAGAACGGACACATTTTTGAAGAGAAAGCTAGAGCCCACTTTCAATCTGTTTTACCGTTTGATGTTACTGAGCTTTCAGGACTTGATGACCTGCATCACCCTGAAGGTGTGATCTTAGAGGCACAAGCGCTGTTGGCTTCCTACTACAAAGTGAAGCAAAGCTTTTTTTTAGTAAATGGAAGCACTTGTGGCAATCATGCGATGATCCTTTCTTCATTTAATGATGATGATATCGTACTTGTACAACGGAACTGTCATAAGTCTGTGCTGAATGGATTAGAGCTGGCTGGTGTTACTCCAGTTTTTCTTCATACCGAAATGGATGAAGAGGGAGGATATCCATTAGGTGTGGATCTACTCACCATCAAACAAGCGGTTGAGAATCATCCACATGTGAAAGGTATCATACTAACTAACCCTACTTATTATGGAATGCAGCAAGACATTCAAGAAATTGCTGATTTTATACATAGTTTGGGTGGTGTTGTATTAGTCGATGAAGCTCATGGAGCACATTTCGGATTAAAGGATATGCCGATCAGCTCGATACATAAAGGGGCAGATATGGTTGTGCAATCTGCGCATAAGACTCTCCCTGCGCTGACAATGGGCGCTTATTTACATGTGAACAGCGAACGAGTGGATATTCACCGATTAAAACATGCACTGCAGTTGGTGCAGTCTAGCTCTCCATCCTATCTGATCATGGCTTCACTCGATCTTAGCCGACTTTATCTTGAAAATTTGAGCAGCGTTGAGATCAAACGTATTTTGTCTCAATCTGAAGAACTAAGAATGTATATCGAGTCTCTTCCTCATCTTAAGGTTATGAAAGCTCCAGGTCGTTATCAGCTTGATCCATTAAAGATTACCGTCCAGTCAGATAGGGAAATATCAGGATATGAGCTTCAGGAATTATTTGAAAAAGAAGGATTGTTTACAGAGTTGGCAGATGACAGAAATATCTTGTTTGTATTGCCGCTAGGTCCGCTAAATGATACGAAGGACTTGCAAAAGGTAATTAAAAAGATATCAGATCAGCTCGCTCGTTATGATATGAGACAACGAACGGTTCAATCTCTAAAAGGGCTGTCGCCAGTAAGCAGATTATCACTTTCTTATAGAGAAATGAGAGGGTTACAAGCAAGACCTCAGTCGATAAAGGATTCAGAAGGAAAGGTTGCAGCAGAAGCTGTTATTCCCTATCCTCCAGGAATTCCGCTTGTTGCAAAAGGAGAACAAATTACTTCGAAACATATAGAAGAGTATTCTTCATTAAAAAAGAAGGGTGCTCGGTTCCAAGGAATTACAGAGGACCATGTGATATATGTTTTTGATCATAGGTAAGGGGCAGTAATTGTGAAAGGTTTATTTATAACTTTAGAAGGGCCGGACGGGTCAGGAAAAACAACACAGATCGAGAAGGTTGCTGAGTATTTACGAAAGTATCAGGTGGATTTTATCCAAACGCGTGAACCAGGCGGTACAAGTATCAGCGATAAAATACGAGCGCTTGTCTTAGATCCAGAGCATAAAGAAATGCATGATCTAACAGAGGTTCTGCTTTATGCGGCTTCGCGTGCACAGCATGTACATGAAAAAATCATTCCTGCATTAGAGGAAGGAAAAGTCGTACTGTGTGATCGATTTGTGGACGCATCGCTCGCTTACCAAGGGTTTGGACTTGGAGTTGGAGAAGAACGAGTGCTTCAAGTTAATAACATTGCAACGAGTGGACTTGTTCCCCACCGCAGTTATTTTGTAGATGTAACACCGCAAGTTGGAAAAGAGCGAATGAAAGCTCGCTATGGAACAGAGAACTTAGACAGAATCGAGCAAAAAGATCTTTCTTATCATGAGCGAGTGAGAGAAGGATTTGCTGAAATCTTTTCAAGACAAGCCGATCGAATCGTTCGAATTAATGGTGAACAGAGCCCTGATGCAGTGTTTGAAGAAATCGTAAAGGATTTAGATCAACTTTTATCGAATCATAAGAAAAAGTAGAGAGGGGCATTCGCCATGAAAATGATTATAGCCGTTGTTCAAGATAAAGACAGCAACCGACTGCAAGATGCGCTTGTTGATAAAAACTACCGTGCTACAAAACTCGCAACTACAGGAGGATTTTTGAAAGCAGGGAACACAACGTTTATGATTGGTGTGGAAGATGCTCAAATCGATGATGTTATGGAGATTATCCGGGAAAACTGCAAGAGCCGTAATCAGATGGTGGCACCTGTTTCACCGATGGGCGGCAATGCAGATGCGTATGTTCCATACCCGGTCGAAGTTGAAGTAGGCGGGGCGACTGTTTTTGTTCTACCCGTTGAAAGCTTTCAGCAATTTTAAATATATTGAGGGGTTATTATGAAAATTGGCCAAGATATAAGACCCATTCTGGATACGAAACAAAACGATGGAAAGATCGGGAAAAAGCCATCTCTTTCATTTGGTGAAGCGGTATCCAAACAAAGTGAGAAATTACATTCTGAACAGTTAACAAGACTGTTAGGTGATATAGAAAATCAAGGCAAGAGGCTGCTTCAATCTCAAACGGTACGGGATCTGCAGCTATATAAAAACTTGGTTCAACGCTTCGTAAAAGAAGCCGTTGATTTCGGTATGCAGCTTAAGCAGAACAAAAGCTGGAACGAACAAGGAAGATCACGCACCCTTAAACTTGTAAAAGAAGTAGATGAACATTTGATTCAGCTAACAGAAGCGGTTCTCAGTCAAGAGAAAGATTCGATCACTCTGCTTGATAGAATCGGAGAAATTAAAGGTTTGTTAGTTAATTTATATACGTAGTAGGTGAGTAAGATATGGTGAGCTGGGAAGAGTGCAGCAAAACACAGCCTCGTGTTGTGAAATTATTAAAAAACAGTATACGAAAACAGCGCCTTGCTCATGCATATATTTTTGAAGGGGCTCATGGAACAGGGAAAATGGCGACTGCAACGGTTCTTGCTAAAACGTTTCTTTGCAGAAATAGTGAGGATGGAAACCCTTGTGAAAGCTGTCCGAACTGCAAGAGGATCACATCTGGCAACCACCCTGATGTGCATATCATCGCACCAGATGGCCAAAACATTAAGATCGACCAGATAAGAGGACTTCAAAAAGAGTTTGCATACAGTGGGATGGAGTCTTCGAAAAAGGTATACATTATTGAGCATGCTGATAAGATGACCGTTCAGGCGGCGAACAGCCTCTTAAAGTTTTTAGAAGAGCCAGGAAACGATACGATCGCACTTCTTTTAACAGAACAGGTCCATCGTCTGCTTGATACGATCCGTTCGCGAGCACAGACATTAACCTTTTCACCCCTTCCCCCACAAGGGATTTTAGAAAAATTACTACAAGACGATATTCCAAAACCGGTAGCCATGTTAGCGTCCTCTCTGACTTCGGATTATGCGGAAGCACTCGAAATTTGTAGGGAAGAGTGGTTTGCACAAGCAAGAGCCAAAGTGATACAATTAACGGAGGACTTGAGGCTCCGGCCTGATTACTGTCTTGTTGTACTGCAAGATCAGTATTTAAGTTTTTTTAAAGAAAAAGATCAGTTACGTTTAGCTTTAAACTTACTTTTGATCTGGTATCGAGATCTTTTATCTATACATTTATCAAACTCGGAAAACGTTGTGTTTTTCGATCAGCTTCAAGCATTAGAGCAGCAGGCTCTTCACACTTCGCAAAAAAAGACGGGTGAAGCCCTGCAAGCGATACTGACTGCTCAAGCTAGACTCAGGAGCAACGTCAGCCCCTTGATGGTGATGGAGCAGTTGGTTTTACGATTACGGGAGGGATAAAACCTTGTATGAGGTAGTGGGAATCCGCTTTAAAAAAGCGGGTAAAGTATATTATTTCGACCCCGGCGACCTTGAAGTGAAAAAAGACGCGTTTGTCATTGTGGAAACAGCGCGTGGAATAGAATATGGCAAGGTAGTTATCGATAAGAAACTAGTCGGGGAGAATGATGTTGTTCTTCCTTTAAAAAAAGTCGTTCGGCTCGCGACACAGAAGGACATTTTGTCTGTAGAAGAAAATAAAGCAGCCGCTAAGGAAGCGTTTCAAAGTTGTGAGGAAAAAATCATCGAGCATAAGCTGGATATGAAGCTTGTCGATGTTGAATATACGTTTGATCGTAACAAGATTATCTTTTATTTCACAGCAGACGGAAGAATCGATTTCCGGGAGTTGGTTAAAGACCTGGCTTCTATCTTCCGTACTAGAATCGAACTCAGGCAGATCGGTGTTAGGGACGAGGCGAAGATGCTTGGCGGAATAGGTCCTTGTGGCCGAATGCTTTGCTGTTCAACGTTCCTTGGAGATTTTGAACCAGTATCGATTAAAATGGCAAAAGATCAGAACCTTTCTTTGAATCCTGCTAAAATTTCAGGCCTTTGCGGCCGTTTGATGTGTTGTTTGAAGTATGAGAACGACTATTATGAAGAAGCTAAAGAAGAAATGCCTGATGTTGGTGAAGAGATTATGACCCCTCATGGTGTTGGTCGCGTTGTCGGCTTGAACTTGCTAGAAAAGGTCATTCAAGTGAACATTCCTGCAATGGAAAGAACGACAGAGTTCACATTGGACGAGCTTGCTGCTGGTAAGAGAGAGGAATTATTCAGTCAGGCCACAGAGTAAAAGAGGTGGAATTCGTGGAAAAGAAAACTATATTTTCCCGCGTAGTACAGATGGAAGAGCAAATCACGGTGCTGTCAAAGCAACTGGAAGATTTCAAGACTCATTTGGCTGCACTAATTGAAGAAAACCACCATCTCGTGATGGAAAATGAAAATCTGCGAAACAAGCTGAATGCCGATCAGAAACGGAGTTCTGTTAAAAAGTCTGTAACCTCTAAAGCCAAAAAGGAACCCACTGATATTGGTGAAGGTTATGATAACCTGGCGCGGCTCTACCAAGAAGGATTCCACATTTGCAACCTTCATTATGGCAGTGTTCGTTCAGAGGGAGATTGTTTGTTTTGTCTTTCATTTTTAAATAAGAAATAAACGCCTTTCCAAATGGGAAGGCTTCTTTTTATATGGCAGTGTTTGTGCGTAAGGCGGCGAGTCCCAAAAGATGAACATTCATATCGGGGGTATACGAGGGGGAGTAGCTTGCGGAATTTGTCGACGATTGTAGACTCGTGGATAAACGATAAAAACTTTTGGATTGAGAGCCAAAACTCGTGGATAAACAGCCTAAATTTCTGGATTGAAGTTAAAAACTTTTGGATTGGATGAGCTGAATACCCCCCTAAGTATATAAAAGTGATTAGTATATGGACCCGAAACTGTACCTATATCATTAAAAGATGGACATTCATAGGGTATTCGTTCAGTTTTCACAGCTGTAAATCAAAAAACATTAAAAACTCTACCTATTATATAGAAGAAAGAGAGGGAAGCCTGTGAGTGATCTAATACAAGATGAACGGATTGATTTTTTAGTACACGAAGATTTAAAAATCATACAAAGTCCCTCTGTTTTTTCTTTTTCACTAGATGCTGTTTTATTAAGTCGTTTCGCATGGGTTCCGATTCAAAAGGGTAAGATTATTGATCTGTGTAGTGGTAACGGTGCAGTTGCTCTTTTGTTAAGCAAGCGGTCAAAAGCACAGATTACTGGAGTAGAAATTCAGGAAAGATTGCACAGTATGGCGACTAGGAGTGTAGCGTTAAACCATTTAGAGGAACAGATTCAGATGGACTTGGCAGATATTAAAGACGCTCCAGCTACATATGGTTATGGTTCGTTCGATGCCCTCACCTGTAATCCACCGTACTTTGCATCTGCACATGAAGAAGATTTTAATCAGAATGAACACCTGGCTATCGCGCGTCACGAAATACATTGTTCGCTAGAAGATGTTATCCGGGTAAGTAGCCAACTCGTAAAACAAGGCGGAAAAGTTGCTATGGTTCACCGGCCGAATAGGCTGATGGAAATTTTAGCTTATATGAGACAATATAAACTTGAACCAAAGAAGCTGCAGCTCATCTATCCGAAAGCAGGCAGTGAAGCTAACATGCTTTTAATAGAAGGAATGAAGAACGGTAAACCCGATCTGCACATTCTGCCTCCTGTAACGGTCTATGGGGAAGACGGCCAATACACCGAGCAACTAAAAAAGATGTTCTATGGCGAAGATGGAAAATAACAAGCACTATATATATATTCTGGAATGTAAAGACGGAAGCTATTACACAGGCTATACAAATGATATAGAAAAGCGTCTCAAAAAACATGAAGAAGGAAAAGGCGCAAAGTATACAAGAGGAAGAGGACCTTTAAAGCTCGTCTTTCAAGCGGTCTTTTCTACTAAACAAGAAGCGATGCGCATGGAGTTTGCTGTAAAGAAGCTTAGCCGTGCTCAAAAAGAACGATTGATAAAAGAGGGAAGTGTTTCGTATGTGGCAGCAAAAGAGCTACAAGAATGATACAGATAGCGGCATGCTGTACTTAGTTCCAACACCGATCGGCAACCTGGAAGACATGACATATCGCGCGATTCGTATATTAAAAGAATCTGATGTGATCGCAGCAGAAGATACAAGACAAACAAAAAAGCTATGCAACCATTTTGAAATCAGCACACCTCTAACAAGTTATCATGATCATAATAAACAGCAGAGCGGGAAGAAGTTGTTAGAGGAATTAAAGAAAGGAAAACAGATCGCGCTTGTTACAGATGCAGGAATGCCTGGAGTTTCAGACCCTGGTTATGAACTAGTCGTTCAGTGCGTAGAAGAGCGCATACCCGTTATCCCGTTGCCGGGAGCAAATGCAGCACTGCCTGCCCTTGTGGCATCAGGACTAAATACTGAATTATTTACGTTCTACGGTTTTCTACCACGTGGAAAAAAAGAAAAAAAGCTAGAACTTGAAAATCTGAAACGATTTCCATCTACCCTTCTTTTCTATGAAGCACCACACCGTCTAAAAGAAACACTCCAAGCCATGAGCGTCGTACTAGAAAATCGAAACATCGCTGTCGTTCGTGAACTTACAAAAAAATACGAAGAGATCACTCGTGGAACCTTACAAGAAGTATCAGAGTTCTTTAGCCAAGGAGACACAGAAATCCGGGGAGAGTTCTGTTTAGTAGTAGAAGGCAGCGGCAATAAAGAGTTTGAAGCAGAAGACGAAGAACAATGGTGGGAACCCTTATCCGTAAAAGATCACGTAGAACATTACGTAGAAAAAGGCGAAAAACCAAAAGAAGCCATAAAATTAGCAGCAGTAGACCGAAACGTACCAAAGCGGGAAGTCTACCAAGAATATCATGGGTTGTAGGCAATAAGGAAGAGGGTCATAAAAAGCTGAGCTTACAATTATCAATAAGAGCTTAAAAATCCCTTATCTATTTTAAGAATCATTGTTTTTATATTTCTTCATTAAATAGTTGATTGAAGTGCAAGGTGCGAAACTCCTGCGGGACAGGTGGGCAGGTGAGACACTTAAACGTGAAACGTTAAGAATGTGGCTCACCGCCTGCCCCGCGGAAAGCGAGCACCTGAAACGGAAATCAATCACTTTCAAGAGCAACGAAGATTAAACTTAAACAAAGGAAAAGAGCCTTCTAAAGCGAAGGCTCTTGTTTTTTAGGCTTATTTTGATGTTTGAAGTTGCTTTTGAAGCTCGTCCATTACTTCTTTAGCACCTTCACGGCTAAGGATGATCTTTCCGCCTGCAACTGTG
Organism: Fictibacillus sp. 5RED26; assembly: GCF_015903895.1. Classification (NCBI taxonomy): domain Bacteria; kingdom Bacillati; phylum Bacillota; class Bacilli; order Caryophanales; family Fictibacillaceae; genus Fictibacillus; species Fictibacillus sp. 5RED26. Next base: position 48,855 of record NZ_JACZDU010000013.1, on the reverse strand, counting down.
TAGTTATCATCTGAAACTTCACCAGTTACTGCACAAGTCATGTTTGGCTTGTATTTCTTTAGGATGATGCGGTCGTCATCAACATAAATTTCTAAAGCGTCCTTCTCTGCAATTCCTAAAGTACGGCGTAATTCGATTGGAATAACGACACGTCCTAGTTCGTCCACCTTACGTACAATTCCTGTAGATTTCATAATAAAATCTCTCCTCTCAAATATATAAAAGATTTCCCTATCTATTTAAATCGTCAGAATTCGACAAAATCCTACGAGAACATCTTACCAAGATTTCCAATTGTCGTCAATAGTTTTGACTTAAACATTTTATTATCTTTTACCATTGAATTTACTAGACTATACCCATATTATCATACTTCCAAAACCCTGAATTGGAAGATATATTCATATATTGTCATAAAAAATTCAAGAATGTGTAAAAGATGAAAAAAATTAACTGGAAATATCGCTAAAATAATACGTCAAATTTCGACAAAACTAACAACGAAAAAATACTATCCAATTTTCCTTTTCGTCCATCAGCTAGTATGCCTTGACACGCTTTCCATGCATTAGGTATATTTTGAAGGAAGAAAAGAGAATAATGAAAGTATTTACATAGAAATCTTTCGCTTACTTTTTTACTTTTATGTCCTAATGCAAACAGTTTCTTATAATATTGTAAAAAGATACATTTCCCGTTACAGTTATATTTTTCCTAAATTAAAGAACAAGTAGTCCCTATAAATGGAGGGACTTTTTTTCCACTATCAGAAAGTGTAACTTGTTAGCACGATGTTTTTAGACATTGGACAAGTTTAAATAGTACAAGCGTAACTAAGGCTGACGCGAAAGATTTGGCGTCAGCCAAGTTTTCTTTACTATAAGGTTATTATTTTGAGGAGGCGGCGAGAATGGCGAAACCAACATTCTATATTACTACACCTATTTATTATCCAAGTGGCAAACTTCATATTGGTCATGCATACACAACAACAGCTGGAGATGCGATGGCTCGATACAAGCGTCTTAAAGGTTTTGACGTTATGTATCTAACAGGAACGGATGAGCATGGTGAAAAGATTCAAAAGAAAGCAAACGAACAAGGCCTTCATCCTCTAAAATACGTAGACGGCATTGTTGATGATATTAAGGCGCTTTGGAAAAAGATGGACATCTCTTATGATGATTACATCCGTACAACAGAGGACAGACATAAGAAATCTGTCGAAAAGATTTTTCAGCAGCTTCTTGATCAAGATGATATCTATTTAAGTGAATATGAAGGATGGTATTGTACGGATTGTGAATCCTTCTTTACAGAGCGTCAGCTTGAAGATGGAAAATGTCCAGATTGCGGTCGTGAAGTAAAGAAAGTTAAAGAAGAAAGTTACTTCTTCCGCATGAGTAAATATGCAGATCGCTTATTAGCTTATTATGAAGAAAATCCTTCATTTATTTTTCCAGAGTCACGTAAGCGTGAGATGATCAACAACTTTATCAAACCTGGTCTAGAAGATCTGGCTGTATCACGTACTTCTTTCGATTGGGGAGTAAAAGTTCCAGGAAATCCGAAGCATGTGATCTATGTGTGGATCGATGCGCTGTCTAACTATATTACGGCACTAGGATATGGCAGTGATAACGAAGAGAAATTCAAACAGTATTGGCCGGCTGATGTTCACTTGATGAGTAAAGAAATCGTTCGTTTCCACACGATCTATTGGCCAATCATGCTGATGGCGTTAGATCTGCCTTTACCGAAGCAAGTTATTGCACACGGATGGCTACTTATGAAAGATGGCAAGATGTCTAAGTCCAAAGGAAATGTAGTGGACCCTAATGTTCTGATCGACCGATACGGATTAGATCCACTTCGCTACTACTTGCTTCGTGAAGTTCCATTTGGTTCAGATGGGGTGTTTACTCCAGAGAGCTTCGTAGATCGAGTAAATGCTGATCTTGCAAACGATCTAGGCAACTTGCTAAACCGTACGATTGCGATGATCGGTAAATACTTTGATGGAGAGATCCCTTCATATGAAGGAAAAGTAACTGAGTTTGACGGAACACTTCAAGAGTTTGCGTTAGAAACAGTTAGAAAAACAGAAGAAGCAATGGAAAAACTCGAGTTCTCCATCGCGCTTTCAACGATTTGGCAGCTAGTCAGCCGTACGAACAAATATATTGATGAGACTCAACCATGGGTATTAGCGAAAGATGAGGCTAAAAAAGCTGAACTCGGAAGTGTTATGTATCATTTAGCAGAGTCTATCCGTATTGTTTCTGTGTTGATCCAGCCATTCATGACAGAAACGCCAGCGAAGATCTGGAGTCAGTTAGGTCTTACTGACAAGAGTCTTACAGAATGGGATTCTCTAAAAGAGTTCGGTGCAATCCCTGCGAAAACGAAGGTTGAGAAGGGTGATCCGATCTTCCCTCGTTTAGAGACAGAGGTAGAAGTAGAATTTATTAAAAATTCTATGGGGGGCTCTTCTGCTCCTGTAGCAGAAGAACCGAAGAAAGAGGAAATGCCAGCTGCTGACGAGAAACCAGAAATCTCAATCGATGATTTTATGAAAGTGGATCTACGTGTAGCAACTGTAATTGAAGCAGAACCTGTGAAGAAAGCAGATAAATTATTAAAGCTTCAATTAGATCTAGGCTATGAAAAGCGTCAAGTAGTGTCTGGCATTGCACAGCACTACAAGCCAGAAGACCTTGTGGGACAAAAAGTGATCTGCGTAACAAACTTGAAACCAGTTAAATTACGTGGCGAACTTTCTCAAGGAATGATCCTGGCGGGATCTTCTGATGGTCAGTTAACACTAGCTACTGTTGACCCGTTACTTCCAAACGGTTCAAAAGTAAAATAAACACAAAAAGCGGGGAGCATTTCCCCGCTTTTTTGTCATTTTTAGTCCATTTGGCAGTCATTTCCTGTAATTTCACTGTCAAAGATAGGACTTTTAACCTACGTTGTAACTAACTTGTAATGCTACTGTTACCCGAATGAATGGAAAATGTGATAAGATTTGTAAAGTTGAAAGGATGTACACTATGTTTGACACACACGCACATTTAAATGCTACACAGTTTGAAGAAGATCGCGAAGCGGTAATTCAGCGAGCGTTAGATGAAGGTGTAACACATATTATTGTTGTCGGTTTTGATCGTGAAACCATTGAAGGTGCGATGCAACTGGCAGAGCAATACGACTTTATCTATGCTTGTGTAGGTTGGCATCCAGTAGATGCGATCGACATGACGGATGAAGATCTGGATTGGATTGAAGAACTAGCAGCACACCCAAAAGTTGTCGCCCTTGGCGAGATGGGATTGGATTACCATTGGGACAAGTCGCCTGCAGATGTTCAAAAAGAGGTATTCCGACGCCAGATTCGACTTGCTAAAAAAGTGAAGCTTCCGATTGTTATTCATAACCGTGAAGCAACGCAAGATGTTGTAGACATATTGAAAGAGGAAGAAGCCCATGAAGTTGGCGGTATCATGCACTGCTATAGCGGTAGCATAGAGGTTGCACGTCAATGCATGGATATGAATTTTTACATAAGCTTTGGTGGACCAGTAACGTTCAAGAACGCAAAAAAGGTTAAGGAAGTCGCTGTTGAAATTCCGATGGACCGGCTCTTGATTGAAACAGATTGTCCTTATTTAAGCCCTCATCCGTTAAGAGGGAAAAGAAATGAACCATCTTATGTAAAGTATGTCGCAGAAACACTTTCTGAATTAAAAGATCTTCCACTTGAAGACATCATAGAGAAAACATCCGACAACGCGTTCCGAATTTTTAACATGAACCGATAGGGGATGTTGTCGGAAACTATCAAAGCATAAGAAATATCGCGTTAATCTTTCAAGAATTGACAAAAGGTAAAGGAAATTTGTCAAACGGTTTTCCTTTATTTTTTTCTTCTTTTCCGCTCATAATGGCCTTGGGTCAATTCATGGCGAAAAGGAGGGTGATTTGACAGAGAGAAAAAAGATATTTATAATGCAGTCCTTGTAGGGGAGGAAAATGAATGAATAGGAATATTACAGCTTTGTTCTCACGTTTCACGAACAAGAAGGTATATCTTTCGATCGTTGCTCTTTTCGTCTTAGCCGTAACTTGTGGCTTCGTAGGTTATGAAACTACGAAAGCTGACGTAACGCTAATCCAAGACGGAAAGAAAACAGAAGTGAAGACGCATGCTAACACAGTTAGAGAACTATTAAGCGAACAAAACATAAACATAACTCAACATGATTCAGTTAAACCGGGTCTTGATGCCAAGGTGACTGACAACATGAAGATTGATTATTTACAAGCAAAAGAGATCAACCTTACCGTGAACGGCAAGGAAAAAACGATATGGACGACAGCGAAGACTGTTGAACAATTCGTTCAAGAACAGCAGCTAACGTTAAAAGAGCATGATTCTATTAAGCCAAATCTGACTGCTGATATTAAGGATCAAGGAACGATCCAAATTGAATCAGCATTCCCGGTTAAGCTTGTTGTAGGCGGAAAAGCTCAGCAAGTTTGGACCACTTCGACTACCGTCGCTGACCTTTTGAAGCAACAAAAGGTATCTTTAGGTGAAATTGATCGAGTAACACCTGCAAAATCAGATAAAATTACTGGCAAAACGCAGGTTGAAGTCATCCGAGTAGAAAAGGTCACCGATGTAGTGGAAGAAGAAACACCGTTTGCTGTTGTTAACCGAAAAGATAGCGGGTTAACGAAAGGTAAAGAGCGTGTCGTGCAAGATGGAAAAAAAGGAAAACGTGAAAAGCGCTTTGAAGTTGTTATGGAAAATGGCAAAGAGATTTCCAGAAAACTGATCAGCGAAAAAACGTTATCAGATAGCTCGGATAAAATTGTTGCTGTTGGGACGAAGGCACAGCCAAAGCCACAGCCTGTTGTATCTCGTAGCCAATCCGCATCTGCATCAAGCAGTTCTGGCGGGCGAGAAATAACGGTAACAAGTACAGCTTATACAGCCAATTGTGCTGGTTGCTCAGGAATTACGGCTACTGGATTTAATTTAAAATCTAATCCAAATGCGAAAGTTATCGCAGTCGATCCTAGTGTGATTCCGCTTGGCTCAAAAGTGTATGTTGAAGGATATGGATATGCCATTGCTTCAGATACTGGGGGAGCAATTAAGGGTAATAAGATTGACGTATTCTTTTCTTCACAGTCACGAGCAGAGTCTTGGGGAAGAAAATCAGTTAAAATTCGCATCATTAATTAATATTAAGAGCATGGGGAAAAAATCCCTGTGCTTTTTTTGTGCGCGGGACAACCAGAAAACAAACACCCTCAATACTGTAGAGACCTAGACTTTCTTGACGCCTGGGGTATACTAGTAAAAGATGTTTTGTCGTTCAATACATTAGACGTTGCAATACCTAAAAAGGTTTCACCGTTTTGGAGGAAATCATGAAAAAGATTAAAGAAATTATTGTAGTCGAAGGAAAAAGCGATACGCTTGCCATAAAACGATCTGTATTAGCAGATACAATAGAAACAAATGGTTCAGAAATTAGCATAGATACATTGAATCGCATCAAAAGAGCACATGAGACTCGAGGAATCATTGTTTTTACCGATCCGGATTTTCCAGGTAAGAGAATTCGTGAAATCATTTCGGAGTATGTGCCGGGCTGTAAACACGCTTACTTAGAAAAGGCTGACGCGATTGCCAAGGGCGACAAAGGTGTCGGTGTGGAGCATGCATCACGAGAAGCCATAGTGGAAGCGCTCGAACATGTTAGAGAAGAACTCTTAGAAGTGGAAGATGAGATGATCTCATGGGAAGATCTGATGGCTGCAGGTTTAACGGGCGGTCCTGATTCCAAACATAGACGTGAAGTGATAGGACGAGAGCTGCGGTTGGGTTATATGAATGCAAAACAATTACATAAACGTCTTAATATGTTCAGAGTCACACCAGAGGAATTTGAGCAGGCGTTAAAGGCGCTTTATAGCAATGAGGAGGAATAAAAACATATGAGAAAAGATATATCGACTCCGCAATCGACGAAAGCCATATTGGAGAAGCATGGCTTTACGTTTAAAAAGAGTCTAGGTCAAAATTTCCTGATCGATCGTAATATCTTAAACAATATCGTAAATGCGGCAGACTTAACAGAGGATTCAGGGGTCATTGAAATCGGTCCTGGAATCGGAGCATTAACGGAGTTTATTGCGAGATCATCAAAAAAAGCGGTAGCATTTGAAATTGATCAACGCCTTCTACCTATATTAGAAGAAACATTAGCGCCCTATCCACATGTAGATGTCATCCATAGTGATGTCTTAAAAGCGGATATACATGCTGTCATTAATGAACACTTTGAAGAAGGACAAGATTTGATGGTTGTCGCGAACTTGCCTTATTACGTTACAACACCGATCATTATGAAGCTTCTTCAAGACAAACTTCCGATTCGAGGAATCGTATGTATGATCCAAAAAGAGGTTGCAGACCGTCTTGCAGCTTCGCCTGGCACGAAGGACTATAACTCGTTATCTATCGCCATCCAATATTACGCAACAGCTGAGACGATGATCAAGGTACCTAAGACCGTTTTTGTACCAGCTCCAAATGTTGATTCATCTGTCATTAAGCTGACGCTTCGAAAAGAACCAGCAGTTTCCGTAAAGGATGAAGATTTCTTCTTTCATGTTGTAAGATCATCTTTTGCACAAAGAAGAAAGACGCTTTGGAACAACCTAACAAGCCAGCTCGTTCCAAAAGATAAGAAAGAAGAGCTGCAAACGATCCTAGAATCGATCGATATTGATCCGAAGCGTAGAGGAGAAACCCTTTCTATTGAGGAATTTGGAAAATTGGCAGATGCTCTTTTACCTCTTGTAAAATAAACCTCATTTTTCCCCCGTCTCTCACATAACCTTATAAAAGGAACAGAGGGAGCTATGGAGCTTGTTACTCCGAATAGGGGGAGTAAAATGAAACTAGAGATTGGATCAATTGTAAGCCGAAACTCTTACAAACGAGATTTACTATTTCGAGTTGTAGGATTCAGTGAGGATCGAACGATTGCTGAACTCGCTGGAGAAGAGCTCAGACTATGGGCAGATGCTCCTGTCGATGACTTATTTGTCGTTGATGACAAGCATATGTCTGAACATAGGCAAGTTGAAAAAGAAAAAGAAGAGTCTTCATTAAAACTATTCAGACAGGACTACTATTTATTAAGGCAAAAGAGAGAGTATTTATCGACGAACGGATATCAATATGATCAATCCTACTTTGAGCTTCCTGGTAGAGTACTTCATATTGACGGAGACCCTTTATACTTAAATAAATGCTTGGAGCTTTATAAAAAGCTTGGGGTGCCTGTGTATGGCATTCATATGAAGGAATCAGAGATGCCTGAGAAAGTCCCTGCGCTCGTAGATGAGGTAAGGCCTGACATCCTGGTCATTACGGGGCATGATGCGTATATGAAGTCAAAAGGCGATGTATCTGATGTAAATGCCTATCGTCATACGAAATATTTCGTTAGAACCGTTCGTGAAGTGAGAAGAAAATATACGCACCTAGACCATTTAATGATCTTTGCAGGTGCTTGTCAGTCTCATTTTGAATCCTTAATAAAGGTAGGCTCTAATTTTGCCAGCTCACCCGCTCGTATTAATATCCATGCGCTCGATCCAGTCTATATTGTCTCTAAGATCAGTTTGACTTCTTTTATGGACCGTGTAAACGTCATGGATGTCCTCCGGAACACCTTAACAGGCAAAGAAGGATTAGGCGGTGTCGAAACAAAGGGATTCCTTAGAACAGGGATGCCGATAAAAGGAAAGCCATGAACCGTCAAACTCCGAAACATTTCGGAGTTTTTTTGCGTTGAAAATCCAACTGAAACGAACGTGAAAGATGCTTGGCTGCAACGCGCTTTCTGTCGTTTTTTTGAAAAGATAAATAAAAGAAATTTATATCAAAAGTGCCCGAATTAAACAATTATTTGTAAGAAATACTCATTTTATACATAATGTACAGGAAATTTGGCATACTAAAAAAAAGCAAAAAAAGGATATTTGGTCATTGACATGAAAATGCTTTGCTTGCTATAATAAAAATTTTAATTTGACAAAAAAACACGATTTGTGTTATAATTTGTCTAAGTGAGGTGGAGCCTAAAATGGGTAAAACAATAGTGGACATTAGACGCTCTTTAGAGTCCAACGTGGGTAGAAGACTTTCTTTACGTGCGAACGGCGGTCGACGCAAAACAATCGAACGACTTGGAACACTGGAAGAAACATACCCGGCAGTTTTTATTATCAAATTAGATCAGGACACCAACGCTTTTGAACGTGTTTCTTATAGTTACGCGGATGTACTCACAGAGACAGTAGAACTTACATTCTTAGAAGATACACAAGCAGCAATCGGGCAGTAAGAATCTTTACTGCTATTTTTTTTACTTGCTGGTTGTGATCGGCATAATAAATACATATAATCAGCATCATCACGTAAGATAAAACCCCTTTTGGAGATACTATGATGTATCGCATATGAAAGGGGTTTTCTTATGGGACGAAGAAAAAACGGAATGATGTCTGAAGGATTAAAGACAGAAATCGCAAAAGAACTTGGTTTTTACGATACGGTCCAGCGCGAAGGCTGGGGCGGAATCCGCTCTAAAGACGCAGGAAACATGGTTAAACGCGCTTTAGAGATTGCTGAACAACGCTATAACAACGAAAACAGATAAATATGCGGTAGTTATAACCGGAGGCCATTGTGTCTCCGGTTTTCCTCTACAGAGATGGTTTGATTTTTTCTATATTTCATTCCACATACTGTGTTACTATTAAAAATATCAAAATTGTGCAAGATGGTAGGCAGGGATAATGATGACAATTAATAAAGTATCCATTAAAGCTCCAGCAAAAATTAATCTCTCTCTTGATGCTTTGCGTAAAAGAGAAGACGGATTTCATGAAGTGGCTATGGTAATGACAACGGTAGATCTAGCTGACCGGATCGAACTCACTTTATTAGAGGCAGATGAAATTAAAATTGAAAGTTCAGGTGGGTTTGTTCCACTCGATGAACGCAATCTTGCGTTTCAGGCAGCATTGCTTTTAAAGAAAACATTTAACATTTCAAAAGGTGTCTATATACATATATCAAAGCACATCCCTGTTGCAGCTGGCTTAGCTGGTGGAAGCAGTGATGCAGCGGCTACTTTAAAAGGGCTCAATGAACTTTGGGGACTAGGTCTGTCACTAGATGAAATGGCTGAGCTTGGTGCGAAGATAGGTTCAGATGTTTCTTTTTGCGTGTACGGAGGAACTGCATTAGCGACGGGCAGAGGTGAAAAGATTCATCACATCTCCTCGCCACCGCCATGTTGGGTGCTCTTAGCTAAGCCGCCGATCGGAGTCTCAACAGGTGAAGTGTATCGTAACTTAAAACTTCAAGGAATCAAGCATCCTGATGTGGAAGGGATGGTTAAAGCCATTGAAGAGAAAGATTATGATAAAATCTGCAGCCTGTTAGGAAATGTTCTAGAATCGGTTACGCTCAAGATGTATCCGGAAGTCAAACATATTAAAGAACAGATGATGCGACTCGGGGCAGACGCTGTTCTTATGAGTGGAAGCGGACCGACTGTATTTGGGCTGTTTCAGCATGAATCTCGCCTCCAAAGAGTGTACAACGGTTTAAGAGGTTTCTGTCATGAAGTTTATGCTGTTCGTTTATTAGGGGAATGATTGATAAAATCCGTATAAAAATGGTATATTATCTTCAAACATTCGGTTTTGGAGGATAATATGAAATTAAAAAGAAGCGGAAGAATGGTAGATTTAACAGGTTACCTTCTTCACCATCCCCACCAACTCATCCCTTTGTCTTATTTCGTAGAACGGTACGAATCGGCTAAATCATCTATAAGTGAAGATCTTGCTATTATTAAAGAACACTTTGAGCAACACGGTTTAGGACATGTTCAAACGGTCCCTGGTGCGGCCGGCGGTGTTAAATATATTCCAGGCATAGACCAAGCAGAAGCTGAAGAAACAGTGAAAGAACTCGTTGAGTTGCTCGAAGATCCGAGCCGTATCTTACCTGGAGGATATTTGTACGTAACAGATATCATCGGAAACCCAAGATTGGTGAACCAGATCGGCAGGCTGTTCGCATCTGCATTCTCTTCACGAAAAATAGATGTCGTCATGACGATTGCGACAAAAGGGATTCCACTTGCTTACGCAGTAGCGACACATTTGAACGTTCCTGTAGTCGTTGTTCGAAGCAACAGCAGGGTAACAGAAGGATCTACCGTCAGTATCAACTATGTTTCGGGTTCAACAAAACGCATCCAGACGATGGCTCTGGCGAGAAGAAGCATCAAACAGGGTTCACGTGTACTCATCATCGATGACTTTATGAAAGCGGGCGGAACGATCAAGGGAATGATCAGCTTGATCGAAGAGTTTCAAGCGCACATTGAAGGAATCGGTGTACTCGTTGAGGCGCAAGAGGTTTCAGAGCGACTTGTAGATGATTATGTTTCCATTGCACGACTTGCACAAGTGAACGAAAAGGAAAACCGTATCGAAGTGGAAAAAGGTAACTACTTTCTAAACGGAGGTCAAGCGTGATGAAAAAAATTCATACAGAAGAAGCACCGGCAGCAATCGGCCCTTATTCTCAGGGGATTATAATCGACAACTTATTCTTCAGTTCAGGTCAGATTCCTCTTACGAAAGAAGGCGTCATGATCGATGGAGATGTGAAGAAACAGACGCATCAAGTGTTTCAAAACCTGCAAGCGGTCTTGAAAGAAGCGGGATCTTCACTTCATCAAGTCGTGAAAGCAACGGTTTTTATTAGCGACATGAACGAGTTTGCAGATATTAATGAAGTGTACGCTGAATATTTTAACGAACATAAGCCAGCACGATCTTGTGTTGAAGTTGCAAGGCTCCCAAAAGATGCAAAAGTAGAAATCGAAGTAATCGCACTTACAAAATAAGTCCCTCTGGGGCTTATTTTTTTACCTTTTTTAATAGGTCCCTTTATGTAGCAACTAGGAGACCGCCGCTCTTTATTGGCTTGAGGGTATAGAATGCCTTTTAGTTGTCGAAATCTGTAAACTCGCCGATATATGAGGAAAACTCGCCGGAATAAATGAAAATTTCGCTGTATTGTCGTCAAAATTTCTAGAATTAAGTTAAATATTTCTTGAATCACCTTGCTAAATACCATATTAGGTGTAGGTAGTGCCGATTTTGAACTATTTAAAATAGCTGAAATTCATCTATTTTTTCTCTTGAAATTTTTTCCTGCCCATTTTACTCTTGGAATGGGTTCTTTTCATTCAAAAAATAATCATTGAACTCTAAATTGGTGATCATTGAGCAACAAAGGATCTTGCTTCTAATTCTACAAGCCATTTTCGCTGTAACCTAATTAACATCATTTAAAAGGTAATAAAAATACTCTATAAGAACTTCAAAACACTAGACTAGATGGGGCATCGCAAATTTTTTAAAAATTTTTATTATTCCAAGAAGGATTTTGTAAAAAGCTGCAGAATTGTAGTATTACGTTCTTATTTTGGAAAAAGGTGGTGTTTGTAAGTGGAAGTGACTGACGTAAGATTACGCCGTGTAAATACAGAAGGCCGTATGAAAGCGATTGCCTCCATTACAATCGATCATGAATTTGTCATTCATGATATTAGGGTAATTGATGGCAATAATGGGATGTTCGTAGCTATGCCAAGCAAACGAACACCAGATGGAGAGTTCCGTGATATCGCGCATCCAATCACGTCTAGTACACGTGAGAAGATCCAAAACGCGGTGTTAACAGAATATCACCGTATGGGAGAGATGGAGTCTGCTTTAGAAGAAGCAGGAGCTTCTTAATATCTCAATAAGAATTTAGAGCCTGGTCAGAATGATTAGGTTCTTTTTATTTGCTCTTTTTTTCCTCATAAGAAAGAACCTTCCTATATATACCCCTTACATTCATAAAAATCACCTCTTTTTTAAATAAAATTTATCAAACCATTGACAATCCCGCGTCACTTCTTGAAATGAATACGGGTTTAAGATATATTCGTAATGGTATGTTAAGAATTATTAAAGATATAGGAAAATGGATGGAGGTTCACAATGACAAATCGCTATGCGGTCATTCTTGCTGCGGGTCAAGGAACAAGGATGAAATCCAAGTTATATAAAGTGTTACATCCTGTTTGTGGGAAACCGATGGTTCAACATGTTGTTGACCAGATCAACTCTCTTCAAATGAAACAGTTGGTGGCTGTTGTCGGACATGGTGCTGAGAAAGTTCAGGATCAACTAGGCTCTGACGTTCAGTACGTGCTTCAAGAAGAGCAGCTTGGTACAGCACATGCTGTTATGCAGGCGGAAGACGCCCTAGCAAACAAAGAAGGAATCACACTTGTTGTTTGTGGTGATACACCTCTTATTACTTCGGAAACAATGGAAAAGCTGATTGCTGAACATGAGTCTCTTGGTGCAAAAGCAACGATTCTAACAGCTAAGGCGGAAGACCCTACTGGATACGGACGTATTATCCGTAACAGCGAAGGAACTGTAGAACGCAATGTCGAGCATAAAGATGCTTCAGAAGAAGAGCGTAAAGTAACTGAGATCAATACGGGAACTTACTGCTTTGATAATAAAGCGTTATTTAATGCGCTTAAACAAGTGAACAACGAAAACGTACAAGGTGAATATTATTTGCCAGATGTTATAGAGATCTTAAAAAATGCAGGCGAAGTAGTAGCTGCTTATCAAACATCAGATTTCAATGAAACACTTGGTGTAAATGATCGAGTGGCATTATCGCAAGCTGAACGTTATATGAAGAAACGAATCAACGAACGCCACATGAGAAATGGTGTTACGTTGATCGACCCTGATCAAACCTATATTTCAGATGACGCGGTAATCGGTAGTGATACGGTCATCTATCCTGGGACTGTAATCTTAGGACAAACGAAAATAGGCGAAGAAAACATTATCGGTCCTCAATCAGAGATCAAAGATAGTGTTGTTGGAAATGGAAACACGATTCGTCAATCTGTTATTCACGATAGTGAAGTTGGAGATCTGACAGCTATCGGTCCATTTGCTCACATCCGTCCGAAGTCCGTACTTGAGAACAAAGTAAAGATCGGAAACTTTGTAGAAATAAAAAAATCTGTGATGAGTACAGGAAGTAAAGCGTCTCATCTTAGCTATATCGGTGATGCTGAGATCGGAAAAGATGTAAACTTAGGCTGCGGATCTATCACAGTGAATTACGATGGTAAGAATAAGTTCTTAACAAAAGTAGAAGATGGGGCGTTTATTGGTTGTAACTCTAACTTAGTTGCTCCGGTTACCGTTGGCAAAAATGCTTATGTTGCAGCAGGCTCAACAATCACAAACGATGTTCCTGCAGAGTCATTATCCATTGCAAGATCGCGTCAAACTGTAAAAGAAAACTACGTTCAAAAGTTAAACGAAAAGCAAAACCAATAATTTTAAGAGTGGGGAAGGATGGAGCCATCAATGAGTACGTATGTAGATCCTACATTGAAAGTTTTTACGTTAAATTCTAACAAGGAATTATCAAAGGAGATTGCTCAGCACATTGGAATTGAGCTTGGAGAAAGTTCAGTAACCAAGTTTAGTGACGGGGAAATTCAGATTAACATTGAGGAAAGTATTCGTGGTTGTGAAGTTTACGTTATTCAATCAACGAGTGACCCGGTTAACCAACACTTGATGGAACTGTTAATCATGATTGATGCTTTAAAGCGTGCATCTGCAAAAACAATTAACGTAGTAATGCCTTACTATGGTTATGCACGCCAAGACCGTAAAGCTCGTGCCCGTGAGCCGATCACAGCTAAACTTGTAGCTAACCTGCTTGAAACGGCTGGTGCAACTCGTGTTATTGCAATCGATCTTCATGCGACTCAAATTCAAGGCTTCTTCGACATCCCGGTTGATCAATTACTTGGTGTGCCGATCTTAGCAAATTATTTTGCAAACAAAGAATTAGATGATATCGTTATTGTATCGCCTGATCATGGCGGAGTTACTAGAGCGAGAAAGATGGCAGATCGCTTAAAAGCACCAATCGCTATCATTGATAAGCGTCGCCCTCGCCCGAACGTATCTGAAGTTATGAATATCGTAGGTAACATTGAAGGGAAAACAGCGATCTTAATCGATGATATTATCGATACAGCTGGAACGATCACTCTAGCAGCTAATGCACTTGTAGAAAACGGCGCGAAAGAAGTTTATGCATGCTGTACGCACCCTGTTCTTTCAGGCCCTGCAATGGATCGTATCCAAAACTCTTCTATTAAAGAGCTAGTTGTTACAAACACGATCGTTCTTCCTGAAGAGAAGAAGATCGATAAAGTAACACAGCTTTCTGTAGCTCCTTTATTAGGAGAAGCAATCATTCGCGTTCACGAGCAACTATCTGTATCTAAATTGTTTGATTAAGATCTTATAAAGCTCTTCTATAGAGATCGTTGCATATGAGATTTTTTCACTCTCATCTTTGAAAAGTTGATTGAAGTGGAAGGTGCGAGACTCCTGGGGGATCAGCGGGACAGGTGAGACTCTTAACAGCGCATAGCGCTAAGAGGCTCACCGCACGCCCCCCGGAAAGCGAGCATCCTGAAACGGAAATCAACGACTTTCAAGAGCAACCAGTAAAACACTAATCAACTTTCGCTTAAGAAGTGCTTGCTAAATCGATTTCTAACTTCACGTTTTAAAATCTTTCAGTTCGGGTAATGCTTTAAAGAGACTCGAAATAGGAAAGGTGGATCTCATTATGGCAACGAATCTAACAGTCGAAAAAAGAAATACAGACAAACGTTCGATTTTAACGGAATTAAGAAGTAAAGGGCATTTCCCAGCAAACTTATATGGTTATGGGACTAAAGCTGTAGCTCTATCTGTTGATGAGCCAGAATTTATTAAAGCTTACAGAGAAGTTGGTAAGAATGGCGTACTTAAATTAAAAGTAGATGGAAAGAATTATTCTGTCATGGTACAGGATATGCAAGTTCATCCTTTGAAAAATTCTGTTACGCACGTAGACTTCCTAGCAATTGACTTAAATAAAGAAACAGAAGCAGAGGTGCCGGTTGTTTTAACAGGTGAATCTGTTGGTGTTAAAGAAGGCGGAGTTCTTCAGCGTGTGCTTGCAACTGTAAATGTTAAAGCACTACCTGCTGATTTCCCAGAACAATTGGAAGCTTCTGTAGACGATTTAAATATTGGTGACTCCTTATCTGTTAAGGATTTGCCTTCAGGTAAGAAATACGAAATTCTTCATGAAGAAGACGAAGTGATTGCGAGTGTAACACCTCCAAAACTTCAGGACGAAGAAACGGATGAAGAAACAGAAGAAGCGGATGCTGAAGGAGATGCTCCAGAATCCACTGAATCTGTTGCTGATGACAGTCAAGAAGAAGAAAAGTAAGTCGAATAGAATAAATGAATATAAAAACGCAGCGGCCGCTGCGTTTTTATTCTGTTATCCCAATTGTGTATAATGTTTATAAGACAATTGAAGGTAAGGTGAACATAGAGTGAAATTGTTTATTGGGCTCGGGAATCCAGGATCTCGTTTTGATGGCACCCGGCATAATATAGGTTTTGAAGTGATCGATACATTATCAGACTCCTTAAATATCCCCATGCAGCAAACCAAATTTAAAGGAATTTACGGAACCGGTGTGGTTGGAGGAGAAAAAGTATTCTTGTTAAAACCACTAACGTATATGAATTTATCTGGAGAATGTATAGGGCCTTTCATGGATTATTTTCAGATCCCTTTAGAAGACATGATCGTCGTGTACGATGACCTTGATACTGTACCAGGAAAATTAAGACTTCGTACAAAGGGAAGTGCGGGTGGGCATAACGGTATTAAATCTATGATCGCTCACCTTGGCACCCAAGAATTCAAAAGGATCCGATTTGGTATCGGACGCCCGACGAATCAACAGCCAGTTCCTGATTTTGTATTAAACCGTTTTTCTAAAGAGGAACTCGTAGATATCGAACAGGGTATCGACCGATCTGTGAAAGCTTGTGAAGCTTTTTTAGACACATCGTTTGATAAAGTTATGAATAAGTTTAACGGCTAAAGAATAGATTACACATGTTCCGCTCATAATGGTTAGTATAATGCTAACCGAAAGGGGACTGTGCATGGCTATTCATTACCGGTGCAGGCATTGTAAAACACATGTTGGCTCAATAGACCATCATACTGTTAATGCGGCACAGCTTGGATTTGAAACATTAAGTAACGAAGAACGGCAGGAATTACTCTCCTATAAAGAGAATGGAGATATAGAAGTAACAACGACATGTGAGGATTGTCAGGATACGCTAGAACGTAATCCGGAGTATCATACGCTGAAATCCTTTATTCAATAAGTAATGCTTTGGCCACAGCCTATCTAAGCGGGCCAAAGCCTTTTTCTGTTTAAAATGCTGATACAAAATAGATTCTATGCTTTAGATTGTGCTTCATCATAGCAAAGTTGATTGGAGTGCAAGGTGCGAGACTCCTGGGGGATCAGCGTGACAGGCGAGACACTTAATAGCGCATAGCGCTAAGAGGCTCACCGCACGCCCCCCGGAAAGCGAACATCCTGGAACGGAGATCAATCACTTTCAAAGCAATAGAACCAATGACTAGCTCTTGTGAGAGGGGGAGTAAGAAATGCTTGGATTGAAGAAATATTTTAGTCAGGGAGAAGACTTGAAATCGATAATGGATGGCATTAATGGGGGGCTGAAAGAGCAACTCGTCGCTGGTCTTTCAGGCTCTGCCAGGACGATGCTCATCAGCAGTCTTCACGAAAATACAGGAAAACCTCAACTAATCGTAACCCATAATCTGTTTCAAGCCCAAAAACTATATGAAGATCTAACTTCTCTTTTATCTGAAGATGAAGTTTATTTATATCCTGTAAATGATCTGATCTCATCTGAGATGGCCATATCGAGTCCTGAATTAAAAAGCCAAAGAATCGAGGCTTTAAATCAACTGAGTCGATCTTTTAAAGGTGTCATCATTACACCTGTTGCAGGGTTAAGGCGATACTTGCCACCAGTTGAGGTATGGGAAAAAGCAGGTCTTTCTTTTCAGATAGGGGAAGATATCGATTCGGATGAAATATTAAAAAAACTAGTTGCGATGGGTTATGAACGGTCATCGATGGTCCAAACACCTGGTGAGTTTAGCGTTCGCGGGGGGATCATCGATATTTACCCGCTTACAGAAAAAAATCCTGTTCGGATCGAGCTCTTTGATACAGAGATCGATTCTATTCGATATTTTGAAGCAGAAACACAGCGTTCGCAGGATAAGGTAAAAACGATTTCTATTGCACCAGCTGAAGAACTTATTCTTTTTGATGAACATTATAACAACGCAGCAGACCGCATTGATGCGAAGCTGGCATCTACTTTAAAAAATATTAAAGATGATGCACTTAAAGAAACACTCGTTGAAAATATTAGCTATGAAACAGGAAGATTGCGTGAGAAGCAGCAGTTTCAAAGCATGTATAAATACGCATCGCTCTTTTACGATGAACCTGCGAGCCTCTTGCAATACATATCCCCTGATAGTTTAGTGGTTATGGATGAGATCGGCCGAATACAAGAAACAAGTCAGCAGCTGGATAAAGAAGAAGCAGAATGGCAGACGGCACTTCTTGAGCATGGGGAGCTTGTTCAGGACCTTACGATCTCGCCAGATACGAATGGCTTGCTAGGTGATAAAAAAGCATTTCCTATTATTTATCTATCGCTGTTTTTAAGACATGTGCCTCACACACAGCCTCAAAATATTTTGAACGTAGAATGTAAGAGCATGCAGAATTTCCACGGTCAGATGAACGTTTTAAAAGGTGAGATGGACCGGTGGAAGAAGCTCGGATTTGCGATCGTTTTTATAGCGATGAACAAAGAGCGGGCAAACCGGCTTGAACGCGTACTTGCGGATTATGAGATGGATGCAGGTATCATGGGGCCAGATCAAAACATTCAGCCGAAGACGAGTCAGATCTTACTTGGAGATCTTGGAAGTGGATTTGAATCTGTAAAGCAAAAGCTTGTAGTTATCACAGAAGAAGAAGTATTTACGAAAAAGGCGAAGCGTCCTGCAAGAAAACAGAAGATGACGAACGCAGAGCGGATCAAGAGCTACTCAGAATTAAAAGTAGGCGATTACGTCGTTCACGTGAATCACGGGATCGGTAAGTATTTAGGGATTGAAACGCTTGAGATCAAAGGGGTTCATAAAGATTACCTGCATATTAAATATTCCGGCAATGATAACCTTTATGTACCGGTTGAGCAGATCGATCAAGTTCAAAAATATGTAGGATCTGAAGGCAAAGAACCTAAGATCTATTCTCTAGGCGGTAGTGATTGGAAGAAAGTGAAGAGCAGGGTTAAGTCTTCTGTTCAAGATATTGCAGATGATCTGATCAAGCTTTATGCAGAGCGTGAAGCAAGTAGAGGATATGCTTTTGCAGAAGATGGTGCAGAACAGAGTGAGTTTGAGGGAAGCTTTCCTTATCAAGAAACGGACGATCAGCTTCGTGCTATCGAAGAGATCAAAAAAGACATGGAAAGCATCCGTCCGATGGATCGGCTGCTTTGTGGAGATGTAGGTTACGGAAAAACGGAAGTGGCCATCCGTGCTGCGTTTAAAGCCATCATGGACGGCAAGCAAGTGGCGTTCCTTGTTCCTACTACGATTTTAGCTCAGCAGCACTTTGAAACGTTTCGTGAGCGTTTCTCCGAGTTTCCGATCACCATTGGCAGTTTAAGCCGTTTTCGATCCAAAAAAGAGCAGAATGAAGTGCTTAAAGGATTAAAAGCAGGCACGGTCGATATAGCGATCGGCACACACCGCCTGCTTTCTAAAGACGTTCAATATAAAGATCTAGGCTTGCTCATCATAGACGAGGAGCAGCGTTTTGGTGTTACACATAAAGAAAAGATTAAAACGCTAAAATCAAACGTTGATGTGCTTACGTTAACGGCAACACCTATTCCGCGTACACTCCACATGTCGATGCTAGGTGTTCGGGATCTATCTGTCATTGAAACACCGCCTGAGAATCGTTTCCCGGTTCAGACGTATGTGATGGACTATAATGGTTCTCTTGTTCGAGAAGCGATCGAGCGAGAGATGGGTCGCGGTGGTCAAGTGTATTTCTTATACAACCGTGTAGATTCAATCGAACGAATGGCAGAGCAAATCTCTATGCTTGTTCCTGATTGCCGTGTTGCTTATGCTCACGGTCAGATGTCTGAGAATGAGCTGGAGAGTGTCATGTTAGAGTTCCTAGAAGGAAACTATGATGTGTTAGTATCTACAACGATCATTGAAACGGGTGTAGACATTCCTAACGTAAATACATTAATCGTGTACGATGCGGATAAGATGGGTCTCTCACAGCTCTATCAGTTAAGAGGACGTGTAGGGCGTTCTAATCGTGTTGCTTATGCGTACTTTACCTATCAACGGGATAAAGTGTTAACAGAAGTCGCTGAAAAACGTCTGCAGGCAATCAAAGAATTTACCGAGTTAGGATCAGGTTTTAAAATCGCGATGCGAGATCTTTCTATTCGTGGTGCTGGTAATCTTCTAGGTGCACAGCAACATGGATTCATCGATTCGGTAGGTTTCGATCTGTACTCCCAGATGCTTGAAGAAGCGATTCAAGAAAGAAAAGGCAACAAGCCGAAAGAAGTGGAAGAAGATGTTGATCTCAATATTGAGGTGGATGCTTATATTCCAACTAATTATATCGGTGACGAAAAGCAAAAGATCGAGATGTACAAACACGTACGTGCTGCGAAAGCTTTAAAAGATATTTCCGACTTGCAAGAGGAATTTATCGACCGTTTCGGCGATTATCCTGTAGAAGTCGAATGTCTGCTCTTAGTGGCGGGCATTAAACTCCGTGCTAAACGAGAAGGCATCAAGTCGATCGAACAGAAGCAGGATACAGTCAACATGATTCTTAATGAAAAGACGACTTCATTGGTTGATGGAGGAAAGATGTTCGAGATCGCCAATAAGATAGGGCGACATGTAAATCTCGGGATGCAGGGTAACCTGATGAAAGTTATCATTAACCGCAAACGGGTGAAGGACTTGGATCTGTTGAAGCAGATTGATCTTTTCCTAAAAGAAATGAAGCATGCAAGGAAAGAAAAGACAACAAATACACCTTAAAAAATAATAACCCTCTCATTCGTGAATAGAACAGGAGATGTAACAAATAATAAACCTAGAAAATGGAACATTCTTTCAGTGAAGGAACCATTTTGTTGTTGCATCAATGATTCATCATCTTCCGAAAGAGAGGGCATTTATTTATATGAAAGCAACTGGTATCGTTCGACGTATTGATGACCTCGGGCGCGTTGTTATCCCAAAGGAAATCCGCAGAACACTTCGGATTCGTGAGGGAGACCCGCTTGAGATTTTTGTAGACAGAGATGGAGAGGTTATCTTAAAAAAATATTCTCCAATCAATGAGCTTGGTGATTTTGCAAAAGAATATGCAGAGAGCCTTGCAGACAGTACAGGTCATGTCGTGTTAATTGCTGACCGTGATACATACATTGCGGTAGCTGGCGGATCCAAGAAAGATTATCATAATAAAAGCATCGGTAAAGTAGTGGAAGCATCCATGAGTGACAGAAAAACTTTGGTTGAATCTAACGGAGCTGATGCTGAACTAATCGATGGAATCAAAGAAAACACATCCCATGTTATCGCGCCGATCATCGCAGGTGGAGACCCGATCGGAGCAGTCGTTATGATTGGAAAAGAAGGCAAGAAGCTTACAGAACTAGAGCAAAAACTTGCTGAAACTGCAGCTGGATTTTTAGCAAGACAGATGGAGCAATAAGAAAGAGCGATTCTGCTCTTTCTTTTTTTTTGCGCTGTTGGAACGAGTTGTCTTCCTAATGATGTGCTCTCTTTACGTAACTGTGGTGAATCTTATATCGCAAGGCGATATACACGGACTATGGTATAATACTTTGAAATTATGTTCATCCAAAACAGAATGTGTCGACAATTGTCGTCCCGGGAAATATAAATGCTATAAATTTTGAGGTACTTCATGAAATCAAAGAAATATTCCGTATGGGAAGGGGCTTTGCTGCTTACTGCAGCTGCCATTATCGTAAAATTACTTAGCGTCATTTACAGGATTCCTTATCAGAACATGACCGGTGATTTTGGTTTTTATGTGTTTCAGCAAGCTTATCCGTTTTATGCGATTGCGGTTGCTATTGCGTTTACAGGATTTCCAATGGCTTTATCAAAAATGATCATTTCAGAGAAGAACAACGATGATCATTTAATCAAAACAGCAGCATGGACTTCTGTGATGTTAGGTTTATTGTCGTTCGTATTCTTGTTTTTCGCGGCACCGTTTATGGCAGGGTGGATGGGAGATCGGCATCTTGAGCTGCCGATCAAGGTAATCTCCGTTCTATTTCTGTTCATTCCACTTTCCGCATTTTTTAGGGGGGCATATCAAGGGCTTGGCGATATGCAACTGACTGCTGTTTCGCAGTTGATCGAACAGACCATTAGAGTTTCAGGTATCTTACTTTTATCTTATTATTTCGTTTTAAAAGAGTACTCGAGTTACGAAACAGGAGCAGCAGCTCTCTCAGGATCAGTCATTGGCGCACTCGCGTCAGGGTTGTTTCTTTTATACTTTTGGAAAAAAAGAGCTGCGGGTACTTTTAGTACTGAAGCAAGATTCAGGTTCCTATATGCCGCAGAGCTGTTGAAGACGAGCATCTATTTGTCATTAAGCGCGCTGATTTTAGCTTTAATGCAGCTTGTTGATGCCTTTCTTTTCATTAATGTCTGGATAGAAAGCGGTATGGATGCTTATGACGCGAAACTTCTAAAAGGAGTTTTTGATCGTGGACAGCCTCTTCTTCAATTAGGAACAGTAGCAGCGGCATCTGTAGCACTTGCTGTCGTACCGGAGATGGCATCTCTCGTTTCAGAAAAGAAACAAAAAGAGATTCGATCTCTTGCAAAACTCGCTGTAAAAATTTCAGTCATTTTTGGCGGAGCGGCTGCAGTAGGGCTGATCTGTATTATGAAACCCCTCAATGTTATGCTGTTTAAAAATGATAATGGATCACTAGCTCTAGCTATCCTCTGTATATCGATTATTTTTGTATCGATCATCTATACGACAACAGGACTTTTACAAGGGATCGGTCAAGGAAGATTTGCAGCCTACACCGTTCTTATAGCAGTATTGATAAAGGTTGCGGGTAACTTACTTCTTATTCCTTCTTTCGGCATGGAGGGGGCGGCAGTATCTACTGTATCGGCTACCATGGTTGCAGCGATTGCCCAACTGTTGAAGCTTCAGTTCGTTACGAAGTTTTTAAACGGAAGCAGAATAACAACACCACTCAAACTATTGATATCTTTAAGCTTGATGGGTGCAGGTGTATGGACATGGATGTTTATGGCTGAGAACTATTTATTCATGGCTGACACTCGGTTTCAAGCGATGCTGATTAGTATTAGTGCTTCATTTATTGGTGCAGTAATTTACATCCTATGTATCTTTATGTTCAAACTATTTTCTCAAAGTGAATGGAATTCAGTCTTTCATTCTATTGGTTTTATTCAAAAAGTGTTTAAACGTCTTAAAAAAAGGAGACCATGATGACGAAGAAGATTACGATTATCGGTTTAGGTGCAGGAGATCTAGACCAGATGACACTTGGCATCTATCGCATGTTAGAATCAGCTGAAAAAGTTTATGTGCGTACCATTCATCACCCTGCAGTCGAAGAATTAATGAAACAAGGAAAACACTTTGTAGCGTTTGATGAAATCTACGAAAAACACGATCAGTTCGAACCGGTTTATGAAGAAATTGCTGAAACTTTATTCCATAAGGCAGAAGAAGAGGGCCATGTCCTTTATGCTGTGCCGGGTCACCCGTTAGTTGCAGAGCAAGCTGTTCAGATTCTGCTTCATCAAAGTGAAAGTAAAGGGATCGAGGTTTCGGTAGCAGGCGGAAAGAGTTTCCTTGACGAAATGTATACGGCGCTTAAGATCGACCCGATCGAGGGGTGCCAGATTCTTGATGGGAACTCTTTAAGAAAAGATGAGGTTCAGATTAGACATCATCTTGTTATCGTGCAAGTATACGATAACTTTATCGCTTCTGAAGTGAAGCTCACGCTGATGGATAAGTATCCAGATGATTATGAAGTAACTGTTGTCACCGCAGCAGGCAGCGCAGAGGAGTCTATCAAACGCGTCCCTCTATACGAGCTAGATCAATCTGTAACATTAAATAACTTAACAGCTGTCTATGTTCCTCCAGTAAAAGAAGAAGAACTGCTGTTCAGAGACTTTGCTTTTTTAAAAAGTGTCATAGCTCGACTGCGCGGTCCTGGAGGCTGTCCATGGGATCAAAAGCAAACACATGTTACGTTAAAGAAGTATTTGATCGAAGAAGCTTATGAAGTGTTAGAGGCGATTGACGAAGAAGACGATGATGCTCTTGCTGAAGAGTTAGGCGATGTGTTGCTTCAAGTTCTACTTCACGCACAAATTGGTGAGGATGAAGGCTTCTTTGCTTTAGAAGACGTGATTGAGACGTTAACCGAGAAGATGATTCGTCGCCATCCGCATGTATTCAGCGATGTTTCTCTTGATGATGCAGACGAAGTTGTTGCCAATTGGGATGCTATAAAATCACAAGAAGCAGGGAAAGAAGATCGTGAGTCCTTACTAGACGGTGTGCCAAAGGGCATTCCAGCTATTCAAAAAGCGTTTCTTTTTCAAAAAAAGGCAGCGAAAGTCGGTTTTGACTGGAAAGAGGTAGAGCCGGTAGTCGATAAGATCTTAGAAGAATTAAAAGAGTTTCAAGAAGCGGAAGGTGACGAACGACAAAAAGAATTAGGTGATCTGTTGTTTTCGGTCGTAAACTTAGCACGCTTTTATAAGATTGATCCTGAAGAAGCTCTAAATGAAACAAACCGTAAGTTTAAGAAGCGCTTTAACTACATCGAGCAGGCACTTAAGGAGCGTGATCTTTCGTTTCAGGACGTTACTTTAGAGGAAATGGACCGTTTTTGGAACGAGGCAAAATAATTTTTTTTTCAACAAAGAAGGATTATAGTGAAAAATAGAGAATATTTTCTCGAGAAATATCATGAAACCCTTAACTATAAGGGGTTTCTAGCGAAATCTTTGATAGAAACCTTAGGAGGTAATTAAAATGAACAAAAATGAATTGGTAACAAATATCTCAGAAAAGTCAGGACTTACTAAGAAAGACGTAGAAACAGTCGTTAATGGCGTAATCGATGAAATTACTTCTGCTCTAAAAGACGGAGACAAAGTACAGTTTGTTGGATTTGGAACTTTCGAAACTCGTGAGCGTTCTAGCCGTACTGGCCGCAACCCTCAAACAGGTAAAGAAATTCAAATCCCAGCAGCGACTGTTCCGGCATTTAAAGCAGGAAACAAGCTGAAAGAAGCTGTTAAGTAAGCATGCGCTTAGATAAATTTCTGAAAGTCTCGCGCCTGATCAAACGGAGAACCGTGGCGAAAGAGATTTCAGATCAAGGTCGTATCTCCATTAACGGTTTGCAGGCGAAGGCTTCCTCTGATGTAAAAGTAGGGGACGAGCTTGCGATCCGTTTTGGCCAAAAGCTTGTAAAAGTTAAGATCAACGAGCTCAAAGATACGACAAAAAAAGAGGACGCGGATAACATGTATACCGTCCTTGAAGAAAACCGCATCGAAACGACTGAGTAAAGAACCTGATTTTTTTCAGGTTCTTTTCTTTTTTTTGCGAAAAATTTGGATCACTTACGAATCATTGTCATATAACAAGCAGAATTGAAGGGGTTGTTTTTCAGCAAACCTTTCCATACAGCTTGTTCTATTCTCTACTCTTGTCTCATACATTTGTATGGAATAGAGGAGGGGAATGTATGGACCAACGATATGATCTGAATGGATATAATCAAAAAGTGAGCACACCAAATCACGATGTAAGAATGATAGGAAGAAAGAATTTAGAGATCACGGGTGTTAAGCAAGTTGAAAGCTTTGATAATGAAGAGTTTTTGCTTGAAACAACGATGGGCTTTTTAGCGATCCGCGGGACAAACTTGAAGATGAAAAATCTTGATGTGGAGTCAGGTGTTGTAAATATTGAAGGCAAAGTATTCGACCTCGTTTACCTGGACCAGCAGACAGGCGAAAAGACTAAAGGCTTCTTCGGCAAACTGTTCAAATGACCTTAACTGTACAGTTTGAAACTATGCTTTCTATGGTTTTCATGGGAATCTGGATCGGGATGTCTGTCGATACGTACAGCCGATTCATCCATGAAAAACGAAAGTGGCATTGGCTTCATTTTTTTAACGATCTGATGTTTTGGCTGGTACAGGCTTTGCTGGTCTTTTACGTTCTTCTGCATGTGAACCACGCGGAGATTCGATTTTATATTTTTATTGCTCTTATTTGTGGATATGCGGCGTACCGAGCGCTCTTTGAACGAATCTATAAAAAGATACTTGAGTGGATGGTCTCAGCGGTTGCGTCACTTTTTCGTTTTTTATACCGTTTGCTTAACTCTTTAATCGTTATGCCGATAAAATGGTTAATTATGCTCATATCCGCAATTCTTTTATATGTACTTAACATCTTGCGAAAAATTATTATGGTACTATTCATGATTCTTTTTTCTCCTTTTAAGTGGGTTGGAAGACTCATATGGCGTTTCATACCAAAGCAAAAATGGTATAATTTAAAAGAGAAATATTTAAAATTTGCAGGGTTTTTAATTTCTGCGAAGAATAAAGTCAGCAATTGGAAGGGAAAAAAGAAGTAAAGGAGGGGAACAGCGAACAAATGCGCCAGAAAAAAATAACAGAGATTCACTCACAATACATCCAGAATAAAGAGCGTCATGAGCAAGTGATCGCTAAGCGTAAGCGTGGTTTATACAGGCGCTTAACGGGGGCTTTTATCGTATTTTCCTTTTTTGCTTTTTTAATTATTACGGGTATTGCAGAACAGCTCTCCCTTTTAAATGAAAAACAGATGGAACAACAAGAGTTAAGTGACGAATACAAAGCTCTTTTGGAAGAAAAGTCACAACTTAAAGATGAAGTGAATAAACTAAAAGACGAAGAATACATTGGAGAAATCGCCAGACGCGACTTTTTTATGTCAAAACCTGGTGAAACAATCTTTAAACTTCCAGAATAAAGCATTAAGCGTAGATTGACACGCAGATTTTTTCGATTGTATAATAAGTAATGATATCTTAGGAGATTTTTTAAGGAGGAGCATTTTTTGCATGTCAATTGAAGTAGGCAGCAAGTTGCAAGGTAAAGTTACTGGGATTACTCATTTTGGAGCGTTTGTAGAGCTGCCAGGGGGTACAACAGGACTCGTGCATATTAGCGAAGTTGCGGATAATTACGTAAAGGACATCAACGAATTTCTTAAAGTTGGTGATCAAGTCGAAGTTAAGGTTATGAGCGTCGAAAAGGACGGGAAGATCGGTTTATCTATCAAGAAAGCAAAAGAAAATGTTGCATCTGCTAGTAGACCAGCTCCTGCAAGAGGCGGATTTAACAAATCTCGCAAAGGTCCTAACCGAGGCGGTAACAACCATTCAACGGCATTATCTTTTGAGGATAAGATGAACAAATTCCTTAAAGATAGTGAAGATCGACTCACTACTTTAAAGCGTAGTACTGAATCAAAAAGAGGTGGCCGCGGCGGCCGAAGAGGATAATTGTTGCATTTTTAATGCTCATTCATCTATATATATGGCTAGCACTCTATTCTTCAAGAATAGAGTGCTTTTTTGTTTGTGGTAGTTAGTCGTTAATCTTTATGTCAGGATGCTATCGTTTTCTACATTGTTAAATAACAAGAAAGTTTTCATGAAATCTGTTTCTTCCAATTCCTTTTCATCTTTGAAAAGTTGATTGGAGTGGAGGATGCGAGACTCCTGCGGGACAGGTGGGCAGTCGGAAGAGTGGAAATGGCTCGTTCAGCACCGACCAGCAAAAGTTGAATGAGCA
This sequence comes from Fictibacillus sp. 5RED26, assembly GCF_015903895.1. Taxonomy (NCBI): domain Bacteria; kingdom Bacillati; phylum Bacillota; class Bacilli; order Caryophanales; family Fictibacillaceae; genus Fictibacillus; species Fictibacillus sp. 5RED26. The sequence continues at coordinate 21,651 of NZ_JACZDU010000013.1, read as the reverse complement.
ATGAAGGCGCACTTTGCCTTCTTGAACGTTTAACTTTTGACCTCGAGGGGCTAGCCATTGCAACTAGACAGGTGAGACACTTAAGAGTGAAACGTACAAATGTGGCTCACCGCCTGCCCCGCGGAAAGCGAGCAGTCTGGAGCGGAAATCAACTACCTCTAAAAGCATCAAAGCTTAACGAAACAGTCTTTTGAAAAACTAGACAAAAAACTTTTTCGACAAATTTTTAAAGAACCGTTGACAGAGTGGTCGTATAGATGTAATATACTACTTGTGTCTTTTACAAATGGCGGTGTAGCTCAGCTGGCTAGAGCGTACGGTTCATACCCGTGAGGTCGTGGGTTCGACTCCCTCCGCCGCTACCATTTTTAATTTTGACATATACATACAAACGTACAAGAGTATCCGCTAGCGGGTGCTCTTTTTTATTTTGGTTATTTGCTTCCCTTCAATAACTTTTTAAACATCTATCCTTTTATTTTTTTCTTCATAATTCTCCTTAATAACTTCAAAAATGAAACTTCCTTTTCTCTTTTTGTAAAAATGTTGTCCGCTTTTGCTCTTCTTTCGTGAAATAGTGGAGAAGTCCGTCGATAAGTTTTTAAAACCTTAACTGCTCTTTTGACAAAATCTTTGTTCTAAACCTGTTTATAATGGTTACACAAATTGGAAACGGGTGGTGTATGGGATGTGGCAAAAGGTGGAACAAGAAGTACTCGAACCGATTAGAGGAATGGTATGGGTAGAAAAGAGCCAGCAGGCGGTAACGAAGACGAGTAAGAGATGGCTTCAGATTTTGAACCAGAGCATTTTTAACTGGAGAATGCTGTTGTTTGGAATTGGTTTTTTGTTAGGACGAGCTATGATTCTAGCTGAGATGTCTCCATTTGCTTTACCTTTTGCGGCTAGTGTGTTCGTTTTGAGAAAAGAGCGGACAGGCATTGCTGTCTTTGCCATTTTGGCAGGAGCGATGTCACACCAACCGATGAACGCTTTGTTTTTTATTAGTGCATTACTCGTCTATGCAAGCCTTCAAAAAGGAGCAGATCTATTCATAAAGAATCGGATGCAAAGTCTTCCCCTATTGGTTTTCGGTTCTTCACTAATCACGCGAACCGTGTTCTCCATGTTTGGTGAAGGAGGATTAGAGCGGGTCGATACGATGCTTGCGTTAGTTGAAGGAGGCTTAAGCTTAGTCCTTACGTTAATCTTTCTTCAAAGCATACCGCTATTAACGAATAAAAAGATTCCACAATCATTAAAAAATGAAGAGATTGTCTGCTTGATGATCCTTCTTGCTTCTGTCATGACCGGGACGATCGGCTGGCAGATCAATGACGTTGCCGTAGAACATGTTGTTTCGCGTTACTTAGTGTTGCTGTTCGCCTTTGTAGGAGGAGCAGCGATCGGTTCTACTGTTGGTGTCGTGACAGGTCTTATCCTGAGCCTCGCACAAGTAGCAAGCTTGTCTCAGATGAGTTTACTAGCATTTTCTGGTCTTCTCGGCGGACTTTTGAAAGAGGGGAAACGATTCGGTGTAAGTCTCGGGCTTATCATCGGAACCGTCATGATCGGTTTGTATGGTGAAGGAAGATCTGAGATTACATCTACATTGATGGAATCAGGATTTGCTGTTCTGCTCTTCTTGTTAACACCGAAGACGGCCATCAGCAATATTTCAAAATATGTACCAGGTACAAGAGAACATTCCATGCATCAACAGCAATATTTGAAGAAGATTCGCGATGTTACCGCGAGTCGCGTTGAACGATTCTCAAGCCTTTTCCAAGCACTCTCACATTCGTTCCAATCCGTAGGTTCTTCTTTAAATGAGGAGGATAGTACGCGCGAGGTGGATCTTTTCTTAAGTAATATTACAGAGAAAACGTGCCAGACTTGTTTTAAGAAGGAACAATGCTGGGCGCAGAATTTCACAACGACTTACGACCTTATGACAAGGCTCATGGTGGAACAAGAAGATTATAGTGATATTAAGGATCGAAAATTAAAGCGAGAATGGGAAAAGCATTGTATCAAGCCAGAAAAGATAACCGACTTAATGAAAAAAGAACTAACGCAATATCGAGCTTCTCAAAAATTGAAGATACAAGTTCAAGAAAGCCGCCGGTTAGTGGCAGATCAGCTGATGGGTGTTTCACAAGTGATGGGTGATTTTGCAAAAGAGATCCAACGTGAACAAGCAAACCATCAAATTCAAGAAGAGCAGATCAAAGACTCTCTTGCTCAAGCTGGAATTGATATAGGTCACGTGGATATTTACAGTCTTGAAACATCTAATGTCGATATTGAAATGACGATTCCTTCTTGCAATGGTTCGGGAATCGCTGAGAAGCTGATCGCACCGATCTTATCTGACATTTTGGAAGAGACGATTCTCGTGACGCATGAAGATTGCGCGAACTATCCGACTGGCTTCTGTCATCTATCCTTTCATTCAGCGCGAGAATATGTGGTTGAGACAGGAATTGCTTCAGCAGCTAAAGGCGGGGCATGGCTTTCGGGGGATAGCCATTCGACGATAGAGATCGGTGCTGGAAAGTTTGCTGTTGCCATTGCAGATGGAATGGGTAACGGAGAACGAGCGTTCATCGAAAGCAATGAAACGCTGCAGCTTCTGCAAAAAATTCTTCAGTCTGGTATTGAAGAAGAAGTGGCTATTAAGTCAGTTAACTCTGTGCTCTCCTTACGTACGACAGATGAAATCTTCTCAACACTAGACCTTGCGATGATCGATCTGCAAGATGCATCTGCTAAGTTCTTAAAGATCGGTTCGACACCAAGTTTTATTAAACGAGGAGACCAGATCAAGACAGTCGAAGCAAGCAACCTTCCGATGGGCATCATTCGAGATTTTGATGTAGACGTTGTCGATGAACAGCTAAAAGCGGGAGATATACTCATTATGATGAGTGACGGAATCTACGAAGCTCCCCGTCATATCGAGAATATCGATGCTTGGCTAAAGCGTAAGATCAGAGAGATCGACACCGAAGACCCGCAAGAGATAGCAGATATCATCATGGAAGAAGTGATTCGTTCAGGGAATAACGGGATCGAGGATGACATGACGGTCGCTGTGACGAAGATTGAAAAGAACATTCCAAAGTGGGCAACTGTTCCTCAATATCCGAAAGTCGCGATCAATCGGAAGAAAGCTCAATAGTTTATGAGAATAAGAGGCCGTTCTTTTATGTGAAAAAGAACGGTCTTTTTTGTTTGTAGTCCCTTGCTGTTATAAGTGGACAGTATCTTGGCAAAAGTGGACAGTAAAATTCAACAAGTGGACAGTAAATGGGGAAGACTGGACAGTATTTATGTAAAAGTAGACAGTATTCACAATCCGACTTCCTTTAGTGATTATGTTTCGCGGGGTTCTCTGCGTATAAACCACCGCTTTCTTGACGAAGATGGTAATAGTTAAAATTCGTACTTGAGAGGGGTTAGCGTTATGCGAAACAAAGGAACGCTGCGTCAAATTTTGCTTATTACAGATGGGTGCTCGAACCAAGGTGAAGATCCGATCGCAATGGCGGCACTTGCTAACGAACAAGGAATAGCTGTGAATGTAATTGGCGTACTGAATGAGAATGCACCTGAGTATCATAGACAAGGTCTAAAAGAAGTGGAAGAGATCGCCATGGCAGGGGGTGGAATCAGTCAGGTTGTTTATACGAAGCAACTCGCACATACGGTTAAGATGGTGACTCAAAAAGCGATGGCTCAAACGATAAAAGGTGTTGTAAATGCAGAGCTGCAACAGATACTTGGAAGTCAGTCTTCGATGGAAGACCTCCCTCCAGACAAACGAGGAGAAGTTATTGAAGTTGTCGATGAGATGGGAGAGACCATGAACCTTGAGATCTTAGTTTTGATTGATGCTTCAGGATCCATGGAAGACAAGATGTTAACGGTTCAAGAGTCTCTGCTTGATCTGTCCATCTCGTTGAACTCGAGAATTGGAGATAACGAGTTTGCACTCTATGTTTTTCCGGGCAAGAGAACAGAGGCAGAAGAACTTTTAAGTTGGTCTTCTAAACTAGAATCGATCGGTAAAACATTTTCAAAGATATCACTTGGCGGAATCACACCGACAGGTCCAGCTATAAAAGAAGCTATAGCGGCTTTTGGTCGTAAACGATCGTCAAAAAGGAGATTCTTGTCCGATGATGCCCCAGGATATTCGAACGAGTCCGGTATGTAACTTAGTTGCTGGTGAAGAAATACGCGGTAAGTGGAATCACTCCAGATATCGGATTCGGCGCCGTTTAGGTTATGGAGCAACAGGTGCCGTCTATTTAGCTGATTCAGATCGAGGAGTGGTTGCCCTTAAGATCGGGCATGATCAGATGTCGATCACATCTGAAGTAAATGTACTGAAGCGTTTTTCTAAGGTCCAGGGGAAAGTCCTTGGACCTTCTTTAATCGATGTGGATGACTGGGTAACGCAGAGTACCACATACCCTTTTTATGCGATGGAGTATTTAAAAGGAGAGACGCTCTTTGACTTTATGAAGACAAAATCTCCGGAATGGGCTGGAATCCTTCTCGTACAGCTGCTTACGGATCTGCATACGCTTCATCAAGCGGGATGGGCGTTCGGTGACTTAAAGCCAGATAACCTTCTTGTGACGGGCCCTCCTTACCGAATTCGCTGGATCGATGTCGGAGGAACAACGGTGATGGACAGATCGATCAAAGAATACACCGAATTCTATGATCGAGGATATTGGGGGAAAGGAACGAGAAAAGCCGAGCCATCGTATGATTTATTTTCAGCTGGCATGGTGATGGTGAATTTAGCTTATCCTTCCCGATTTACGAAAAATGGAGATGCTGATAAACAGTTTCAAGCCAAAATTGCAGGCAGTCCAATGCTTAAACCGTATGCACCTATCTTACAAAAAGCATGGAACGGAAAATACCGATATGCAGAAGAGATGAGAAACGAGCTTGTTCTTTTGTTGAACGCTAACGATAAAGCGAAAACTCCTCAAGCGCATAGGAATTCGACGCAAAAACCTGCATCAAGACAAGCGCAAAAGAAAAAGAAAAGCAGCTTTATCGTAGAAACATTTTTAGTATTCACGTTTGTTTTTGTTGTGTACTTTTTTTACATGCTCGGTCAAACGATGTAAATAGTGTTCGTTCCTGCAATTCTTTGTTATGATTTTAAAAGGCATTTTCGTAGAACTTCGTTGCTCTTGGAAGTGGTTGCTTTCCGTTACAGGTTGCTCGCTTTCCGGGGGGCGTGCGTTGAGCCTCTTAGCGCTATGCGCTGTTAAGAGTCTCACCTGTCCCGCTGATTCCCCAGGAGTCTCACACCCCTTGCACTTCAATCAACTTGTTATTAAAGAGACCAAATGAACGATCTAACAGAGAAGAATATTTATATTCAGCCTATTCTTTTGGTTAACAAGTTCAACGAAAACAAGCCTTATTAAAAAACGGAAATGAAGGAGCGGTTTACGTTGCAGGAAGTGGAGAATTTTATTAAAAGACACCAGCTTCTTTCAGCCGCCCAAACTGTTGTGATCGGTGTTTCCGGAGGACCAGACTCTTTGGCATTGTTGCATTTTTTGTGGAGAAGGTCTTCGTTTTACAAAATCAAGATCGTTGCAGCTTCGTTCGACCATCGCTTAAGGGGCGACGAGTCGGCATCAGAAGTTGCATTTGTTAAGAGCTTTTGCGACGAGCGGAATATTGCATTTGAAGGTGATAGTGCGAATGTTGCAAGCTATCAAGCTGAACATAACTTGTCTCTACAAAACGCCGCTAGAATCTGTCGGTACAATTTTTTTGAAAAAGTGATGACAGAACATCATGCAGAAGCCCTTGCATTGGCGCACCATGGTGATGACCAAGTGGAAACGATGCTCATGAGAATGACGAGGGGCAGCGAAGGTTTTAGTGCAGCGGGGATTCCTGTGAAACGGCCGTTTGCTACCGGTAAAATAATTCGTCCTTTTTTAGGAATAACAAAAGACCAAATCGAGCATTATTGTAAAGTAGAAAACCTGTTTCCTGTTTATGATTCGAGCAATGAAAGTGACAAATATGTTCGAAATCGTTTCAGAAAAAAAATTCTGCCTTTTTTAAAACAAGAAAACCCTAACGTGCATGAAAGATTTCAGTATTTAAGTGAAACTATTTCAGAAGATGAAGCGTATATATTGAAACTGGCTGAAATAGAGTTAGAAAAGGTTTTAATCAGGCAAACAGAGGGGAAAATAGAGTTATCTGTATCCGCTTTTAACAAGATGCCTATTCCTTTACAAAAAAGAGGGATTACACTAATATTGAACTATCTGTATAAAATTAATCCTTCATCTCTTTCCTCTGTACATAAGGAAAACTTTCTTAGTTTGCTCGGAAGTGAGCATCCATCCGGAATGTTGCATTTTCCGTCAGGTTTAGTTGTCAGCCGAACTTATGACAGATGTTTGTTAAGTTTTGAGCATATCGTCGTCAAAAATGAGGAAGAGTCATATGACTTTTCACTAGAGCTGCCCGGTTATGTAGAACTGCCGAATGGACGTATAACTGCTGAAATAACAGATTGTGAACCCGCTCTACAAAGAGGAAAAGATGTTTTTGTGTTTTCAATGAAAGAGGTAGATCTCCCGTTACGAGTTCGCACCCGAAAACCAGGTGACCGGATGGCGATTGCCGGCGTCGGTTCTCGGAAATTAAAAGATATATTTATTGATGCTAAAGTGCCGCAGGAAGAAAGAAACGTTTGGCCGGTTGTTGTTGATGCAAACGGTAAGATCATTTGGCTTCCGGAGCTAAAACACATTAGACGTCATCAAATAAATCCATCAGAACTTTGGGTTATCCTACGCTTTCATAAAAAATCGCCATGACGTCTAGGAGGCTTGTTGAACATGCATGATGAAATTTTAGAAACACTTATTTCCGAAGAAGCTATTCAAAACAAGATTAAAGAACTTGGAAAAGAGCTTTCTGTGGAATATAAGGAACGCTTTCCATTGGTGGTCGGGGTTTTAAAGGGTGCTCTACCTTTTATGGCAGACTTGATCAAACGTATGGATATCCATCTTGAGATCGATTTAATGGCAGTGTCCAGCTATGGTGCATCTACCGTTTCTTCTGGTCAAGTTAAAATTGTTAAAGATTTAGATACTTCCTTAGAAGGTCGAGACGTTATCATTGTAGAAGATATTATTGACAGTGGTTTAACGCTCAGTTATCTCGTTCAACTGTTTAAGGCGCGTAAAGCGAAATCGGTTAAGATCGTAACTTTACTGGATAAGCCTACAGGACGTAAGGTTGATATCGCTCCAGATCTTGCTGGCTTCATCGTTCCTGATGCTTTTGTTGTTGGTTATGGGTTGGACTACATCGAGAGATACCGTAACTTGCCTTACATTGGCGTTTTAAAGCCAGAGATCTACGAAAAGAAAGACTAAAAAACCGCATAAGATTTGATTGTTCGCCTAAGGAGGTAAGGAATGAATCGCATCTTCCGTAATACTATATTTTATTTATTAATCTTTTTAGTTGTGGTTGGGGTTGTCAGCTTTTTTAACGGCAACAACAACGAAGTCAAAGAAATTCGTTATGATCAGCTGACTAAGTACATCGAATCAGGCAAAGTGGAAAGCATCGTTTACCAGCCTGAGGGTGGCGTATATGTTGTCCGCGGCCAGCTTGAAGGAGCTAAAGAAGGAGAAGTATTCCAAACGAATGCTCCGCTGACTGGCAACACACTGGCTGAGATTGAAAAGCTTGCTGATTCATCAAACGTAGAATTTAAACAGCAAGAACAGACGAGTGGCTGGGTGACGTTCTTCACCTCAATAATTCCGTTTGTCATTATCTTTATCTTATTCTTCTTCTTGCTTAACCAAGCACAAGGCGGCGGAAGCCGAGTAATGAACTTTGGTAAGAGTAAAGCAAAACTTTACAACGAAGAAAAGAAAAAGGTTACGTTTAAAGACGTAGCTGGTGCAGATGAAGAAAAACAAGAGCTAGTTGAAGTTGTAGAATTCTTAAAAGATCCGCGTAAATTCTCTGCGCTAGGTGCGCGTATTCCAAAAGGTGTTCTTTTAGTAGGACCTCCGGGTACTGGTAAAACACTTCTTGCACGTGCAGTAGCTGGAGAAGCTGGCGTTCCGTTCTTCTCGATCTCAGGTTCTGATTTCGTTGAGATGTTCGTCGGTGTCGGTGCATCACGTGTTCGTGACTTGTTTGAAAATGCTAAGAAAAACGCACCTTGTATCATCTTCATCGATGAGATTGATGCGGTAGGTCGTCAGCGTGGAGCTGGTCTTGGCGGAGGTCATGACGAGCGTGAGCAGACACTTAACCAATTGCTAGTTGAAATGGATGGTTTCGGTGCTAATGAAGGAATTATCATTATCGCAGCTACCAACCGTGCTGATATTCTAGATCCAGCCCTTCTTCGTCCGGGACGTTTTGACCGTCAGATTCCGGTTAACCGCCCAGATGTAAAAGGACGTGAAGAAGTACTTCAAGTGCATGCGCGCAACAAGCCGCTTGCAGAAGATGTTAACTTGAAAACGATCGCGATGCGCACTCCAGGTTTCTCTGGTGCAGATCTAGAAAACTTATTGAATGAAGCTGCTTTAGTAGCGGCTCGTACGAATAAGAAGAAGATCGATATGGATGACGTTGATGAAGCGATCGACCGTGTTATTGCAGGACCTGCGAAAAAGAGCCGTGTGATTTCTGAAAAAGAAAAGAACATTGTTGCTTATCATGAAGCGGGTCACACTGTTATCGGTTTAGTTCTTGAAGGAGCAGACACTGTTCATAAAGTTACCGTTGTCCCTCGTGGTCAAGCAGGTGGTTACACAGTAATGCTTCCGAAAGAAGATCGTTACTTTATGACAAAACCTGAATTAGAAGATAAGATCGTTGGACTTCTTGGAGGCCGTGTGGCTGAAGAGATCACGTTCAAGGAAGTTAGTACAGGAGCTCATAATGACTTCCAGCGTGCGACTGGAATCGCTCGCCGCATGGTAACAGAGTTTGGTATGAGTGAACGCCTAGGGCCGATGCAGTTCGGTTCATCACAAGGCGGTCAAGTCTTCTTAGGAAGAGACTTCAATAACGAGCAAAACTATAGTGATGCAATCGCGCATGAAATTGATTTAGAAGTTCAGCGTATCATTAAAGAATCTTACGAGCGCTGCCGTCAGATCCTTACTGAGCACAATTCTAAGTTAGAGATCATTGCTCAAACATTGCTAACTGTAGAAACGCTTGATGAAGAACAAATCAAAGAACTCGTTAAAACAGGTAAACTACCTGACAGAAAAACGATTTCTAACCCATCTGATGATGTTAAAGTAACACTTAACAAAAAAGATGAAGAGCCAAAACAAGATTAATTTCTAAAAGGACGCCTCAGTGATGAGGTGTCCTTTTTTTGTATTACTTGTTGCCTTTGAAAGTAGTTGATCTCCGCTCCAGGTTGCACGCTTTCCATGGGGCGACCGGTGAGCCTCCTGTCTAGTTGCAGTGACTAGCCCCTCGAGGTCAAAAGTTAAACGGTCAAGAAGGCAAAGTGCGCCTTCCAAGCCCATTTACCTTTTGCTTGTCGGGGCTGAACGAGTCACTTCCACTTTTCTGACTGCCGCTTTGCGCCATTAGGAGTCTCCAACTGTCTAGTTGCAGTGGCTAGCCCCTCGAGGTCAAAAGTTGAACAGTCAAGAAGGCAAACTGCGCCTTCCTAGCCCATTCAACTTTTGCTTGTCGGGGCTGAACGAGCCACTTCCACATTTCGGACTGACCGCTCGTCCCGTAGGAGTCGTCAACCTTACGCTACAATCAACTTGTCAATGAAGATAATGTGAAAACATCCATAAGCAACAACCCTTTAGAAAACATCTTTTTAAAAGAAAGTTTAACTCTTATGATTTCGTACTTTTGTCCTTTATCTGCAAGGATAAGCTAATAGGAGTGAAAGATTTGATACTACTAGAGAGGCAGCGGGTATTTTGAATTATTTTGTTCTTTTCCTCCACTGACAGGTTGATTGGAGTGTAGGGTGCGAGACTCCTGCGGGACAGGCGGGCAGGTGAGACACTTATACGTGAAACGTACGAATGTGGCTCACCGTCTGCCCCGCGGAAAGCGAGTACCTGTAACGGAAATCAACCACTTTCAACGCCCCCTTGAATAAGCGAAAAATTCCCAATAAGCCACCTTACTTTACTCCTATACGTTTTGTGTTATAACTATTATAGAAACTTAAGATAAGAAGCGGGGACAAATTCCATGATTTTTGTGTTTGATGTCGGAAATACGAATATTGTTTTAGGACTCTACGAGAATGATGAACTGAAGCATCATTGGAGAATTCATACATCACGTGAAAAAACAGAGGATGAGTATGGCATGCTTATACTCGATCTGTTCCGTCACGTTAATATCCATAAAGAACAGATTGAAGGAATCATTATATCTTCAGTCGTACCACCAATCATGTTTGCCTTAGAACGCATGTGTGTGAAATATTTTAACCAGCGTCCATTAGTGGTGGGACCTGGAATTAAAACGGGTCTTAATATTAAGTATGAAAACCCAAGAGAAGTTGGAGCCGATCGGATTGTTAACGCAGTTGCTGCTATTCATGAATATGATGCACCACTGATCATCGTTGATTTCGGGACAGCTACTACGTATTGTTATATCAATGAAAACAAACAGTATATGGGTGGAGCGATCGCGCCTGGAATAAATATCTCTACAGAAGCTCTTTATACGAAAGCGGCAAAGTTGCCGCGTATAGAGATCGCTAAGCCTGAAGGTGTTATTGGGAAGAACACGGTTAACGCTATGCAAGCAGGTATTCTATATGGATATGTAGGACAAGTAGAGGGTATTGTAAAAAGAATGAAAGAACAGTCTGAGGTTGAACCGAAAGTAATTGCGACCGGAGGACTTGCAAACTTAATTGCAGCGGAAAGCAACGTGATCGATCATGTTGATCCATTTTTAACATTAAAAGGTCTATTAATGATATACGATAAAAATAAGAATGGTTAAAGGGTGAGTTTTAATGAATGATTATTTAATAAAGGCCCTTGCGTATGACGGGCAGATCCGCGCTTATGCGATCTCTTCTACTGAGATGGTAAGTGAAGGACAGAGAAGACATGACACATGGCCGACAGCTTCGGCTGCTTTAGGAAGAGCGATGACTGCATCGACCATGATGGGTATGATGTTAAAGGGTGAAAACAACAGCATAACGGTGAAGGTTGAAGGCGGCGGCCCAATCGGAGTAATCATCGTAGACAGCAATACAAAAGGTGAGACACGTGGTTATGTAACGAATCCGCATACTCACTTTGAACTGAACAGCAAAGGAAAGCTGGATGTAGCAAGAGCGGTAGGAAAAGACGGATACTTATCAGTTCTAAAAGATATCGGAATGCGCGAAAAGTTCACAGGACAAGTGCCGATGGTTTCAGGTGAACTAGGAGAGGACTTCACGTATTACTTTGCTTCTTCAGAACAAGTACCTTCTGCAGTAGGTGTTGGTGTTCTCGTGAATCCGGATAATTCGATCAAGGCGTCAGGCGGTTTTATCGTACAAGTGATGCCGAATGCTTCGGATGCAATCGTTGATTTACTTGAAGAAAGAATCAACGCGATTCCTCCGATTTCTCGATTGATCGAAAAAGGAATGACACCAGAAGAAATCTTATTTGAGCTTTTAGGAGAAGATCAAGTCCAAATCCTTGAGAAATCCCCGGTACGTTTTCAGTGCACGTGCTCACATGAGCGCTTTGGACAGGCGATCGTAAGTCTGGGTGAACAAGAAATCTCAGATATTATAGAAGAAGATGGCCAAGCAGAAACGAACTGTCAATTCTGTAACGCCACTTATATCTTTACAAAAGAAGAACTTCAAACCTTGCTTGATCAAGCAAAAGCGTAAACCCGGACTTTTCTCCGGGTTTTGTTTTATACATGAAATAAAAATATCTGCGTACCATGGTAATAGACGATCTACGTATGCAATAAAATTGACAGAGTATTTCCAGGGTTGCTACAATTAATCCAATAAAAATACTCGGTTTTAGGAGTGATGGCAAATGGCAAGAGTGGCACAATCGATAACAGATCTGATCGGTCAAACACCTGTAGTGAAATTGAATCGCATCACATCAGAGGATATGGCAGATGTTTACCTAAAGTTAGAGTTCATGAACCCGGGAAGCAGTGTGAAAGACCGTATCGCATTAGCGATGATTGAAGATGCAGAGAAAAGCGGAAAATTGAAACCAGAAGATACGATTGTTGAACCTACTAGTGGCAACACAGGAATTGGTTTAGCGATGGTTGCTGCAGCAAAAGGATACAAAACAGTTCTTGTCATGCCTGAAACGATGAGTTTAGAAAGAAGAAACCTTTTGAGAGCTTATGGAGCGGATCTTGTACTGACTCCTGGACCAGAGGGAATGGGCGGAGCGATTAGAAAAGCAGAAGAACTAGCGAAAGAAAAAGGCTACTTCATGCCACAACAGTTTAAGAATGAAGCGAACCCTGCTATTCATCGAAACACGACTGGTCAAGAGATCGTCTCACAATTCCCAGATGGACTCGATGCGTTCGTTTCTGGAATCGGCACGGGTGGAACAATTACAGGTGCAGGTCAGGTTTTAAAAGAGAAATACCCAGACATAAAGATCTATGCGGTAGAACCAACTGATTCTCCTGTATTATCTGGCGGTAAACCAGGACCGCACAAGATTCAAGGAATTGGTGCAGGTTTTGTGCCGGATATCCTAAAAACAGACATCTATGATGAAGTGTTAACCATCTCAAACGATGAAGCTTTCGAATGGGCGAGAAAAACAGCGCGTGAAGAAGGGCTTTTAGGCGGTATCTCTTCGGGTGCAGCCATATCGGCAGCGTTAAAAGTCGCTAAAAAGCTTGGAAAAGGCAAAAAGGTATTAGCCATCATCCCAAGTAACGGGGAACGTTACTTAAGTACGCCGCTATACCAATTTGAAGACTAATTCCTTAAATGAGCCTCCCTTTTTGGGGGGCTTTTTTATTATGTTTGGAGTATAGGGCTAAGAAATTTGGTGTTTAAGCCCTCAACATTGCTCCATTAGTTGGTTTACTCTCTTACAGAGCTTTTTCTAAAACAATTCTCATTTTTTCCTTACTGCACAAGGTCATCATTCCTAAAGACTTTCGAAGTGGAGATAATACCCATGTAAATGCAGGAAATTGGGAGAAAGGTGTGCCAAAGTGAAACACCTCATGTACAATGTAAGCAGAAGATTTTTGGGAGAGTGACCATATGGGGATGAACAAAAAATGGCATGTCATGCATTCATGTATACCTCTATCTAAAGAAGAGTGGTTTTACAAATATAAATCATTAGCGGCAACTGAACCTCGCCACGTTTTGCTGGAGAGCGGGAGAACAGGAAAGTATAGCATTATCGGACTTTCTCCGTTTGCCGAAGTCACTGGAAAACAAGATGTATTAACAATAAAAACAGATGAAGGCTCGACTGTTTTAAAAGGGCCTATATATGAGCAGTTTCAGAACTGGTTCAAAGATTTTGATGTGGAGCGAGTAGAAGGACTTCCAGACTTTACGGGTGGAGCGATCGGCTATTTGAGCTATGATCTGACACGCGAGTTTGAAAAACTGCCAGCAACTTCAGAAGATGATTTACGTCTTCCAGATTTGTACTTCTTGCTGTTTAGAGATGTGTTTGTTTATGAACATGAAACGAGTATGTTATGGATGATAACGCTGACTGAAAATAAGGATGACTCTTATTGCATAGACAAGCTGCGAGCTTATAAAGAAATGTGGGAAGCACCGTTTTCTGCTTCTACAGAAGTGGATCAAGAGAACCTGAACTACTCTATTGAAGATTTTAAACACGTTACAATGACAGAAGATGTTTTTGTAGACGCGGTTAAAAAGATTAAACGATATATTTCTGATGGCGATGTGTTTCAAGTGAATCTTTCTGTTCGTCAGTCAAAGGCTCTACGAACAACTCCTTTAAACATTTATGAAGAATTGAGAAGAATCAACCCATCTCCATATATGAGTTACTTAGAAACACCAGACTTCCAGCTAGTTAGTGCTTCACCTGAACTTTTAGTAAAGAAAAAGGGTGACCTGATCAGCACGCGTCCGATAGCGGGAACACGGCCGCGTGGCAGAACAGAGGAAGAGGATATCGAACTTGCAAATACGCTGATCCAAAATGAAAAAGAACGAGCTGAACATGTGATGCTCGTCGATCTTGAACGAAACGATCTTGGAAAAGTTTCGGTTTATGGCAGCGTGAATGTGGATGAGTTCATGGTGATTGAAAGGTATTCACACGTGATGCATATTGTCTCGAATGTAGTGGGCACATTACGGCCAGAATTTGATGCGTTTGATTGCATCAAAGCGACATTCCCAGGTGGTACGATCACGGGCGCTCCAAAAGTGAGAACGATGGAGATCATCGAAGAATTAGAACCCGTTCGAAGAGGTGTATACACTGGAAGTATCGGATGGATTGGTTTTAACGGCGATACGGAAATGAATATCGCAATTCGGACGATGGTATGTCAAAATGAAACTGCACACGTTCAAGCGGGTGCGGGTATCGTTATTGACTCCATACCTGAAAGTGAGTACAAGGAGAGTTTAAAAAAAGCAGAGGCGCTGTGGCGTGCCAAAGAGCAGAGTGAGCTCGGGTCAATTTTGGTATAAGACAGCACATGAGAGGAGAAGAGACGAGATGATTTTAATGATTGATAACTACGATTCTTTTACGTACAACCTCGTTCAGTATTTAGGTGAGATGGGTGAGGAGCTTGTCGTAAAACGTAACGATGAGATAACGATTCAGGAGATCGAGCAATTGAATCCAGATTTCTTAATGATTTCTCCGGGACCATGTTCTCCGAATGAAGCAGGTATCTCCCTAGAAGCGATCTCCCATTTTGCAGGGAAGATTCCCATTTTCGGAGTTTGCTTAGGTCATCAATCGATCGCGCAAGTATTCGGCGGAGATGTTGTGCGTGCAGAGCGATTAATGCACGGTAAGGTGTCCCCTGTCCTTCATGACGGAAAGACGGTATATAACGGGCTTCCGCAAGAGTTCCCAGCAACACGCTATCATTCATTGATCGTAAAAAGAGAAACACTGCCTGATTGCTTTGAGATTTCTTCTTGGACAAGTGAAGGAGAAATCATGGGGATTCGCCATAAAGAGCTTCCAATCGAAGGCGTTCAATATCATCCGGAGTCCATCCTAACGGAAGACGGAAAGAAATTGCTTAGAAATTTTATTGATTACTATAAAGGCAAGGAAGTTACATGTACATCTATTTAAATGGAAAAGTGGTTTCCAAAGATGATGCTATGATCTCACCGTATGATCATGGCTTCATGTATGGCTTAGGGGCGTTTGAAACATTCAGAACCTACGATGGTTTTCCTTTTTTAATCGACGAACACTTGAAGCGGCTGCGTGAAGCGTTGAACGAATTAAATATTGATCTTGTTATAGATTCAGACACTGTTATTGAGATGGTGAGTACGCTTCTAGCTAAAAATAAGATGGATGACGCTTATTTTAGACTGAACGTATCAGCGGGCGTGGGTGATATCGGATTGCAGACGGAGCCATATATGAAACCTGTTGTTATTCTGTATACAAAGCCTCTCATGAAAACTAATGCAGTAGCCGAAAAAGAGTTGGTTCAACTCAAGACGAAACGGAATACGCCAGAAGGTGAAAAGCGGCTGAAGTCTCATCATTATTTAAACAGTATCTTGGGCAAAAGAGAGCTTTCTAACATGAATCAAGAAGGCATTTTCCTGACTCGAGAAGGCTATATCAGTGAAGGGACAGTATCAAACCTTTTTTGGTACAAAGATAACATGCTCTTTACCCCTCACACGTCCACTGGGATTTTAGAGGGGATTACAAGAAAATGGGTCATGCACGCATCTAAACTGTTGAACATTCCTCTAGAAACGGGGAATTATAATATAGAGACCTTAACGGAAGCCGATGAAGTATTCCTGACAAACTCGATACAAGAGCTCGTTCCAGTCAGTCATTTTCAAGATACAACGTTCTCTGGAGCTGAAGGTGAAATGTATCAGAAGTTTAGGGAACTCTACATGAAACATACGAAGAAACAATATAGAAGTATTTGATGTTTTTTGAAAGGATAGATCCTCCATGCACGAAATGATGCTAAAGCAGCAAAAAATGAACTGCGGTGAGTACGTACTTGATTTTTCAAAAAAAACATATGTGATGGGTATTCTTAATGTAACTCCGGATTCATTTTCGGATGGCGGGCATCACAACCGAATCGAACAGGCAATCCATCACGCGAAGCAGATGGTGAAAGACGGCGCTGATATGATTGATATCGGTGGAGAATCTACTCGGCCGGGTGCAGATAAAGTTCCGCTCGAACAAGAGTTGGAACGTGTGATTCCTGTGATAGAAGCATTAAGAAAAGAAGTGAACGTTCCGTTGTCGATTGATACGTATAAAGCAGAAACTGCCTATCAAGCGATAAAAGCAGGTGCTCATATCATCAACGATGTGTGGGGAGCCAAATTTGATCCGGATATGCCAGGTGTGATGGCCGAGACGAATGTTCCAGTCGTCCTCATGCATAATCGTTTTGATACGAACTACCAAGAATTCATGCCGGATGTAATTGCAGATTTAGAGCATAGTATTGCGATTACGGTGAAGACAGGCGTTAATCCTGACAATATCATCCTAGATCCAGGTGTTGGTTTTGTGAAAACGTTCGAACAAAACCTTGAAACGATTAGAAGACTGAATGAAATTGTTCAGATGGGCTATCCTGTTTTATTAGGAACTTCACGTAAATCGATGATCGGCAAGGCCCTCGATCTGCCAGTGGAAGAGCGCGTGGAAGGAACAGGTGCGACAGTTTGCCTCGGTATTGAACGTGGTTGTTCGATCGTTCGTGTTCATGATGTAAAAGAAATGAGCAGAATGACAAAGATGATGGACATCATGCTCAAAAAAGGAGCGGTGTCTCATGGATAAAATGTATGTGAACGGTATGAAGTTTTATGGCTATCACGGTGTGTTTAACGAAGAGCAAAAGCTTGGACAGCGTTTTAATGTGGACGTAGTATTATCAATGGACCTTTCCCAAGCGGGACTGTCCGATGAACTAGACAATACAGTCAACTATGGAGAAGTGTACGGAGCTGTTAAAGAAATCGTAGAAGGTGAGCCGGTCAAGCTTTTAGAGACATTGGCTGAAGCGATCTCTGCTTCTATACTTGGAAAGTTTACTATGGTTGACGAAGTGATGGTCAGAGTGATCAAACCAGATCCTCCGATCCCTGGGCATTATGAATCGGTAGCCGTTGAGATCACAAGGGGACGTCTATAGATGGTCGGTAACAACATTGCTTATCTATCTGTCGGTTCCAATATGGGAGATAGAGAAGGGTTGCTGAAACAAGCCATTTCTCTATTAGAAGAGCTTGCCGACATAAGTATTGAATCTGTTTCTTCGATCTACGAGACAGATCCAGTAGGTGTGACGGATCAGCCATTATTCTTAAATTTAGCATTAAAACTCAAAACCTCCCTTTCTCCACAGGCGCTTTTGAGTAAACTGCAAGACGTAGAGACGAAACTAGACCGGAAAAGGGTTCAAAAATGGGGACCGCGAACAATAGACCTTGACATTTTATTGTATAATAGTGTAAGTATACAGACGGAAGAGTTAACCATTCCGCATCCACGTATGCTTGAAAGGGCGTTTGTTCTCATACCTCTAAGTGAAATTGCTCCAGATGATATTTACCCGGAGAATTCAATTTCGTTACATCAAGTCCTTTGCGAACAAAGAGATAAAGAAGGTGTACGCATATGGAAGAAGACCGACTGGGAAGACGCATCCGTGCGTTCAGAAAGTTAAAAGGTTATACCCAAGAACAGCTTGCTAAAGACATCGGAATCTCAGTTTCGGTTCTTGGTGAGGTGGAAAGGGGCAGCCGAAAGCCTAAAGGAGATCTGCTTAAAAGAATAGCAGATCAATTCAGCATTAACGTAGAAGAATTACAATAAGTAATCGATATATAGAGACAGTAAAAGGAACGAGGTGATCGTTAACTTGAAAATCGGAGATATTACTTTGAAGAATCCAGTAGTTCTAGCACCGATGGCTGGTGTGTGTAATCCTGCTTTCCGTTTGATCGCAAAAGAGTTCGGTGCCGGGCTCGTTTGCGCAGAAATGGTAAGTGACAAAGGGATTCTCCATGAGAACGAAAGATCTTTAAAGATGCTTTATGTAGATGAACGTGAAAAACCACTTAGCCTGCAGATCTTTGGAGGAGAACGTGAATCTTTAGTTGCTGCGGCTAAATACGTAGATAAAAATACGAACGCAGACATTATAGATATCAATATGGGATGCCCGGTTCCGAAAATCACAAAATGTGATGCGGGAGCAAAGTGGCTGCTGGACCCAGACAAGATTTATGAGATGGTAGCGGCTACGGTTGATGCTGTTCAAAAACCGGTAACTGTTAAAATGCGTATCGGTTGGGATGAAGATCATATCTATGCTGTTAAAAATGCTCAAGCAGTTGAACGTGCCGGAGGAGCCGCTGTTGCTGTACATGGCCGTACGCGTGTTCAGATGTATGAAGGAGTAGCGGATTGGGACATCATCGGTGAAGTGAAGAAGAATGTATCTATTCCGGTTATCGGTAATGGTGATATCTCTTCCCCTCAAGAAGCGAAAGACCGCATGGATCAATATGGAGTAGACGGAGTTATGATCGGAAGAGCTGCACTTGGTAACCCGTGGATGCTTTATCGCACCGTTCAATATTTAGAGAACGGAATCATCGCACCTGAACCTACTGCTCGTGAAAAGATGAACATCTGCATGCTTCATATGGATCGTTTAATCGACCTTAAAGGTGAAGATGTTGCTGCGAGAGAGATGAGAAAGCATGCAGCTTGGTATCTTAAAGGCCTGCCTCAAACGGGTTCTGTTCGAAATGAGATCAACCAGATGACTACTCGTGAAGAAATGAGTAAACTATTGTTTGGTTATGTAGATCAATTAGAAGAAATACAAAAAATCAGCTAACACTAGCAACATACAGCCAGATCATCAGATGACTGGCTGTTGTTTGCTTAAATGCAACAGATTCAGCATCCGGTGTTTTTATTATAATGGAGGAGGAATAGCTTATGGCTATGCTCAAACTCACCCAAGAAGGCACTAGGAATCTAGAAAAAGAACTACAATACCTATCAAAACGTAAAAAGGAATGCCGAAACACGTCAGAAAAAGAATTCATTCATAAGCGGGTGTCTGAGATAAAAGATATTTTAGCTCAATCTGTCACATGGCCAATGGTTAGGGAACCGGGTTACCATGTAGAACCCGGCTCAACCATTACTATAGAAGATACAGTTTACAAAGAACGGTACACGTATACGATCGTACATCCTTTTGAAGCTGATCCCCGTGAAAATATGATTTCTGTTCAGTCTCTCATTGCAAAAGCTGCGATTGGAAAAACTGTACACGCGACATTTACTGTTACTGTTCCTTTCGGCGAAGATTTATCTTATACCATACTTGATATTCAAAACTGCTAAAAGCTAGGAGTGTTCCCATGAGCCAAGAATTAGAATTAAATGACTTGCTTCGTGTTAGAAGAGAAAAATTAGCTGCATTAACTGAAAAAGGAGTAGATCCTTTCGGTACAAAGTTCGACCGTACACATACTGCAGCGGATCTTGTTTCTGAATACGGAGAAAAAGAAAAAGAAGAACTTGATAATGAAGAGATCTCAGTAACTCTAGCGGGTCGTATCATGACAAAACGCGGAAAAGGGAAAGCTGGATTTGCTCACATTCAAGACTTGTCTGGAAAGATTCAGATCTATGTAAGATTAGATGCTGTTGGTGATGAGCAGTACGAACTATTCAATACGATCGATATCGGTGACTGGGTAGGCGTAACAGGACTTGTCTTTAAAACGAAAGTAGGAGAACTTTCTATTAAAGCGAAGGATTTTCAGTTACTAACAAAATCCCTGCGTCCACTGCCCGATAAGTTTCATGGACTAAAAGATGTTGAACAGCGCTACCGTCAACGTTATGTAGATCTGATCATGAACCCGGAAGTAAAAGATACGTTTATTTCTCGTTCAAAGATTATCCGTTCTATGCGCCGTTATTTAGACGACAATGGTTATCTAGAAGTAGAAACACCAACTATGCATTCAATCCCTGGAGGAGCTTCAGCGCGACCATTCATCACGCATCATAATGCACTTGATATGGAGCTTTACATGCGAATCGCAATCGAGCTTCACCTTAAGCGCCTTATCGTGGGTGGACTAGAGAAAGTGTATGAAATCGGCCGTGTATTCCGTAATGAAGGAGTGTCAACTCGTCATAATCCTGAATTTACGATGATCGAGCTGTATGAAGCATATGCAGATTACCTTGATATCATGGAATTAACGGAGAATTTAGTCGCACACATCGCAGAAGATGTCTTAGGCACAACAACTGTAACTTACGGAGATTATGAAGTAGATCTTAAGCCGCGTTGGAAAAGAGTACACATGGTCGATACGATTAAAGAAGCAGCTGGCGTAGACTTCTGGCCAGAAATGACAGATGAAGAAGCGCGCGCTCTAGCTAAAGAACATAATGTACCTGTAAAAGAGAACATGTCTTACGGTCATGTTGTAAATGAATTCTTTGAGCACTTTGTAGAAGAAAAACTGATTCAACCTACATTCGTGTACGGTCACCCAGTTGCAATCTCACCTTTAGCGAAGAAGAATCCTGAAGATCCTCGCTTTACTGATCGATTTGAACTATTTATCGTTGGCCGTGAGCATGCGAATGCATTCTCTGAGCTAAACGACCCGATTGATCAGCGTGAGCGTTTCGAAGAACAATTAAAAGAACGCGCTGAAGGTAATGATGAAGCGCATATGATGGATGAAGACTTTGTAGAAGCACTTGAATACGGTATGCCTCCTACAGGTGGACTAGGAATCGGAATCGATCGTCTAGTGATGCTGTTAACAAACTCACCATCTATTCGTGACGTACTATTATTCCCGCAAATGCGTCATTCTGAGAAATAGTTAAGACCAAAAAGCCAGCACTGTGCTGGCTTTTTGGTTTTATGAGGAAGTAGGAATAGGAATTCGGAAAACGAGTATCATAATTAGGGTGTGATTCAAGGGTTATCATCTTACTATATCTTGTATTAAAAAGTGATTTGAGCGCTGTATCTTGTACATGCTGTAAACCCTTGAAAAACAGCTAAATAAAAGTTATCTTTTTTTCGGTAAAACTATTGTACAAGAGCGAAAATGATGGTATATTATTCTTCGTCGCAAGGAATACTGACATGTTGATGAGCTTCACATAAACGATTAAAAGTTTTTGAAAAAAGCTGTTGACAACGAGGGTTGCGACATGGTAACCTAATAAAGTCGCCAAAACGAGCGGCTAACAAAAACGAAACACACAGTTCTTTGAAAACTGAACAAAAGAAATAGGTAAGGAATTAAGAATTAATTCCGTCAGTTTT
>NZ_JACZDU010000012.1:0-59539 GCF_015903895.1 Fictibacillus sp. 5RED26 | reverse complement strand
TTGTTTGGCTTGTCTTTTTCAGAGACAGCTTTATCATCTTACCGAATGGAAGTTATAAAGTCAAGCACTTTTTTAAAATTCTTTTTTGATCATTTTTACGATCATATGGTGGGCCTAAATGGACTCGAACCATCGACCTCACGCTTATCAGGCGTGCGCTCTAACCAGCTGAGCTATAGGCCCGTAAAAAATAATGGAGCGGGTGATGAGAATCGAACTCACGACCAGAGCTTGGAAGGCTCTTGTTTTACCACTAAACTACACCCGCATAAGTATGGTCGGGAAGACAGGATTTGAACCTGCGACCCCCTGGTCCCAAACCAGGTGCTCTACCAAGCTGAGCCACTTCCCGTAAGTAAATATGGCGCGCCCTGAGAGATTCGAACTCCCGACCTTTTGATTCGTAGTCAAACACTCTATCCAGCTGAGCTAAGGGCGCATATTTAAAATGTATTCTATGTTATAAGTTAAAGTTGGTGCGGTCGAGAGGACTCGAACCTCCACGGGGATACCCCCACTAGCCCCTCAAGCTAGCGCGTCTGCCATTCCGCCACGACCGCGCGGCTAGATGCCAGCGCATGAGCACTGCAACTTATTGAGAAAAAATTAATATGGTGCGGGTGAAGGGACTCGAACCCCCACGTCAAAGACACTAGATCCTAAGTCTAGCGCGTCTGCCAATTCCGCCACACCCGCATATTAATTTGAAAATGGTGAGCCATGAAGGATTCGAACCTTCGACCCTCTGATTAAAAGTCAGATGCTCTACCAACTGAGCTAATGGCTCTCACTGAAGTGTTTTTAAACACTTATCTTAAATAGAAAAAATGGCTGGGCTAGCTGGATTCGAACCAACGCATGTCGCAGTCAAAGTGCGATGCCTTACCGCTTGGCTATAGCCCAACACCTTAGAAATAATGGCGGACCCGACCGGGGTCGAACCGGCGATCTCCTGCGTGACAGGCAGGCATGTTAACCACTACACCACGAGTCCATCAATCTATAGGTATTACTTTTATGAAAGTATATGGTGACCCGTACGGGATTCGAACCCGTGTTACCGCCGTGAAAGGGCGGTGTCTTAACCGCTTGACCAACGGGCCACATGGCAGAGAAGAAGGGATTCGAACCCTCGCACCGCGTTAGCGATCTACACCCTTAGCAGGGGCGCCCCTTGAGCCACTTGGGTACTTCTCTGTATGGCTCCACAGGTAGGACTCGAACCTACGACCGATCGGTTAACAGCCGATAGCTCTACCACTGAGCTACTGTGGAATGTCTTTTAAGGACAATTAATATCATAATCGTTTTCGTCTCAGATGTCAACTAGTTTTAGAAGTTTTTTCTGAGCCGCTTTCGCTATAGTATACCTGCTTTTAAATGCTATGTAATAGGTATGTCTAACAGCGACTTTATTAAATTACCACATACTTAATATCGAAGTCAACACCCTATTTTAAAGAAACCTGTTTTAATTTCCCCCTACACTTTCCGCACACAT
Organism: Fictibacillus sp. 5RED26; assembly: GCF_015903895.1. NCBI lineage: Bacteria > Bacillati > Bacillota > Bacilli > Caryophanales > Fictibacillaceae > Fictibacillus > Fictibacillus sp. 5RED26. The sequence continues at coordinate 58,038 of NZ_JACZDU010000012.1, read as the reverse complement.
ATCTTTTCGTATCAATTTGCCTTTTTCTCTTATATGACTGCATACAGTTTGTGCACATGTAGGCGTATTTATAACTCTCTGTTCTTCTTTTTTCCGGGATGGATTGACAGTATCGAGAGCCACCTACTTTATTAAGCCAAAATTTGAAGTCATCATCACCGTGTTTATATCCTCTACCTTCAATGTGCATATGATAGTGCACGAGCTCATGCTTAATGACCCCGATCAATTCTTCCATACCGAATGCCTCATATAGATGAGGATTCATCTCTATATCATGGGACCGTAAAAGATAACGTCCTCCTGTAGTGCGCAGCCTTCTATTGAATCTCGCTTGGTGGCGAAATGTTTTTTTGAAGCACTGAATAGAGATTTCCTCAGTTAGCTTCTGCAATTCTTCATTCGTCATGGTCAAGCTCCTTACATTTCAAGTTCACATCAACAAGCTCCTATACATAGACTAATACACAAATAACGGATTGGGAAGAAGTTCAAGGAGGTTCTCTATATGCCAACATGGTTTAAAAGACAGCTCCGTCGTGCTTATTATCAAAAAGACCGTTACCAAATCCGCTTACTTAATCAATGCTGGTTCTTTTATAACAAAAAACACTCCTCCAGTGAAGAGTAATCCACTGGAGAAGTGCTTCATCTTGAGTTGTATCCTTTATTTAGGTGCGATCATCGTTAGAGCGATTCGCTGTTTCGCTACATCTACAGAATCTACCCATACCGTTACGACTTGCCCTACACTTACTACGTCCATCGGATTTTTCACAAACCGATCGGTAAGTTTAGAAATGTGAACAAGCCCGTCCTGTTTGACGCCTATATCGACAAATGCACCAAAATCTACAACGTTTCGAACGGTCCCTTGCAGCTCCATTCCTTGTGACAAGTCCTCCATCTTAAGAACATCTGTTTTTAGGACTGGGCCAGAGAAAGCATCACGAGGATCTCGACCAGGTTTCATGAGCCCTTCGATTATATCCTTTAATGTTGGGACGCCGATATCTAATTTTTCTGATGTCGCTTCAAGTGAAAGTGATTTTAACTTTTCCGCAAGAGCATCAGAGCCTATATCAGCTGGCTTGAATCCAAGCTCCTTCAATAAAGCTTTCGTTGCAGGATAGCTCTCTGGGTGAATACCCGTCTGATCAAGCGGTTGATCTCCGTCTACTACACGTAAAAACCCGATACATTGCTCATACGTTTTTGCACCAAGACGAGGAATTTTCTTTAGTTCTGTTCTATTTTTGAACTTTCCTACCTCGTTTCGTTTGACGATAATGTTTTGCGCAACGGTTTTGGACAACCCTGATACGTATTGAAGAAGAGATGATGACGCCGTATTTACATTAACACCAACTTGGTTAACCGCGGTTTCAACAACAAATGAAATTTCTTCACCAAGTCTTTTTTGAGAAACATCATGCTGATACTGGCCAACTCCGATAGATTTTGGATCGATTTTTACAAGCTCGGCCAATGGGTCTTGAAGTCTTCGCGCAATGGATACCGCGCTTCTTTCTTCAACTTGAAGGTCAGGGAATTCCTCTCGAGCGACCGTGGATGCGGAATATACACTCGCTCCCGCTTCGTTAACAATCACATATGCTACCGATCTCTCTAAGTCCTTTAACGTCTCTGCGATAAACTGTTCTGTTTCGCGTGATGCCGTACCGTTTCCGATTGCAACGATCTCGATATCATATTGGTCGATTAGTTTCTTCACGATTGCTGCCGATTTTTCTACCTCTGATCGAGGCGGTGTCGGATAGATCGTCTGAATATGAAGCACTTTCCCGGTTTCATCTACTACACCTAGTTTGCAACCCGTTCGGTAAGCGGGGTCAACACCTAGAACAACTTTTCCTTTTAGAGGTGCTTGTAATAGAAGACTTCTTACATTTTCAGAAAAAATATGAATCGCACGCTCTTCCGCTTGTTCGGTTAATGCCGCGCGAATTTCTCGTTCGATGGAAGGTGCAATCAATCGTTTATACGCATCTTCAATCGCTTCTATAATAAAAGGTGCAGCTGGTGAGCTCGAGCGTTTCACTACTTTTCTCTCCATCTTTGAAACGATCAGTTCGGAAGGAGCAGCGATACCTACTCTTAAAATGTTTTCTTTCTCCCCACGATTGGTGGCCAAAACACGATGGGGAACAATCTTACGGATGGGTTCTTGATATTCGTAGTACATTTCGAACACTTTCTTCTCATCCAATTCCGTTTTCTTACCATCTGTTTTGATCTCACCTTTTGAAAATGTGTCTTCCCGGATCCATTTTCGCATATCAGCATCGTCAGACAGCATTTCAGCGATGATATCTTTGGCACCTGTCAATGCATCATCAGCAGAATGCACTTCTTTTTCTTCATTTATGTATGCCGCGGCTTCTGTTAGTGGGTCATCATTTCTTTGCTCTAAAAGCCATAAAGCTAGCGGTTCGAGACCTTTTTCTTTCGCTACAGTCGCTTTCGTTCTTCTCTTTTGTTTATATGGACGATAGATATCTTCTAGATCTTGAAGCTTTTGGGCTTTTGCAATTGCTGCTGTTAATTCTTCAGTCAGTTTTCCTTGTTCTTCTATTAAACGAAGGATTTCCTCTTTACGTGAAGCTAAGTTTTGCAGATATGTCCATCGGTCCATAATGTCTTTGATCTGTACTTCATCTAAACCACCCGTTAATTCTTTTCGATAACGCGCGATAAACGGGACCGTGTTCCCTTCTTCTAAAAGAGCAATAACCTGGTTGATTTGTTTTCCTTTTACGTTCAATTCTGTTTCCATTGTTTTCAACGCTTGTTCACTAATAGGTTGTCCCAATAAGAACACTCCTTTTTCAATCAATTAGTACTATTATAAACCAATGAAGTGGTGGCGTAAAAATTGCATTGGTTATTTCTGAGTTTGTAGACCACTTTCTTGTAAGTGGATGATTTCCATTTCAGGTTGCTCGCTTTCCGCGGGGCAGGCGGTGAGCCACATTTGTACGTTTCACTCTTAAGTGTCTCACCTGGGTAGTTGCGGTGGCTAGCCCCTCGAGGTCAAAAGGTGAACGGTCAATAAGGCAAAATGCGCCTTCCTAGCCCATTCACCTTTTGCTTGTCGGGGCTGGACGAGCCACATCCACTTCAAGGGCGGCCCACCTTTAGAAGTTCCTTGCTCCTGCGTCTAAAAGTTAATTCTCCTTAGTAAGCTTCCTCGTCGCATGCCTTGCAAGAAGTATCTCATGTGGCTGGCACGCACCTTCCATTCCAATCAACTGTCAAAGTAGACGAGGATTTAAAAGCAACAATCTTTTAGAAATCCAAAACAAAAAACACCACCCTACAAACTAATGAAGGTGATGTTTTACGAAATCAAATTTATTTGTCCGACGAGACAAGTTGCATCGTCATTGATGTCTTGAGGCAATCCACTAATATAGAGGACCGACTCTTTTGGTGATATCATTTTCGTTAACAACGAACGGCTTTGTGTATGAATATCCATACCATCGGAATAAAGCATCAGAGTTAACTCTTTCTCGAATTTAAAGTCTTGTACTTTAAACTTTTCAGGCTTTCCTGCAAGAAACCCGACTTTCGGTAAAGGGTGTATCGCTCTTTGTCTTTCAGCAGAGATCATAAAACGGATGTTACCAACTCCTGAATAAGTAGCTGTATGATTATGATAATCGACTTTAACGATGGCAATCACGGCCCCACGAGTATGTCTAAGCCCTTCATTACAAAGATGCATTAATCCCTCGACAGTTTCATGATGATTTTGATCGATAATATCAGTAGCGGCCCCAGAAGCTTCTTTCGCCATCTTACCGCTCCCTAGACCATCCGCCACTGCACAAATCAAATAATCTTCCGTTTCTTTCACATAAAAACTATCTCCGCAAAGATCATTTCCCTTTTTCGGTTTTTGATAAGAGGAAACAGATGCCTTGCTAAACTGATAGTGTTCGATCATCTAAGAGCCTCCGAAGGTGATACACGCAACGCTTCTTTTAGCTTTTCAAGTGCTCGTCGTTGAAGTCGTGACACATGCATTTGAGAGATATCTAAACGTTCTCCCGTTTCCTTTTGGCTTAAATTCTCGAAATACGTACATTGAAGAATTTCGCGTTCGCGTTCAGAAAGAACAGCAAAAGCTTTCTCCAAAAGCATCCTTTTATCAATCTGATCAAAACCAACATCATTGGAACCAACTAGATCGAGTAATGTAACCGTACTTCCTTCTTGATCAGCTTCAATAGAACTATCCACGGATAGAGCTTGATAACTTTTGCCCATCTCCATCGTCTCTAGAACTTCTTCTTCAGAAACTTCTAGATACTCTGCAATTTCAAAGATTTTCGGTGATCTCTGTAAACGCGTAGTTAGTTCTTCCACGGCTTTCTTGATTCTTGGTCCTAGTTCCTTAATTCGACGAGGTACGTGGACACTCCATGTTTTATCACGGATAAAACGTTTGATCTCCCCAACGATTGTTGGAACAGCAAATGATTCAAATGATCTTCCGAACGTTTTGTCGTACCTTCTAAAAGCGGCAAGCAATCCAATCATACCGACTTGTACTAAATCGTCATGGATACTTTTGCCTTTAGAAAACTTCCGAGCTAGTGAATGAACTAAGTCTTGATACTGCAACACAAGGTTAGTCTGAATCTCTTCATTCTTCGGGTCTTGCTGCAGTTCATCAATCCAAGCATAGACTTGTTCTTTACTGTGAAGGCGCTGGTGAGATTCTGTCGACATGTTCCTCCACCTCATCTCTGTGAAGATACTTCGTCATCATTACAACGACACCGGCTTCACTGCTTATTTCTACCTTGTCCATTAATGTGTCTATCAGAAAGAGGCCTAAACCTCCCTCATGCAGTTGATCAACTGATTTACCATCTACAGGGCCAAGATTTTTTGAGATAGATTCGACGTCAAAGCTTTTTCCTTGGTCGACAACCGTAATTTCCATGCGGTCATCATATATATTACAGCCAATACGAACTTGGCCTTTGTCTTCATCGGTATCAGTATAGGCATGATTTACAACGTTAGTCACAGCTTCTGATACTGCAATCTTGATATCTTCAATTTCGTCAAACGCAAAACCCATGCGGTTTGCCAAGCCTGAAATCGTTAGCCTGACGACGCCCACATAATCCGGTTTTGCAGGGACCTTCATTTCAATATAGTCGGACGCTGTTCTCATAGCGCCTCCCCCTTTACTCCACTTTCAATATCCATTACTTCTGTTAATCCAGTAATTTCAAAAATGCGCTTAACGCGTTCTGTCATGCCTCTTAATTTTAAAGAGCTGCTATTTGCTTTGGAAGATTTTAAAGCTCCCACGAAAATACCTAGCCCTGTGCTGTCCATATATTCAATTCCAGAAAGATCTACAATTACGATGTTTCCTTTTGTCTCTGTTAATGGAAGCATCACTTCTTTTAACTTAGGAGCCGTATAAGCATCGACTTCTCCTGTTAGCTTTAATTCGTATGTTTCATTTATTTGATCTTGATTTATTTGCAAATTCATTTTATTTCCCCCCAAGCTTTGTATGGAACCATATAAGGTACCTTTACCCTAATCAAATACTGATTAAACCAGTCGTTTTAAAATAATTAAAGTAAAATCATCTCTGAGCTCAAAGCCTTGAAGGCGATCAAGCTCCTGAAATACATTCTCAACAATCTTTTGAGAGGGCAGATCCATATATTTACGAATAAGAGAAACAACTTCTTCTCTTTCGATGAATCCTTTGCTCGTTCTGCACTCAGTCACTCCGTCTGACAGAAGGATCACCATGTCTCCCACTTCTATCATCTTTTCGTAAGGATGGTAGGTGGTTGTTCTGGATACGCCGAGTACAAGACCTTTTGCGATCAAGTCCTGAAACTCGTCTTCCTTTGCGTGATAGAAAAAGCCTGGTTCATGACCAGCACCCGCATAGTAAAACTTATGACTTTCTGGTTCATATACCCCATGAAACATGGTGATGAACATGTTGCTATGAACGTTTTGTTCCACAACACGGTTTAAGTTTTCTAAAAGCAGATGAGGCTTCATCTGTTCTTCAGGCAAACTGTCCATCGCGTATTTAATCATAGACATACACAGTGCAGCGGGTATGCCTTTACCAATGATGTCTGCTACTGCAACACTTAAACTGTTTCCGCTCTTAACAAAATTATAATAATCACCATTCATTTTTTTCGCTGGAACACTGACAACCCCTATGTCCAACTGATCAAATCCTGGGACATCACTGAGCAGTAACGTTTGCTGCATGCTTGCGGCAACTTCAATCTCTGATTCAAGCTGTTGTTGCTTATCACGTAAGCTTTGATGCTCACGATAAGCAAATCCGTAGCCGATCATCGCTTCGAGCAGAAAGTCAAAAGAATCTCTCATTTCTTCAGACATATCCGGAAACAGCTGATCCATCACTTGAATGTGTAAACTGACAAGATCTTCTGGTGATATCTGCTGTTCTAATAACTTCCTGCTGAATTGTTGCCCTTTATAGAGGGTCGTCTCTGTTTTAGCTTTTAGATAGACCGATAATAAATCTTGGTAACGTTCCGTTAGTGCGTCTTTTGCAGTCAAGAGCTCTCCTCCTAACGAAGCCATTTAGTAGCTGATATCTCCGTTCCCACATCAACTGTGGATTCGATTGAGAATTCATCCATTAAACGCTTCACGCCTGGTAACCCAGCTCCTAATCCGCCAGAAGTGGTATATCCATCTTCCATAACTTTTCGGATCTCTCGAATTCCAGGACCATTATCTAAGGCTACGATTCGCAGTCCTTTTCTTCCTAATTGATCGATTGGTTCAATGCAAATCTTACCTCGTCCCGCATATAAGTAGATATTACGAGCGAGTTCAGATATCGCTGTTGTTATTCTTGCTTGATCAACGTTTCCGAAACCTAACTCTTTCGCCATGTTTCTTCCAAGTTGACGGGCACTTACGATGTCCCACTCGTTGCGTACTTCCACACAGGATTGGATGTCCATAGTCATCCCTCCAGTTCCAGACGCAATTTATCAAGCCCCTGTTCTAAGTCAAGTGCTGTCGAAACTTCCCTCATTGAAATTCCAAGGTCAATTAAAGTAATAGCAACTGCCGGTTGTATTCCTGTTAATACAACTTGAGCTCCCATTAATTTTGACATCCTCACTACATCTCCAAGAACCTTAGCTATAAAGGAGTCGATCATGTCTACTGACGTTAGGTCAATAACAACTCCTTTCGCACCTGTATCGTGAATTTTATTTAGTAAGTCTTCTTGAAATTGAAGAGCTGTCTGATCATCCATCTCTACTTGAATGGTGATCAGTAAATATTCGTGCAATTTTAAAATAGGAATTCTCATTTTTTTACTCTCACTCCCTATTTATTGCTAATTAACTGCTGATTTGTGATTTCCAGAGCGTTTTCCATACCCTTTTGAAGCGTACTTTTCGTCGGGAACAGACTTAGATCAATTCCTAAGCTTACGATCGTTTGTGCAATTTCAGGACGTATTCCTACTAGGATACACGTAGAACCTAATAACCTCACAGCATCTGCTGCTTGAATAATATGATGAGCAACCATCGTATCAACGACCGGTACTCCCGTAATATCGATCAATACCACTTCCGAGCGATACTTGATCACTCCGTTTAAAAGGTTTTCCATAATCAGCTTCGCACGCTCTGTATCAATCGATCCGATAAGAGGCATAACACTGATATTTTTGAACACTGGGATTAATGGAGCAGAAAGCTCTAATAAAGCCGTTTTTTGAACGGATACGGTTCTCTCCCAAATCTGAGAGGAGTTTTCAACAACGCGATTTAAAATCGGATCTAACCAGCGATCGATCTCACGGTATACAGCCGATACCTTCTCTTTGTCGTTTTCCGTTTCCACTAAAAGATTTAAAACGACACGACGTGCCGCTTGAAGTCCTTGTGTTAAATAACTTAATGGTAAACCTGTATGAAGAACTTGATCAAAAAAATCATCAAGTGTTCCGTCTTTAGAAATATCGTGAAAATTAATGTGCTTAATTAACATAGCAAAAAACTGTTGGTCCGTTTCTTCACTAAACTTTAAAGTTGTTCCAATCAGTTCTTTTTCTTTAAAAAGCTTAACTTCTTTAAGCCAATTATTTTTTAGGGTTTCTTGATTTTCATTGATCATCTGTACAATCAAGTTGTCCAATTTTTCTTGCACCCCCACTACATGTAGTCTCAATTCTATTATTTCACTTCTGAATATATTGTGCAATGTTTACTCTTTTACTAGCTTTGGATATATAACCCAAGATTCAAAAAGCTAAACATGTATTTTTTTACAAAAATATTTAAATAGTATTCGTATACTTGTTCCCATTAAAAGGGGTTCATTCCTTGCTGAGTCAGAGAATGAGTAATATGAACCTTAAAACTTAAAGTTTATCTTCTTTCATTAAAATACCTGATAACGCTCTAAACACCTTATGAATCCTTTTTGCATAATAGGAAAATTGTACCTAGTGTTCCAACTATCCTTTTAACTTCCGTAAAAAAATAAAAAACCGCCAGACATCCCCGTCAGACAGTTTCCTAAATGATGTTATAAAGTTAAAAATCAACCAGACCAGTACTGATCTGCAATGCGTCGTCTACCCTGCGCATCATGTCTTCATCCAGTTGTGTTATTTTATCTGTTAATCTTTGCTTGTCAATCGTCCTGATCTGTTCAAGCAAAATAACTGAATCCCGTTCAAAGCCGTATTTTTTCGAATCTATTTCAACGTGTGTTGGAAGTTTAGCTTTCTGAATTTGAGCTGTGATTGCTGCAACGATAACAGTAGGGCTAAAACGGTTCCCGATATCATTCTGTATAATCAGGACAGGACGAATTCCGCCTTGTTCTGATCCAACTACCGGTGAAAGATCTGCAAAGTAAACGTCTCCGCGTTTGACTATCAAGGACTACACCCCGCTAACTAAGCGGTCCAAGGTATGATCGGCTTCCTCCTCTAACATAAATGCTTCTGAAGCAATCGTTAGATTGATCTTAGCCATTTCCATGTAACCTTGTTTCATCTCATCACGAAACTGACGCTTATTCTTCCGCTCACGAAGAAACATCTCAGTAGCTTGATGGATAAATTCGCTGCGGTCCAAATTTTCTTTTTTTATGACGCGATCTACCTCACTTAGTAATTTCTGAGGAAGACTAATCACTATTCGTTTTGTGTTCAATTCGGACACAACATACACCTCCAGCGCAAAGCTATACTACGATCAAATTCCTTTTAACCACATTTAATCTTATCACTTCAATAATCCATTTGCAAAGCGATTTCAAAGTATTTATTCTACAAAATTTTTAATAGTCCTTCTAATATTCTGCTAAAAATTTAGAATTACATTCATATTTTCTAAAATTCGACCCTTTTTTGTATAAACTCTCGGCACTCGAGCAGAAATGAGGCACGGAATTTCATAATTTATCGTATTTGCGATACGCGCGATCTCATCCATTTCTATTCTCTCTGACTGCTGATTTCCTATTAAAGTAGCAACTTCACCAACATCTAGTCTCTTTGGCAGCCTAACCATACATTGATCCATACAGATTCTGCCGATGATCGGCATTCGTTCCCCCTTTATAAGCACCGAAGCTCCTGGGGAAAATCTTCTTTGCCAGCCGTCCGCATAGCCGATTGGAAGTGTACCTACCCACTCCTCTTTTGTTGCTGTATAAGTAGCTCCATAGCTTACAGTATCCCCAGGCATCAGTTTTTTAACATGAATGAGCTGAGAGTGCAGACTGAACGCCTCTTGGAGCGGAAAAGGCAAGTCTTGTTTTAATTCGTTAGATGGCGCCAATCCATACATACTGATTCCGAGTCGAACCAGATTGAACGGCCCTTCTACTTTTCTAAGAGCCGCAGCGCTATTGGCACTGTGAATGAGAGCCGGATTCAATCCCCATGTGTTAAGCAAGTCTATATATTTAATAAAGCTCTTTCTCTGTTTCTCAAAAAGTTCTGATTCCCATTCGTCTGCTGTTGCAAAATGGGTAAAGACACCTTCTGCTTCAAACGTAGATGATTGTTTGATGAAGTGCGCTACTTCTCGCAACTCACTTTCTTCTCTAAACCCTACTCGCCCCATACCGGTGTCGATCTTCAGATGAACCTTCACACGGTGATTTGTGTCTTTAATATATGGTTCGGCATCAATCAGCCATTTTTTTTGAAAGACGGTAAGGCTTAATTCATTTTCTGCCGCAAGATTAGCATATTCGGGTCTTACCCGGTTCATAACTAAAATCGGTGCTGAGATTCCTTGTTTACGTAAAGCTAATCCTTCATCGAGCATCGCTACAGCAAGCCACTCTGCTCCAGACCTCAAAGCTTCTTCTGCAATTTGAAAAGCGCCATGGCCATAACCATTTGCTTTTACAACAGCCATAATCTTTTGATCAGGGAGATGTTTCTTAAATGATTCTACATTTTGACTGATCTTGTCTAAGTCAATTTCCGCCCACGTGTCTCGATAATAATGATGTTTATCCATGATGTTTGCCTCCCTGTTTAGATTGCTGCCTTCTATTTTACCCTCTTAGCGTGATTTATGTAAGCATCCTAACGCTTCAATCCACAAATATGTATGTACAATCAAAAAGTTTTGAGGATTTATCAACGAGTTTTTGTTCTCAGTCCAAAAGTTTTGCTACTTTATCCACGAGTCTACAATCCTCGACAATGTAAACACTAGCCGCTACCTCTAATACCTTACAATCAAATAAAAACAGGCTAGCATCATCGCCAGCCTGTTTTCCTATTAGTATATATAATGTAGAAATTATTTAATCGCCTCTCCGCTCACTGAGCGGGCAATCGCCATCAACTCTTCTTCACCGAGGTTATTAGAGACAAGCAAGTAATCCACACCGTTAAAATTCCATGTAATCGATTGATCTGTCATCGCGCCAACAGTAAAACCTAGATCAACAGGTTCACCACTAGACATTGTGAGACGGGAAGCTGTTTCAACAGCTGTGTTTTTCTGCTGCATCAATGTAAAAGATTTGTCTTCATCAGCATAGTTTAATACCACTTTGGAATCATCTTCGCCTTCTGCGACTTCTCTTTCATTTACGATGTTCAAGTTAGCTGTATAAGTCGGATACAGCACCTCGAACTCTTCTCCAGCACCAGAGAATGTAGGTACTTCAAATTGAGCACTGCTCATGTTTGATTCCATATCAAAAGCGTTCTTATCAAATTTTGCGTTAAACTTAACTTTTGAGAAATCCAGTCTTACAAGCTCTTTTTGGTCTTGATCCATAATTCGCACTTGTTGAGGATCCAGATCTTTATTTAGTGTAATCTCCTGCTGATATAGATTTTTGTTTTGGTAATTAGTTTTTGTATGGAAAACATAGCTTTTCTCTTTTGATTTAAATCCTCTGTCCGTATCGTTCAAGATGTCCGAAATGAGTGATTGGAACAAATAAACTTGGCTGTTATTTTCTGGCCAGTCACTTTGGAATCGGAAACTTTTATTCAGAGCTGGCGTAAGAACGAAAACTCCATCTTTGTTACGCAGTATCATCTGACTTTGATCTTTTTCAGCATTTTTTAAGCTGACTCGATAAAAATCGGGCTTCTTATGCCAAATTTCTAAATCGTAAGTCAGTGGCTTCTCTCCTGTGCTCAAAGTCATCTTGGCTTCAGCTTTGTAGCCTGTCATGGATTCCATTCTTTCTTCCAAGGAATCTAAAACATCGTTCTGGCTTTGTGCACCACATGCCGACAGAACCAATACGATCATGAACGCCGTCAACATCATTGACAGTGTTTTCTTCATTTTTTGCCATCCCCTTTGTCCCAAAGTAATTTCGACATTGAAGGGGGACCAACTCTCTGCACCTTGCAAAGGACTACCCCTTCTACCGCATTACAATATATGAGACAACCCTGGACAATATGCAGACTAGCTTGACGAGCTTTCTAAAACCACTTGTGCAATCGCGTATTCTTTCGTATGAGAGATAGAGAGATGGCATAAATATGGGTAAGGGGATGTAAGAAAGGGCTTACCTTTTTCATCCGATTTAATTTCCATGTCCTGCCACGAAAGTTCAGCGCCGATTCCAACACCGAGCGCTTTAGCCATTGCTTCTTTTGCTGCAAAACGTCCCGCAAGATATTCAAATCTTCTGTTCCCATTTAAAGACTGAAACCTTTTTTGTTCGAACGGCGTTAACACACGCTCCAGAAAACGAGGTTGATGGGAAACCACTTGTTTGATTCGTTTTAGTTCGATCATATCGATGCCTGTTCCTACAATCATTAAATAAAAGCTCCTTTACAGCTATATCTTTCGCCCTATCTACCATCACATGGTAAACTTAAGAAAGATGAATAAATATGTTTAAATTTGGGCTGTTTTTAAAAGTTTGTTTTTCTTGCATGAAGATGATTTCGTTTCATGTGCTTCGCGTTCTTCTGCGGGGCAGGCTTTAACTCCACTCAACGAAAAAACAGCCTACACTTTATATAAAAAGGGTGATACTATTTCCATGTTTATAAGAGATGAAAGCTTTCAGACCTTTATCAGACGCTATCCTATTGTTACCTTTTTAGTTGCTGCACATATTATCGTGTTTCTTCTTATTAATTTTACCCCTTTTTCTACCTCTTTGTATCATTTTATGGTTGGATCTAACTATTACATTACCGCTGGAGAGTATTGGCGTTTATTTACCCCTATTGTTACACACGAAGCTGCAGGTCATCTGATCTTCAACTCGTTCTCACTTGTTTTGTTCGGTCCTGCACTTGAAGGAATCCTTGGAAAAGCACGATTTATTATCGGGTATGTAGGTGCTGGATTAATCGCAAATATTGCTACTCTACTGCTGCTTCCACTTTCTTACGCTCATATCGGTGCATCTGGAGCTATTTTCGGTTTGTTCGGCATTTATGTTTACATGCTATATAACCACCGTCAATATATTGATCAAGCCAACACACAGATTCTTCTCGTTGTATTGGGAATTAGCTTAGTCACCACGTTTATGAATGCACGGATTAACGTCATGGGTCACCTGTTCGGTTTAATCGGTGGGGCTGCTCTCGCTCCAATCATTTTCGCTTCCCTTCATCGTAAGAAAAAAAGATGGTAACACAAAAAGCACCTCATCACGTTTGAGGTGCTTTTCCTATTTGAAGATGCTCGATCAAGACATCTTTTAAAGAAGTTTCAAAATAGACAGGCCAATCCACATCCAAAGCGTTCAACTGCCTAGCATGTTTAGGCTTTACTCCAATGATTTTTACTGGTTTCCCATTCATGTATTGAAGCATGCGGAAAAGCTCGCTTAATTTTTGCACGCCACCCTCATCAATTTCTCCTGTTGCCGATAGATCGAAGAAAATCTCTTCAAATTGACCTTCGTACGCGGCTTTCAAAGCATTACCTGTTACGGTGATCATCTTGCTCTCATTCACATCACCAAACAAGGGAACAAACGCCATCTTTTCTGAGATCGGAATGAACGGTCCAGACAATTCATCAAGACGTTTCATTGCATCTTCTAACGCTTCTTTCTTTTCGAATAACTCAAAATCTGTAGAAGATAACCTGAGTCTAAGTTCTAAAAGTTTTTCTTCAAGCCCTTGGACGTGTTTCCCGATTGGAATAAAAACAATGTGCGCGAATTCGCCTTCCCAACAAATAGAGATGTCGCAAAGCAAGAACGGTTGATTTTTAGCTCTTATATTTGCTTCAAATGTCTTTTCGCCTTCAAACGGCATCATAAACTTCATTAGCTTGTTATGACTTTCTTCATCAAAACAATCCCGAATTGTTTCAGCCTGCAAATCCAACATTTCAATGGCTTTGGAGGATCGATCGTGAATAACTCCATGCTTATCTATCTTTACGTACGGTACAGGTAAGACACTGCTCATTTGTAGGCATTGATCCTCTCTTGGGTATATTCATCCAGCCATTTTTCTGCCTGTTTAAGGTTTTTTATAATGATTCCCTGATTATTTACATATGGTTCTAAATCGTATTTTTCTGTTAGTCGTCCGCCTACTAAGATAACAGGCTTATTCGGCAGCGCGGCTAACGACCGAACATAATTCTTTAACACAGGAAGATTGTATACGATGGAAACGGATAAGCCAATAACTTCTGGCTTCCATTGCAGAGCAGATTTCAAAGCATATTCCAGCGGCAAGCTTGCTCCATAGTATTTCGTTTCCCAGCCTTTTTCTTCAAAAATACTGTTGATCATTTTAATTCCAAGATAATGCTGTTCACCTTGCAAGCACAAAAACATGGCTTTCTTTTTACCCGGTGTTTCATCTGCTGATAATTGAAATAATCTGGAAAGAACAAAATCACAGACTCCCGTCGCTAAATGTTCATCAGCGACTGAAATCTCATTGTTTTCCCAGAGGTCTCCAATCATATACATTGCAGGAGTAAATAGGTCTCGAAACAAAACCATTCGATTTTGGTCAGGCTGCTGTTTAATAAAACGTAATGCCTCAACATGATTACCTTCTAAAAACAGACGAGCCAGTTTTTCAGCTTCTGAAATAGCCATGGATGGGACCTCTCCTTTAATTTAGTGTGATTCAACTTTACTACGCAAAACATCGTTTGCTTGTTTCAAATATCCGATATAAATACCGACACGGGTATTTTCTATTCTTTGCTTTTCCTGTTCTTCTAAAAGAACCTCTATAATTAAATCAAAATTGTCCATTAAAAGCTGTGTACTCATTCCAAACTTTTGCAGAATACCATCTAGCCAGATCGCATAATCCGTAAAGAATGCACTGTTATCAAGTTCGTATGCCGTTTCTAAGTGCTTAAAGTGATGGTGATTATCTTCGATGCACTTCACTCTCCCCTTGTCACCATATCTTTCGACAAGAGAAGGATCTTTTTGGTAAATTTTTTCTGTTATTCTTTCTACCATATCATTTATGTTAAATTCCGTCATTTGGCAACCACCTTATATTGCTTAACAGTGGGAATGACAGCTGCTAATTCTTGATCGGGATACTTCTTTTCTAAATCATGAATCTTCTTAAACTCCTCACTTCTTACCCATTTTAAATAAGCTTCCTTAGACGTAAATATGAGTTGAACGGTCAGCTCACCTGCGCGCTTATCGTTCTGAAGCAACAAGAAGTCAACAAAGCCATCGGCATTATCTACTGATCTAGAACGGTTCTTATATATATTTATTACTTCGTCTGCTTTTTCGTTTGGAACATCAAACGTAGAGAAAACGGTATACATGGAAACATCACCTCTTGGATGTATTTAAACGACACAAAATGTTTATCTCATAAAAGATTCAATAAAGACTATATTTTTCCTGCTAGCTATTTTAACTAGGAACACCTTTTAAATTTGAACCACTCATATTACAGGAAATATGCAAAGAAGTCGAATTTAAGTAAAAATGCACAAGGAGAATTAGGCCCTAAAACAGTAATTATTTTTCAAACTTCTGAACATAGAAAAAAGGATAGAACCCACTCGATTATGAGCTGGTTCTATCCTTTGGTTTTTTACTTTAGTAAAGATCAAACATATTTACATCGTGATTGGTCTGTTTTAAATAAGTAAACAACTGACCACGATGATGATAGCTATGAGTGACAATTTCCACCAGCCATTTTGCCTGAGTAGCACCCTTCTCAGCATAAAAGGCCTTCGTTTCTTTCTTCAAAAAATCGTCTTCGGAAAGAGATAGGAAATATGACTTCGCCAGATGATAACCTTCTTCTAATACATGAGTTAATTCAGTAACATTTTCTGCAGATAACTTCTTTTCAAGCTGCCGAATGTCTTGCTCTGATTTTTCCTGTAAAATCGCTAAATCAATATGAGGAATCTGAACCAAATGATTAGCTAATTCTAAAAAAGAGCGCATGTTATCAACAGGGCGAAAATTGTAAACAGAAGGATCTGCTTTTTTTAATAATTGATTGGTCGTTCGAACCACAACATACAATTCTTCGAGTAATGTTTCTGTTAAGGAAGCCGTTGCATTCATATCTTCTTTCCTCCTGCTATGTAAAATAACTACTCGTATTAACTTCTTCGTCTCAAGCGTTTTTTCCTCCGTTTAATCCAGAAGCTATCTCATTATGTGCGGAGTTGCTCATCAAAATATTCTCAGAGTGGTCTTCACAGATCAAAAGCATATCGTAATAAGCCCGCATAAAGACTTCCACGATAAATGGATCGTACATTTTTCCTGATTGATTCTCGATCTCTTTCTTTGCTTCCCAAGGCGTCATACCTTTACGGTACGCACGGTTACTCGTCATCGCGTCAAAAGAATCAGCAACGGCTAAGATACGAGAATAGATCGGTATATCCTTCCCTTTTAAACGGTGTGGATAGCCTTGACCATCGTATCTTTCATGATGATGAAGAATTCCTGTTAAAACACGGTCCGAGTATCCAAAAGATTTTGCTAGCATCATCCCATCAACAGGGTGCTTTTTCATAATTTCGTACTCTTCTTGTGTTAATTTTCCTTTCTTCAAAAGCACGGCATCTGGCGTTGAAATCTTTCCGATATCATGAATGAGAGCTGTCAACTCAAGCTCTTGCCATTCTACATTTTTAAATTGACCATGTTTGGCAAGAATCATGGCATAAAGCGCTACTCTTTTTGAATGACCTTGAGTATAAACATCTTTCGCTTCAACAGCTAACGAGAATGCTTTTACACCTTGCTGAATCGCTTCTTTTTCTGCAACGGACTGATAAACGATTCGTTGAGCCATGAACAGAAGTGAACAAAAAATTACATAGATCGAAATAAACGCCAGATAGTCTTTCAGTGGTTCGTTCGATAACAAGAGATATGAACTCAATCCACCTATACTTGAAACATAATATAGCCTCTTATCATTTAAAAGTAGCGCAGATACAGGCAAAAAGAAGTATGCGGCCTGCACGATCGGATATGTAACGAAAAAGTAGGAAATCGAAACGACATATATACTGCACAAAATAAAAGCCAATTTTGTGTATGGTTCTTGTATGCGGTTGACTCCCCAAGCAGGAAGAAACCCGATTAAAAATAAGAATAGAAATGGATAGAAATTATCGATTGGTTCTATAAAAAAATGATGGAGAGCCTGAATGAAGGCACTCCCCACAATAAATAGCTGTGCTAGCTTAATATTACGTATCATGAATGAAACTCCAATTGTCGAATTTTGTAATTTAATGTAATTATATACTATAAAAGCTTTTTATCCTATAGTTTGTTCGTATTTAAAACATGTTTGCTTCATCATGTCTATTTTTATGCAAGCAAAAAAACCGCCAAACGACGGTTTTATTTTACGTAACTGCGAGCAACTTGTCTCATTTTTTTATGTTTATGTTTTTGGCTTCTCATTCTTAATATAACTAGAAATGCGAGTAATAGCAGTAATCCACTGTATAAGAAAATTCCGGTCTTTACAACAGATTGCATAAACGTTGAATCTACTTCCTCGACAGATTTGTTATCGATCGTCGCCGTAGCTTCTTTTTCTCTCTCTTTAAACAAGGTATGCGTGAGTAGAACATTTCCGTTAGAATCTTTCAGTTGAAGCTCTCCATCTGAACTCACTTCCTGAACCGGTTCTTCTCCTTTTGGCAAAGTAACGGACAGGTCCTCTTTCAGCGGATACGTTTCTCCGTTTAACGCTTCAATCTTTGTACCACTAGTCAGAGTTTGTCTTTCGAAGTTTGCAAATCCATAATCACCAAGCGCCATCGTATCCCAATAAGCCGCTCGACTCGTAGGAGCTTTTAGTGTAACGATGATAACGTCTAGGTTATCGCGTGAAACAGCTGTAACTAAAGTGTGCTTGGATTCATCAACATAGCCGTTCTTAACACCAATCGTACCCGGATAATCCCATAAAAGCTGATGGTGATTCCTTAACGTGGTTTCCCAGCCTTCTCCGACCCAAGGCAATTCTTTTGTGGATACGATCTCTCGGAATTCTTCATTCTTCATTGCGTATTGCGTAATCTTCGCCATATCTTCGGCTGTTGTATAATGTTCCTCATCAAAAAGTCCGTTTGGATTAACAAAATGAGTGTTTTCTGCTCCCACTTTTTTCGCAAATGCGTTCATTTGGTCAGCGAATGAATCGACATCCCCTGCCAAGTATTCTGCAATCGCAACAGCTGCATCATTACCCGAGTTGATCAGAAGGCCTTGAACAAGTTTTTTCAAAGGTACTTGTTCGTCTTCCATCAAATAGACACGCGTCCCCTCAGCTCTCACAGCATCACTGCTCACGACAACAGAATCATCCAACTTGCCTGATTCTATAGCCAGAATCCCTGTAATGATTTTCGTAATACTTGCTGGATACATTTGTTCTGAGCTATTTTTTTGATATAAAATATCCCCTGTTTTCGCATCGATCATTACAGCGCTTTCGCTTTTAATTTCTGGTGTGTTCTCCCCCGTTGCTTGTACAAACTGCGTATTTACAAGCATAATCAGTGAAAAAACAAGAATTAGGCTAAGTTTTTTCATTTATTTCCGCTCCCGTTAGTCATTTAATCTTCATATCTCTTCGTTGTTTGTTTCGTTTCTTTTATGGTTGAAATCAAAATGAAATCTAGTAATATTCGCCATAAAAAAACAGGCGTTTTATCAATTGATACCGTTCGACAAAATCCGCCTGTTTCCTTTTATATATCGTTCATATCTTTAGTTTATTTAGTCAAAATGTTTTCTACTTTTCTTTCCTTTTAATAAATCTCCTGTCCACCCCTTCATTCTTAGCCAGATATATATGCCTAATGTGGAGACAACGATTGAAATCATAGCGTAAAGGTAACCAAATTTCCAATCAAGTTCTGGCATATTCTTGAAGTTCATACCCCAGACTGCCCCTAGAACCATTCCAGGAGTGAAAATGACGGTAAAAACAGTTAATGTTTTCATTATTTCATTTCCTCGATGAGAAGAAAGAACTTCTTCAAGGTTTAACAAAGTATCGATGTCCTGTCTGTAATGAGAAAGAAGCGAAGTTGTTCGATCGATCCTAGTTTCAATTCGCTTATACGCTCGTGTTTCTGTAATGTCATCCAGAAATGCTTCCTTAATAGCCATCTGCGTTTCATGAACCGGAAGTGTTAAGTCACTCCAGTTAATAAGCTCGATTCGTCGATCATAGATGCTGTTCAATAGATTGGTATGATTGTTTCTTTGAACATCACGTTGCAGCTCCTTGAGCTTAATTTCCAGAGCGTCAATACCGTCCAAAAAGTGATTAATTAATTCACCCAGTAATATTAAAAAACCTTCCACAGGTGTCTTTTCTTCCAGAATCATATGATCACAAGAATCACGGTGATCCCCTTGGATACTTGAAAGGTCTAAGCCCACTGTTATTAAGGATTTGGGACGTATATAAAAATGAAAAACTTTAAAATCAGATTGATTCTCCGGATCCTGTTTATACGTAAGTGATCCACGAACAATTTGATCACCGTCACTGTCTCTTTCAATCCTTAAATAGTTGACCTTATCTTCTTTAATGTTACGCAGCCAATTTTTACAGCCTTTCGTATCTGCGATCAAGTCATGAATTGTTTCTTCATGACACACATGACGATGCCACTTCCAACTATAAACACTTGTTTCTTCCATAGAATGATCCATCCTTTATATAATGATCGCTTTTAGATAACGTTATATTCTTTAGCGCCTTGTTTTCTTAACCAGTTTAGTGAGAATTGCATGATATCAGGATGACTCTGCAAATTTTTATTCTTTGAATAAATCCAGATATAACCCTTCTTTTCGGTTTCCTGTACCTTTAACAATGCAATGGCTAATATTTCATGTTCTTCTACTATCACAACGCTTGTATCATCACGATCCTCTAAATATTGAGAAAGTTTCTTCTGATATTCTGGAGCGTCACTACACCATTCCAACAAACGGTTAAGGTCTTCCTTTTCTGCGAATATCGGTTTCACTGTCATCCTCCTCCATTAGAGTTCCCTTATAAAAATGTGAACAAACACTATATTATTTCTTTAGTTGGTGCCAGATAGCTTTGTAAAAGTTCTCGGTCTTCTGGAAAGGTTAAGGTAAGCGTCTCTAACTCTTTCAAGGATACCCACCTTATATCGTGTATTAAACCATCTGGATCTTGAATGACCGAAGAACCGCTCACTAGATCTGTTAAAAAATAGTGAACGTTAAAATGGATGCTTTGAGAGATTCCTTCTTTAATATGTAGCTTTCTAACAATTTTTACGTCATAACCCGTTTCTTCCCACACTTCACGAATGCCGCATTCCTCAAGACTCTCGTTGCCTTCTCTACCTCCAGAAGGAACACTCCACGTCTTCTCCTCATCTGCTGCTCCTTGTAAAACCATCAATAGCTTTCCATCATTCACACAAATACAACTTGCACCTTCCCACTTCATAGCCATTCCCCCTTATACAGCTATTTTCTGGACATGAAAAAAAGTCCTGCGCTTGAATGCCAGGACTTTTCTACAATTATATGACGTTAAATTACTAAACTATATGACTTTAGTTTGTTCAGCTACTTTTTGAGTGTTCACAATGCAACATTTGCAATGATCCCACGTGTATAGCGTCTTGCTGTTTTGTTCTAACAAAGACAGAGAATCATCCGTACATTCGACGATCTTCGAATGTGGAATATCATGCTCCTTTTGTTCACCTGTCTTCATATCGATGTATACGATTCGCTCACTCTTTCCCGTTGCAAGATCCAATTCGTAGACTAAAAGTTGATCATCTACTTGATATAGGGCACGTGGGGAAATGGATAGCTTGTATTCTGTAACCACTTTATCTTTGTCATTCAACACCATGATCTTCTTTGGGTCCCCGTTTAGAACGGGAGCACCTGAAACGTATACAAGATCTTCATGACATAAAATATCAGTAGGTGCCATGTTACTTCCTAGATTTATACGCTTTTTCTTCCCGTTGCGGATGATGTAAAGAACCGCTTGATCTTCTTCAACAATATAGGAAGAAATGTAGAGAACATCTTGGTTCATCTCTACTTCCCATAGGAAGCCATTCACTTTCCACTCTTTTACTAACTCAGGGCCATCTTTAGAAAAGATTAAGACTGAGCCTTTTGAACCATCACCTTCACAAGCGACTACAACACTTGATTCGAATTCATAAAAGTTGGGTTGTCCTTTAATAACTTGAGATTTCAAGCAGCCGTTTTTATGGTCAAAGATGAAGAGCTTGTGGTCCCTTGACTGATCATCTACCTTCTTGGAGAACCAGTAATTCTTCTGTTTGTCCATGAATACTTCGGAGTAGGCAAAAGCGCCTTCCTCATTTCTTACTATACTTCCGGCCACTTCAGGATCACGTGAGACATACAGCGATTGATTCTTCTCTGCAGTTCGTGATGATAATTGATACATTTTAGCCATAGTACTCTCTCCCTTCAAATTTGACGCCGGCTCGGTGCTGACATAGGATTTATGTAAATCGTTCTTTTCAAAATTATCAATTTCTAGCAAAAACTTTGTATTTTCTGTTATATTTATCTTATCAGACATTCCATTTATTCTGTATTGGGAAAAATGGTAGGATAGATACTTGTTTAGTGAGGGTTCTGCATGACAATTTTCCCAAGTTCTGAAAGGGGGATTTTATGGTCGGTCAACGAATAAGATATTATAGAAAAACCAAAGGCCTAACCCAGGAAGAGCTGGCACAGGGAATTTGCTCTGTCTCATACTTGAGTAAAATTGAGAAAGGGGACGCCAAATCAAGCGAAGAAGTCATTAATCTGCTTTGCGAACGTCTAGGTATTTCGCCGGAGGAAGTGGACGAAAGTAAGATCCTTGAGATGTTAAATGAGTGGAAT
Organism: Fictibacillus sp. 5RED26; assembly: GCF_015903895.1. Classification (NCBI taxonomy): domain Bacteria; kingdom Bacillati; phylum Bacillota; class Bacilli; order Caryophanales; family Fictibacillaceae; genus Fictibacillus; species Fictibacillus sp. 5RED26. Next base: position 36,087 of record NZ_JACZDU010000012.1, on the reverse strand, counting down.
ATGATGATGGTTAATCGGCAGTTTGAGGAAGCACGAATTTTCAGGACATCTCTTATTGACAAATTGGAAGGTGTTAGTGAACCGAATTTATTACTTAGGTATCAATTATTTAATGCTAGACATTATATTGTTTGTGACAATCCCGATGCTGAGGCAGCAAAAGAAGAATTGGATAGAGTATCTGAGCTGTTAACTCAATTGCCAAATGATTTGAAATTTTACTATTATACATTCACCGGAATGTATTACAATTTTATTAAGATGTATCAAAGTGCACTTGACTATTTTTATAAAGCTGACAAACAATTTACCCAAACATCAAATATAATAGATATAGAAGCAGCGATAGTATATTACTTTATGGGGCTCACACATAATCATTTGCTTCGTATTAGCAGTGTAGCGAATTATGCATATAAAGCGATTGCAATATTTGATAGAGAATATTGTTATTCTAGGAGTGCTGACTGTCAAATTCTATTAGGACTAAGTTATCGTAGAGCCAGAAACTACGATAAAGCTAATTATCACTTAAATTTAGCATTAAAATACTCTACTCTTTTTAAAGATGATGCTACAAGTGGTATCATTTACCATAACTTAGGTTATGTCGCATCATGCCAAAAGAATCATAACAAGGCTATAAAATTCCTCGAGAAGAGTATGATTTATAAAGAAAGTCAATCTGTTCAACACTCAGCAAATACAATATATCTTCTAGCTTCGGAATACTTTGAATTAGGTAACATTAAACAAGCTAAGATATTAATTACTAAAGGATTAACAAAAGTTACCGAAGTAGATGAAGTATACTATCATCTGAGAATACTGGAGTATAAAGTTAACGTATCAGATGACTCTGAATTACAGCTTTTTTTAAGTAAATCTGCAATACCATTTTTTGAAAAAAAGGGTATACTAGAATACGAGGCTTTGTACTCAGAATTGCTAGCTGATATTTACTTTGACCAAGGTCTATATAAAAAGTCTAGTCTGTATTATCGAATAGCTAACAATGCTAGAAAAAATATCTTTTAAATAGGAGGTTTAACAATGAAAAGTATTAAGAAATTTTTAATATCTAGTATCCTTATACTTTCCCTTGTAATACCAATTAAGATAGCTTTAGTAGAAAATAACCCTCCAGGTACTTCTCCATCTGTAGCTGTAGAGAATAACCCACCAAGTAATAGTCCTAGTTTATTAACTTTATCATTAGTTAAGTTTACTCTTATGAAGGTCGAAAATAATCCACCAGGTACTTAAAAAAATAACCCATTAGGGTTATTTTTTATGCCCTTATAACCACCTTCGTCCCAATTGGCACGATCTGCGATAATTCCAAAACATGATTATTATGCATCCGCACACATCCTTTGGATACGTTTTTGCCGATGGATGATGGTGTATCTGTGCCATGTATGCCGTAGTGAGGACGTGAGAGCCCCATCCACATGACTCCATACGGTCCTCCTGGGTTAGGTGCTTTATTAATTATCGTATAGGTTCCTGTAGGTGTAGGTGTCAGGATTTTGCCCACACCTATCGGGTAGCGTTTGATTACTTTCCCATCTTTTACGAGGGCTAGTCTTTTTCTTGTTGTTGAAATATAGATCTCATAAGGCATCATCATACCTCCCGCTTTAGCTTATGCAGGACAACTATGAAATGACTCTATTTGGTTACCATGAAGCATTGCTCACTATGGGAGGCTTGTATCCTCCCTGTAGCTTCTAAAAAGCTTTCTGCCGTTGTTAAGCCAACGTGCTTAAAGGTTTTTCTCAACACTTTTTGTTTTTCTGCTGTTTCATGTGGCAATTGTTTTAAAAACTCTTCAAAACTGCCAAACTCTTTTATTAGTGCATGAACTCTCTTCGCGTTTTCAATCGTTGCTTGGATTTTTTTTCTATGCCTAACGATCCCAGCATCATTTAGTAGTGCTTCAATCTCTTTCTCCCCAAACTGCATGACCTTTTCTACCTCAAACTGCGCAAAGGCTTGCCTGAAGTTCTCTCTTTTGTGAAGAATGGTCTTCCAGCTTAAGCCAGATTGAAACAGCTCTAGTGTTAAGCATTCGAATAAGGCATTGTCTCCAACCACATACTGACCCCATTCGTTATCATGATACTGTTGCAGCATCTCGCTTTCTTCACTCCACTTGCATCGGTTCATCTCACATACTCCTTTTATAAAAATAAAAAGCGCAGCCTGGCTGCACTTTTGTTATTGGGTTGCACGCATTTCTGAAAAAGGGTAGATGACGACTTCAGAACGACCTTCGATTGCTTTCGTTTCGATCAAACCTAGCCCGTTTCGTGAATCCATACTATTAAGACGGTTGTCGCCCATTACGAAAACTTTCCCTTTTGGGACTTTCAGTGGACCAAAATCCTCCGTTAGGTACACCCCTAAGCTTTTCGCTTCTGATTTATTTTCTTGAAGATAAGACTCTTTCACTTTTTTATTATTTACATAAAGGCTGTCACTCTTCATTTGAATAACGTCACCTTCTAAACCTATCACTCGTTTTACGTACCGCTTATCGTCACCTTTAATGATAACAATATCGCCTTTTTGGGGCTCAGAAAACGCATAAACAATTTTATTAACATACAGCTTTTCTTGATCGTGAAGAGTAGGTGACATAGATGCACCTTCTACCATATATGGAGCAAAGAAATAGGCTTTTGTGATAAATACAAAGACTAAAGCAAATCCAATCGCCTTTAACCAGCTAACCCATTCACTTTTTTGCTTTGTTTCTTTTTCTTGTTCTATCATATCTTTATTCACCTCGGCGCAACGATTTCAATTTTTAATCGATCTGGATCTTCAAAGAATAAAGCATAATGATTTTCTCCACCTGCATAAGGAAACTTGTCCTCATATAAAAAGGAAATATTTTTCTTCTTCAATTGTACACGAAGGTGCTCTATTTGCGCACGTGATTTAGCCCAAAAGGCCAGGTGATTAAGTCCTGAACGCTTTCGGTGAAAAGGGATGTCCATATACATTTCTTCTGTTTGTACAAAAACAAGATAAGACGATTCTATCTTGTAGCTAAAACCATTTTCCCATTCCTGAAATAGAGAAAAACCTAACTCTGGCATCAGCCATTCATAAAACTCACTCGTTTTCCTCAGATTCTTCACATTAATTTCGATATGATGGAAGCCTTGTAGTGGTGTCATCGTTTCTCCTATTTCTTTCTGTACTTAAAAAAAGGTCCTCTATCACTTTTAATCTTTCGAGAAATAGCCTACAATGGTAAAGATTTCCGTTTCACTACAGGAGGGTTATACATATGAATCCTAAAACAAAACACGCAGCAATCTTCCTGGCTATTTCTTTGCTTTGGTTGAAAACCTATATTGTTTATAAAGTTTCATTTACGCTGCCTATCGATCATTTCCTGCAAGAAATTTTATTATTTTTAAATCCGCTCAGTTTTCTCGTACTCTATTTTTGTTTAGCTAACCTTGCTTCACCTGGTAAAAGAAGTCGAATCATTCTATGGCTGTCCTTCATTTATAGTTTTATCTTGTATGCGAACGTCGTCTATTATCGATTCTTTACGGACTTCCTTACGATCCCGGTACTGTTTCAAACCAAGAATGTTGGAGATATCGGAAACAGTGTTTATGAACTGGTCTATGTAACAGACATCTTCTTTTTTGTTGATTTGTTTCTATTAGCATATCTATTAAAGCAGACAAGATGGAAGGCTGATCATCTATTAAAACCTGTAGATCGCAGAAGAATATTTTTATGTGGTGTGGCTGTATTTGCCGTTCATTTGATCCTTGCAGAAATTAACCGACCACAGCTTTTAACCCGTACATTTGACAGAGAAATACTTGTGAAGAGCTTAGGAACGTTCAATTATCATCTGTACGACATCATGCTTCAATCGAAGTCTTCTATGCAAAAAGCACTAGCGAGCAACATGGATGCAGAGGAGATTCTCTCAAATGTGAAAAAAGAAACAGCTAACGACCCCGAGCTCTATGGAATTGCAAAAGGGAAAAACGTAATCATGGTATCCCTAGAATCCACCCAAAATTTTGTACTAAACTACAAAATAAACGGTAAAGAAGTTACTCCCTTTTTAAATGAACTTGCTGAATCTAGCTATTATTTTAATAACTTCTATCATCAAACAGGACAGGGAAAGACATCTGATTCTGAGTTTTTAATCGATAATTCCCTATATCCACTGCCAAGAGGTGCTGTTTTCCAAACACACCCATTAAATGAATACAACGCAATGCCTGAGATTTTAAAATCAAGTGGCTATTATTCAGCTGTTTTTCACGGCAATAATAAAAGCTTTTGGAACCGAGACGTTATCTATAAAACGATGGGCTATGACAAGTTTTATAGTGAAGAATATTATCATGTAACGGACGATAACTCGATTAACTATGGACTTAAAGATATACCTTTCTTTAAACAATCCATGCCGTATTTAAAGAAGCTGCCTCAGCCCTTTTATGCCCGATTTATTACCCTAACCAATCATCATCCATATTTAATTCATGAAAAAGAACAGTGGATTGAGCCTTATCCTGTAGATGATGGAACGGTTAGCCGCTATTTTACAACCGTTCGCTACGCGGACGAAGCACTGCGCCAGTTTTTTGAAGAACTGAAGAGCTCTGGATTATATGAGAATTCAGTCGTTGTCGTATATGGGGACCATTATGGAATATCAGAACGGCATCAAGAAGCGATGGCAGATGTGTTGAGCAAAGCAACACTTACTGCTTACAATCAAGTGGAACTGCAGCAAGTACCCTTATTCATTCACGTTCCAGGGAAAAAAGGGAAGCAGTTAGATACAGTTGGCGGACAGATTGATCTCAAACCTACTCTATTACACTTGCTTGGAATTGAGTCGAAGGATGACGTTCATTTTGGAACCGATCTTTTCTCAAAAGATCATCATGAACTAACCGTGCTCCGTAACGGCTCCTTCATTACAGACAACTATATTTATACAAATGAGACTTGTTATGTAAAACCATTTGGAGCACCAGTAGAAGAAGATAAGTGCAAGTCATACATTGAGCAGGCAAAAGAGGAACTTGATCAGTCAGATCGAATCATATATGGTGATCTGCTGCGATTCTTAAAATAAATATAGCCCCTTGTGAGGGGCTATATTTTTTAGTGTCTATCAAGATTCATTTAAAACCTTCTTTTACTTCTTTTGATATGCTAATTATGGAGTTAAGACCTAGGATTAAACACGAAATAAAAAATATGTTACTCCACTCACCTATGAAGATTAAGTAAAAGATGCTTAACAAAGCAGCTAAAATAATAATACAATCTAAAATAAAGGCAAACTTCACTCTCATTTTCTTAACCCCCTAAGTCTTTTTATAAGGCTGTTTTCGAAAACTTTGTTGCTTTTGGAAGTGTTGATTTCTGTTCCAGGCTGCTCGTTTCCACGGGGCAGACGCTGAGCCACATTCGTACGTTTCACTCTTAAGTGTCTCAGCTGTCCGCCTGTCCCGTAGGAGTCTCGCACCTTCCACTCCAATCAATAGCAAAGGTGACAAGGAGTTAAAAGCAACAAACAATTAATAAAGTGCTTTTTGCAAGAAGCAGCTTAAACTAGTATAAAAAATTGGTGAGGGCAATATTTTTCTTTCATACAAATCCTATCTATCTACGTCTTAAATATTTTTAAATAACCTCAAAGCAGAACCAACAGCTACGATTAGGAATGTTAAGAAATAAATACTCTTCCACTCATCTATGTAGATAAAGTACAACATACTTAATAGGGCAATAAGAAATAAGACTAATTCAAAAATAAAACCTAACTTCTTTCTCAATTCCTTAACCTCCTGGTCTTTTTGCAAGAATAAGCTTATTTCATTATAAAAGATAATTTGTTGAAGGTGGAAATATGTTGAAACCTCTTTTTGCTTATTTTACAGATATTCACGGTAATTTAGATGCTCTTCAAGCTGTTATTGATGACGCTACAAGATTGGGAATCTCTCGTTTTATTAGTGGCGGTGACATGATTGGGATCGGTCCGTTTACAAACGAGGTGCTTGAACGGTTATGTAACTTGCCATCTATTAAGATGGTTACGGGAAATCATGATGAATCGATTTTGGCGTTAAAATATGGTCTGCCTCACCCTAAGAGTCACTGGCATGCGAAACAACATCATCAATGGATTGCCGACCAGCTAACGGATACTTATGCTCATATTTTAAGCACTCTTCCCCGAGAACTAATATTTGAGGAAGAAGGTTTTCGTTTTCTCATCACACACTATCCTTATAAACATGGAAAAAAGGAATCTCCAATATCTGAAGATCCCTTTATGCCGATTGTAAGTAAACCTGATTCTTTAGCTATGAAAGAGCTCTTTAAAGGCTTATTCACCTATGATTTTATAGGATTTGGTCATCATCATATCCTTCACGACTTTAAGGTAAATCAAACGCATTTAGTGAATCCTGGTGCACTAGGATGTAATAAGGTTGCCGAAGCGCGTTATGCCATCGTCTATATCGCAGATGAAAAGGAACTTAAGATTGAATTTAAATCTGTAGCGTACGACCAAACAAATCTGTTTAAGACTTATAGAGAACTTGAAGTTCCAGATGGTCCATTTTTAATGAGAGCTTTTCATAGTTAGGAGGTAGCTCTTTTTTTGCGACTCATTTTATACTGTGCTTCTTTGTAGTTGAAATCATTTATTTGGTTAGATTCCATTCATCTAATGTCATCATATTAAATTCTTCTTTAACATCCAATCTTAAAGGAGCCATTAATTCGATGCTATTTCCATCTGGATCTTTAAAATAAATGGCTGCGTGAGCTTGTGGGTTATTTGGTAATACTAAAGGTTGTTTTTCAGGTGAAAATCCAAAATTAGTAGAGACTTCTATAGCCCTTTCTTCTAACCACCTCTTTATATTTAACATATCATCTCTATCAATCTGAAAAGCGATATGTCTTAACGATGGGTGATAGGGTGTTTTAACCTTGTCTGTTTCCCATAACCCTAACCAACTTCTTCCTTTCTCAATCCAGAAAAAAACTAAATTTTCTTGTTGATACGCGATTTCTAAATCTAGTTTCTTATAAAAATCTATGGACGTTTTAAGATTACTTACCGGTAAATGTGCTTCGTAAAGTCCTTTAATCATTTGATTACTCCTGTTATCTTATTCTATATATTATTTTCTAATTTTCTTTGGGATGAAGTACTAGAGGGTTGGTAGTTTGTATAAATTCAATCTCTTCTCCGTCTGGACCTTCATAAAAAACAGTTCTCCAACCGTTAGGAAGGTCATACGGTCCTTCTGTTAGAAAGATTTCCTCCTGAGATAGTTCTTTGATTTTCTCCGTTACAGAGATCACACTAAATGCGATATGACTGCATGTAGCATAATTTCCTGACTTAGGCATCAATTCAAGCTGAAATCCTTCCCCTATTAAAAAACCTAGCTCTGTATCGTTCCACATGAAACTTTCTTTCTTTTCGATAGGTAGAATCTTTTCATAGAATTCACTAGACTTTTTCATATCACTTACGTAGAGACCGATATGATGCAGCATCATGATTTTCTCACTTACAGAATTAGATTCATATCGCCAAACTCGTGCCAGAGATATCGCTTTTGAATCGCATCATTGTAAGCTTTATATAACTTGGATCGGTCTACGAATGCAGAAAGCAATTGCAGATGACTCGCCTCCGGTTCATGCATCCCTGTAATTAATCCATCACATACGGCCAGTTTCGTATTTTCAGTAATATATAGATTCGTCCATCCACAAGCTGCCTGGACCCTTCCGTTTTGTTCCGCGACTGTCTCTAGCGTTCTTACAACTGTTGTACCAACTGCTATGACGCGACCTCCATTGTTTTTCGTTTCAGAAATAAGGTCTGCCGTTTCATTCGGGATATGATAGTTTTCGAAGTTTTTATCTGGTCCTTTATGCCACTTATCATCCAGCAAATAACTTAATCCCGTATGAAGCGTAATATAAGCGATCTTAACGCCTTTTTTCTGAAGTCGAAACAGAAGCTCCCAACTGAACGCCCTTCCAGCAGAAGGCATCTCTACAGACCCTGGAATGGTTGCGAAAACCGTTTGATAGTAATCTAGATTCCAAGGCTTCTGGATGTATTCGTACCTGACGGGTTCTCCTAAATCATAGATTTGGTTGAACAGCGAAGAGCAGCATAGATTAAAGGCTAATGATACAAAAGGTGTGTCTTCTGACTGTTCGATAATAGCAGCCGTTAATGTTGGAGAAAAACGGATGATATCACCCTCTTTTACAGTTCCGCTAACGGGAAGTGCTTCCCATATTGATTCATTCTTCCTGTGAGCCAGTCGGATCTCTACCTCAGAGCCATCAGCTTCTTTTCGACTCTTTAAAACTGCTGGAACTGTTCGGCTCGCGTTAAGTACGAGCAGATCACCTTTTTTCAAATAACGGTCCAGTTGGTAGAATTGTGTATGATCTGTCTTTCCTGTGTTTTTGTCGAGCACCATCATTTTCACATAATCTCTGCGTAATCCTCTTCGTTCTGGTGGTTCTATTGCATTTAGTTCATCTGGAACCTCAAACTTCATCGCTGTTTCCATTAAAACTCACTCCCCTCAAGCTGAAACATCTGTGCTTCAAATCGCTTGCCGGTAATGAGGGAAGAGGCATCTGATGCTAAGTATCCAAAAACAGCCGTCAGATCTTCAGGCTTTGCAAGCTCATAATCACAATCAGGTACAGCACGTGCATGCATGTCTGTATCCATCTCACCAGGATCAACCATGTTCACACGTACACCAGATTCACTAACTTCGTCTGCCCATGTTTCGGTCAACCCTTCAAGTGCAAATTTTGAGATTCCATATGCCCCCCAACCTGCATAACCAGTTGCTCCCGCTTCTGATGTAATATTAATGATGCTTCCCTGTTGTTTTTGCAGCATGATCGGTAACACTCTTCTTGTTACTAAAAATGGTCCGATTGTATTTACGCGAAGAACTTCTTCAAAATCCTGTTCTGGATAATCAAGTAAATAAGGAATTGGGCTAGGACCTATGATGGATGCATTGTTAATTAAAACATCTATTACTCCAAAGTGCTCTTCTGCCAGAGCTACGAATCGTTCTACATCTTTTGACTTCGACATATCTGCTTCTATCGCTAGAACGTCTGCTCCAAGCTTAATCGCTTCACTCTTCACACTTTGAAGGGCATCTTCGTTTCTTGCGCATATCGCCAAATTATAACCTTCCCGGGCAAAATATAGAGAAAGCGCTTTACCTAAACCTTTTGAAGCTCCTGTTATCATGATTACTTTTTTCATTTCGTGTTCCTCCTGAATTTATATTTTATACTTTTTATATATTTATGTTTACTAAGTATTTTTATTATAGTGACACTTCTTTTCATTCGTCAACGATTTAATTTACAAATTTTTCGACAAATTTCCCGGAAAATAAAAAAACCTCTGCCGTAGCAGAGGTTTTACTTTAGCCGAAACGATGCTCCATCTATGATTTCAACATCGTTTCTTTCTTTTATTTCCCTCATAAGCTGAAAAAGGGCTAAATCTTTTTTCTTGGATTCAATCATACAGTCTATTTCTTCCACACTGCCTTTTACTTCTTTCAAAAAATCAAAAAACATATTCACATCCACATAGTCAGCATGATTCCTAAATTGCTTCTCGCTCTTTGGACTCGAGATATGCATCTTCAATGGCAACGGTGATGCTTTCCAAGACTCTACTACGCGTGGCCAATGCTGTATCCAGTTCTCGTCATGATGGTATGCAAGGTGATGGTGATAATCGAACACGAGGGGAATCTGCAGCTTTTCACATAGGTATAGTGCATCCGCCATTGTAAAAGATGTATCGTCGTTCTCTAGCATGATCATTCTTTGAATCGATAACGGAACGCTTCCCCAATTCTGCACGAAGCGTTCAAGTGCTACATCGGTTTCTTTATAGTTACCACCTACATGCATCACACAACGATGCTCTGTATCGATTCCCATGCTTTTAAGTATTTTGTAGTGAAGCTGTAGCGTCTTTAGAGAATTTTTAAGAATCTCTTTTTTCGGAGAATTGATCAGTACAAAATGGTCCGGGTGAAAATCTAGCCTCATATTATGTTGTTTTGCATATTGTCCCATCTCATGGAGTGCATCACGTAAAGGAGTGATATAATCCCAGTCTAAGAGCTCACTATGATTGGCTAGCGGAATGATTCTAGAGGTCATTCGATAAAACCGTACATCGTTAGCCACGGCATGCTTTAACACTCGTAGCGTATTGGTTATATTGGCTAGCGATATGCGCTCAAGTTTCCTCAACCCTGCTTCTCTATTCTGCAGCTGGCTGAATTGTTTATAGGTCATCGTTTTGGACGGAGAAGCATTTTTTAACTCCATGCTCATCGCCACAAAACCAAGCTTAATTATAGTCATCTGTCACACCTCTTTTTCATCACTAACAGTATGACCCTATTGCTTTTGTTTTTATCCAATATGATGAATAGAATAAGAACGCATATAAAAAAACTGCCCTCAACATCAAGGACAGTACACGCATCTACTCAGGTAAATATCTTTTAGAACCTACATACGTTCCCTTCCAGTACTTAGCATCGAGTGACTGTATCCGTACACCTTTTGAAGTAGCTGCGATAAACTCTTTATTCCCCATATAGATGCCTACAAATGAGACGCTTTTACCATTTGTTTTGAAAAATACGAGGTCACCTAATTTTTCTTTTCCTTTTGCAACGGGTGTGCCGCCTTTATACTGATCAGCCGCCGTTCTTGGCAAACTTTTGTTCACTACTGTTGTTTTGAATATATATGTGGTAAACCCTGATGCATCAAATCCTTTTGGTGTTGTGCCACCCCATTTAAATGGAGCTCCTTTGTAGAGTTTAGCCGTTTCTGTCACTTCTTGATCATAAGATGGAGATGCTTTTGCTGCAGATACACCACCTAAGATCAACAGAGCTGCGAGTCCTAATGAAACTACTGCGACGAGTAAACGTTTCATGAATAACATCCTCTCTTTAATGAACTCTTTTACTCTATTAGTCGTCGGCCACAGAATTTAAGTTACTTTCTTTTCATAAAAAAAAGACTGCAAATTGCAGCCTTTTTCGACATACGTATTTATATTAGATTCTTTTCTAAAAGATTGTTGCATTCTCTTTTTAAATTACGTCTATGACAGTTGATTGGAGAGGAAGGTGTGAGACACTTATACGTGAAACGTACGAATGTGGTTCACTGTCTGCCCCGCGGAAAGCGAAGCACCTGGAGTGGAGATCAACTACTATCGGGAAGCAACATTGTATATCATTGATAGAAGTTTGCACCGGTCACTCCTTCAATCTCTTCATCAAGCTGATAAGGGCCAATTGAATCGAGCTTTGTGTTATTAAACTTCACAGACTCAAAACCGTAGCTCTCAGCTGTTAATAGAATAGCATCGATCATCATCAGGTCTTCCGTATCATCTGCTGATAATTTTATAGAGTCAGGAAATGTAACCTCTACATCATCCTTGTTAATTATTTTCACACCTAATACTGTATCTTTTGGTAACAATGGCTTAAGTCCACGCTTTTGCTCATCATCCATCATCTCAAGCGCATCTGTAAACTCTTTTGGCATTGAATTAGCGTCTACCCCCGTTGAAAACAGACTTACGATAAACGAATCTGTTGATGGTGCGTCATAACGGAAATGCGGAGCTCCTGGAACCTGAAGATCCCATTCTGAAACTGTACCATATCGCGGAAATTCATAGCCATTTTCACCGTTCATGCGAAATTCAACCTTTGCCTTCTGCCCTTCATTGGCAAAAGTCATTGAAATGAGTGCTTGTAGCAATGGTTCTTCTGCTTCGTTAATCGTATCCTTTGGGAAATCAACAATGACCGTTTCTTCTTCTTCGGTTATTTTAGCCTTTTCTAATGGACTATTTGTTAATCCAACATCGCTTGGATTAAATGTGTTAAGTTCTTTATTTACTTTATTGACGTAATAATCTGCATCAGTTAAAAAACTTACAGGTATGACAAGCTGTGCTTGTTCATCCAAGTAACCTACAGTCACCCAGTCTTTGTTCATTGCTTTAATATTTTTATCCAGATAAGGTGCATGATAAGCAACGGAAGGTTCAGTTTTCATGATTCCAACTGAGTTTTGATCCTTATCCGCTGAGTCATCTAAAGACTTTCCTTCCATCTTATCGTTTTCAGCGACCTTGGAGTTTTCCATCTGCACACCGTTCTTGATCAGATCTGGGGCAAAAACACCAAATATGACGAGCGCGCAAGCTGTAGCTAGAGCCGGTAGACTCCATGAAGGAAGCCGCTTTCCCTTATTGTCCTTATAATTAATATTTGCCTGAACCTTTAAGAAGAGCTCCTGCTTGGATCGGCGGTCTCTTATCGGGGGCAAATGCTTAAGGTGCTGTTCAATTTTTTCTTCGTCCCACTTAATTGGTTCCATCTTTCAATTCCTCCTCCAGGCCCGGTTGCTGATCCAGCCATTTGCGCAATTCTTTTATAGCCCGGTGCTGGGTGGTCTTCACTTTACTTTCGGTCCAACTTAATATTTGCGCAGTTTCTGAGATCGATAATGACTGAATGTACCGAAGTACAAGCACTTGCTGCTGATCGAGTGAACAACGTTTCATCATTGTATATAAATCTCTGTAAGACTCTTTTTTTGCAACTAACTCTTCTGGAAGGGGATCCTGATCACGCAATAAACTCTCACTTTCTTTTATATCAAAAAATAGGAACCGTTTGTTGCGTCTTGATTGTTTTCTAAGCCAGTCAATGGCCACGTGCCTGGCAATGGAATACAACCATGTTTTCTCTGAACTTTTGCCTTCGAAACTTTCGTAAGCGTTTAACACTCGGATATAAACCTCTTGCACAAGATCTTCTGCCGATTCACGATTTCGTACCATATAGAAGATAAATTGAAATAATGCCGTATGGTACTCATCATACAGTCGGTCGAACGTTTCTTTCACTTCGGGTGGCCCCCTATCTCTATGTATTTATGTAGTCGAATATTCTTATAAAAAGTTACATTACAAATATGTTACTTCTAAGTCTACTCTTTTTTATATCATCTCGATAGGACCATTTGGTCGATAAATCCCAACAAAAGTGGAACTCCTTAGACAAAACTAGCCAGTAAATATGCCTCCAGCAAGATAGGTGGTATTTTGGGGTGAGAAAGCAAACCAGCATCGATACGTAGCGGGGTATTTTGAATGTTTATTCAAGAAATATTTATGATAAGACCATGGAGTTTTGGATTTAATCCCGCGAGTTTTTCTCATATATCCGCGAGTCGACATATCTCGATGTCTTAGTATATTCAAATACCCTCACTACTCTCTAGCATCTCTTAGCACATATAAAAAAGACACCAAAAAATATGGTGCCTTCTCTTTATTTCGTTTTCACATAGCTTAAAAACATCTCTTCAATCGTATCCCAAGCAATTCGATACTGTTCTTCTTCTCCTAAAAATGAATAATGAAGTACATTACCATCACGAACAGCCCAAAAAATTCGTGATACATTTTGCGGATCCAGCTCTTTTTTGATTTCTCCCGATTCCTGACCCTCTACTATGATTTTAACAATATAATCGATAAACCGATTGTATCGTGCTGCAAGAATAGACCGTAGATCTTCTTGTCTTGATCCATAGAGCCAGAATTCAATATATACACGCATCGTCTGCTGATCATCTTCTTTTAACTCTTGCTTTTTCCAACGTTTGAATAGATTTTCAAGCTTTCTGCTAGCACTTTTAAGAGAGGCGTTCTCTTGTTCCATATCTTCAAAAAATTCATCTGTACGCTTTTTTAACAGCTGAAGATAGATCTCTTCTTTACTCGCAAAATAGTTATAGATCGCACCTTTACTAATGTTCGAATCTTTCACTATATCGTCAATAATCGTAGCTTGATATCCCTTTTCACTGAAGCATTTTAAGGCGCTCTCAAGAATGTGGTTGCGTTTCTCTTCTTTATACTCAGCTGAAACTTTAGGCATGATGCTTCCTCCATTTATGACACGTCTTCCTTGATAAGTATAACAGAGTTTTCAGTCTATTTCGGAAAAAGTTTTCACCGCTCGATAGTCGTTCGTTTGTCTGATCCCTCGTTCCATGTGTACTTGTTCAACATACGTCGAAAACCCTGTTTTACGCAGCAGTTGGTTTACGTGATCCTCTTTTTTAGGAATATTAATCGTCATCCTTTTTACTGACCCTTCAGCGGGTGCGAATACCGATTTTACTAGTTCTCTAACTGTGTCTTCTTGTAAGGCATGCTCATCGTCAATCACACATTGATAGAGTAGGATAGCAGATAGCTCTCCCGTTTCTTTATAGATTCTTTTATAAACGGCGTATCCGAGTGGTACTTCTTCCTTTACCCCAATCACACAGATAAAATCTTTTAAACTTTGAAATTGCGTCTGCCATGCGGTAGTAGATTTAAAAAAAGGCAGTTGTTGTATATCATGCATGGATACTTCCTGCACCTTTACATCTGAACATGTATCGTTCCAAGTGCTAATGACTCCTTCATGCTGAAGATATGTCAGCTCTTCGAACGTCACATAACCCATACTTTCATATAGTTTAATAGCAGTTTCATTTTCTTTGATGGCTTCGAGCCTTGCGATTTCAACTTTCTCTTCTTCATATATCTTTAGGCAGACCGATATAAGCTTCTTACCTACACCCATCCCTCTAAAAGCTGGAGCAATCGCGGTTCCACCGTTCCATACGTATCGTTTGCCGTTGATCGTTCGAAAGCTGTTCAGCACAAACCCTGCTAACTTGCCATCGTAAACAGCCACGACTGACTTTTCTAAAGAAATCCCTTCACCAGCAATCTTTAGTATGAATCGATTAAGGTCCATGGTCATATCTGAGAAATAATGCTTCCACGATTCGTTCCATAACAAGATCGCTTCATTAAAAGTTAACTCACTAAATCGTTTAATGACTAACACCACAATCACTCCTCTATCCTCTTTTAAAACGACTGGTCGTTTTATTAAATTTTATAAAATAAAGGATGCAATGGCCAACATATTCGTTCGACAAAAACAGTATTGTTTCTAAAGGCTTAGTAAAATCAATAATAAAGCTGATATCAAGTGGTTCATTCAAGATATCAGCTTCTTATACTTTTATGATTTTTCTTCAAACAGCATCTTAAAGTGATCATAATACTCTTCTACTTTTTGATCTTCTTGCTTCAAGTAATCGTCTAGTTGTTGTTCTGATGATAACTGAAGAGCCTTTTCTCCAAATTCACTCATATCATCTAACACACCAGATGTTTTTTCTCCAATCTCAACATCTTCTTTTAAAAGTTGAGCGACTTCCGTTAGCTTATTGATTTGTTCTTCATTTATGTTCTTGTTTTGATGAATTTCTTCCAACATGGAGTAAATGATCTGAGCTCTTTCTTTTGTCTGTGTTTTCATAGAACCACTCCTCTATTTAACCTTTCCCTCATCGTGTGCCTTAATAAACTGTTTTATATTTACAAGTATTGGGTAAATCAGGAGTAGTAACTTAGAGAAAGGAAGAGTGCTGTGGCGAAAAGGTCTGTACTTCGTCAGAAAAGAAAACGTTCAGTCTGGATTCGGCGAACGGCTATTGTTACATTAATTCTTTTCTTATCCAGCGTGACATTTGGAGGTGCTTTAATCTATGCATACGTGAACGGTACTCCAAATCTTACAGCGGATGACTTAAAAGATCCTCAATCATCGATGATCTATGACATGAACGATGAGTTCATCACATATGTAACAGGCTCTGAACGACGAGAATATGTCAAGATCGATAACATTCCAGAACTCATACAACAAGCATTTATTTCGACAGAAGACGTTCGCTTTAAGGATCACATGGGAATTGATGTGAAGCGAATTGCCGGAGCTGCCGTTGCAAATGTACAAGACGGATTCGGTGCTGAAGGGGCAAGCACGATCACACAGCAAGTTGTTAAAAACTCTGTCCTGTCATCAGAAAAAACTCTTGAACGAAAAGTGCAAGAAGCCTACCTTGCTATTCAGTTAGAACAAAAATACTCTAAGGATCAAATCTTAGAGATGTACCTCAATAAGATTTACTTTGGAAGCGGTGCTTATGGAGTTGCAACAGCTTCAAAGACATATTTTAATAAACCGCTGAAAGAGCTATCACCTGCTGAAGCGGCTCTTTTAGCTGGTCTGCCTCAAAGACCGAGCAGTTATGACCCCTTTCTTCACCCTAAAGTGGCAGAAGAAAGACGCAACACCGTACTGCAGCTCATGTATAAAAATGGCGCAATCACAAAAGAACAAAAAGAAGAAGCTGTTAACACACCCGTAACAGACTCCCTCTCAAAGGAAAAAGCAAAGCGATTAAAATACGATGCCTTTATTCAACAAGTAATTAAAGAATTAAAAGAAAAAGGGGTATCTGAACGTTCTATATATGAAGGCGGATTAAAGATTTATACAACACTTGATCCAAAAGCTCAAACTCACACCGAAAAAGTGTTATCGACTGAAGAATATGTGAACTATCCAAATGACAAATTTAAGGCCGGTGTCGCACTGCTCGATACAAAGACAGGTGTGATTCGGGCACTAGGCGGGAACCGAACAAGCGGTGACCAAAACATTGAAAAAGGCTTTAACTACGCCACTGATATTACACGCCAGCCGGGCTCGACCATTAAGCCAATCTTGGATTATGGTCCAGCTATAGAAAAGTTTAAATGGTCTACCTATAAACAGATTAAAGATGAGGAGCTAGAGATTGACGGTTGGGAAGCTGGAAACTGGGATGATGAATTTCATGGAGATGTTTCTATGAGAGAAGCACTCGTTCATTCCTACAACATTCCTGCGATCAAAACCTTTATGGAAGTTGGCTCAGAAGATGCTGTAAGCTTTGCCAAACAGCTAGGCATTCCCATTAAAACGGCTCATCCCGCCTATGCGATTGGCGGATTTGGCAAAGGACCCTCACCTTTAGAACTAGCAGGCGCTTATACAGCATTCGGAAACCAAGGCGTCTATCATAAACCGACCACTCTTCGTAGTGTGAAGTATCCGGATGGTTATGAAACGAAGTACGAATCTAAGCCTGTTGCAGCCATGCATGATTACACGGCATATATGATTACCGATATGCTAAAAGATGTTGTTAACCGAGGAACAGGAACGCTTGCCGCTATCCCTGGGTTAGAGGTTGCAGGAAAGACCGGAACGACGAATATGCCTGATGGTCTTGATCACATTGAGAAGGGCTCTAGTGACTCCTGGTTCGCAGGTTATACAACTAACTATACAGCAGCCGTATGGACGGGATATGACAAAACAACAGCTCAGAGCTACCTAACACCTGAAGACCAAAAGATCGCCAAATACATCTTTAAATCCATTGTCTCAGAAGTTTCAAAGGATAAAAAGACTGCAGGATTTTCTAAGCCAAAGTCGGTTGAGGAAGTCTATATTAATAAAGATACCGGCTATGTAACGAAAAGTAATAGTGGTTCTAACGTCACAAAAGAATTGATCGTAAAAGGTACATCACTAAAAGAGATGACTGCTCCGGTTAAGACCAAAAAAGCAGGTAAGAAAGAACGAGCGAAGAGTAACAAGAATGATGAAGATAAAAATAAAGACGAAAAGAAAGATTCAGACAAGGTTAAGGAAGAAGAGAAAAAGAAAGAAGACGAAAAACAAACAGAGCCTCCTCCAACAAAACCAGAAGATGAGGCCGATCCGCCACCACCACAAGATGACAACCCGGATGATCCTGGAACAGATCCTGAACCTGAGGATCCACCGACAGTGCCAGATCCACCTCCAACGGAACCGCCTCCTACAACAGACCCGCCACCAACCGATCCACCACCAGCGGACGATGGTGAAGGTACGGGAACAGGTACGGGAACAGGAGCTGGTGCTGGTACAACCGGCACAACAACTACACAGTAGTAAAAAAAGTAACCCGCTACTTTTAGCGGGTTACTTTTCTATAAACTCATACAAAAAGGATTCTCCGTTACGATAAAAACGAGGATCATAGATTCCGAGTTTTTCCTCTTCTTCAACCACGACAACGAATGGAGACCAATCATAAAGTGTTTTTGCTCGTGGATTCTCTTCAAACAGCGGCTCTAGATCCGCTTCATCGCTGGAAACCAATCGATGCTCGATCTCAGGCTCAATAAAAATGCTATCTTTTATAATTTCTACTTCACTATCTTTTTTCCCGATCACTTGAAACTGAGTAGGAACAAAGCCAGCTGCTAATGCTACCTCATCATACTTTTCTTTTGCTTCGTTATAGACCACATAGCCTTGGAGAGATTGGATCGCAACATGTGCAACCATCAAAATCCATACCACGCGAAAAACTTTGAAACGATCGGATGGCTCTTTTTTTCTTGAAACGATAAAACCAGCAAGCATCAAGAACCAATATACAAAATCAACGATTGGAATCGTACCAAATGTGACTCGATAGCTTGAAAAAGGCTCTAGATACCCTGTTCCCCACGTGTTAAAGAGATCGCTCGTATTATGAATAAACACGGCCAAAAGCGCCCAGTAGAAAAGCCTTCGATCCTTCACTTTAAATAAAAGCCTGCTAAGAAGATAGATGATAATACCCCAAACAGGTACGAGGAAAAAAGAGTGTGTTAATCCTCTATGCCACATTTGCTGCATGATGCGGCCCGTTTCTGTAAGGTTTACGACCACATCTATATCAGGGATCTGACTGCCGACCACTGTCGTAAACAACAAAGCCCTCTTGTGTGACTTGTCCATATTCATTTTATTCGCAGCGCCATACAACGTTAAACCAAACAATGTGTGAGTTACTGTATCCATAGGTCCTCTTTAATTCGTTTTTCTTTTATGTTAACGAAAAAAAGAACTTCTGTCTTGATAGAAGCTCTTTTAAAGTTTACCATTATTTCCTAAGATAATTTCCGGGGAAATTCGACTTTATTTCCTACTTGTTTACACTTCTTGTTTGGATAGTTCAATCCCTTTGTTCAAAAGGAATTTTTCAATCTGCTGTTTGTGATGATTGTCGTGTTCAACCAATCCCTTGATATATTCACATAATGTAACCCATGAATGACTCATTTGGATTTTCTCTTCCCATATAGCAGTCGGCACTTCTTGAAGTTTCCTAGCTAAAACGAGTCTGCATTCAATCACTTCATCAATTAAAGCATTCTTAGAGATACCCGATTTAGCTTCATGGGCAGCATTTCGGTTTATTTCTTCTACATCCCCTTTTTTTGGCGGAGTGTTCAATTTCTTTAAAAAATAAGAAAGTCTTTCATCCCAAACAAAGACATCCCACGCTTTTAGATGGGCGATGATTTCACCTGTAGACCACTTACCTTCATGAATAGGCTCTAACCAATATTCTTCAGGCATTCTTCTAAGTTCATCGAGCGAATTCACTAAACTGCTATACTGCTTAATCACTTCACTCATTAACATGTCCTCCTAGCATTTCATTAAACTTTTTCACTTTAATAGGATTTTGTCCATGTCACTCCTTCTTCTGGGACATACACTAAGATGAAAGCATAAGGCACAAGAAAGAAGGAGGACTTACAGCATGTTTGGAAAAAGACAAAAACAACAACGTAACTGGGGCTATCCAGGTTACGGATATGGTTCCTGCACTCCATGTGGTTATGGCTATGGTGGTTACGGCGGCGGAAGCGGAGTTTTCGCTTTAATTGTCGTGCTATTTATCCTTCTCATCATCATCGGTGCGACGTTGAGATAGTAATTCGTTAAAAAGGCAAGAGTCTATGCTCTTTGCCTTTTTAATTTGGAATCATGTGCTGGTTCAACCTGTCTTCTTTTGTGATAAAAATACAAATGACTTTCTTTCTACCAAGCTAATGTTTGGCTTTCGTTCACCCCTGCTTTTCACCTTTTTGGGGATAGGCAGCTTGTTCACTGACCGTTTGATGCCCTCTCCCATAAAATTAAATGCTAATATGACAGCGGCAAAACTGAACACTGGAAAGAACACGAGCCATGGTGCTAAACGAAGCTGATAATAATACCCTCCTATCAGCCCTGACCATTCATTGGAGTCTGATGCTGGTATTTCATATTCGTTTGTAAATTCCCTCATCGTTGTTCCTCCAAAGAATACGCCTAATATTCCTAGGTGAGCTAACAAAAGGAGGACAGCAATCACTTGTTGTACATAGATTAATAACAACTTTGGCCATAGATGGGGCAGTATGTGTTTTGATAGAATTCTTACTCTTGAACCCCCCATTAATTTAGCGCTTGTAATAAACTCTTCTTTTTCGATCAAGTTAATCTCTTCTTTTATTAAAATAGACGTGTTCGGAACAGCGATTGCTATGATAAGTAGCATCTCAAAAAATGCTTTCTCCCAGAATGTGAAGTTTTCTAGTTGTATTATCGGTCCTACAATAAAAAAGATTAACAACGCTGACGGAATGTAATAGAACGATTGAGATAATCCTTTTATAAACGGCATCACTCTTCCCGCTCTCCACAACAGAAACGATCCGATGAATGATAGACCGACTCTAAGCAAGCTGACGACTAGCGCGATACCAATCGTGTATTTGGCTCCAGATATAATCTGAGAGAACAGATCAGCTCCCATCCGGTCACTGCCAAACCAGTAAAGACTGGACGGTTCAAAAGGCGCCTTTTCTTTGGGCATTCCCTCTTCATCGTGTATATACTGTTCTTCATAAATTTCATTATCCAGCACGATTTGATGATAGAAGCTAGCGATCAGAAGGCCAAACACAAACAAGAATCCTACAATAAAGAAAGGATCTTTCCATATATTTTTTATCATTTTTCACCAACCCACTTAAACGTGATCACTCGTAACAATGTGAAAAAAAGAAACATCGGAACAAATAGCAGCAGCATGGAGATCGTAAAGACTGCCGGATTTCCACTAGTCCTGATAAGTGATGTAATGCCATAAATATTAAACAAAAATTCGATCATCAGCAGGTTGGATAGCATAAACCATAATATATTTCGTGACTGGTGAAATACACTTAGCAACGTATTTGGAAGAACATGGCGCCATAAGATTCGAAAGCGGCCCATTCCTTTACTTCTTGCCGTATCTACGTAAAGCTTTCCATACTCTTCTTCTATGTTTAATAATAGAATCCGCAAAATAAGAAAGGTCGGCAAAATGGTTAAGCATAAAATTGGAACAAAATACGTCTTCTGATCGTACAGAGATACAATCTGAAATAATAAGATGTTCGTTTTCTTAAAGAACCATACGATAAAAAACTGTATACCAATCGCGATTAATACATCTGGAATCGATTCAAAAACAAAAGAAAATACTCTTATTCTATTCTTTAAGCCCGATGGAAGCATGAATATGAATAGAGCAAACAATAATGCTACGATAATCGCTATAAAGAATGCAGCAAACAGAATGGTAACCGAGTATCCATAGATTCCCCACATGCTTGGAAAGAGCGGGTATGGACCACTTTCTGCAAAGTACATGATCTCTTCAGGGTTCAGCATGACTCTAAACATTTCAGTTATTCCATCCAAATAACCGCTAGTGTTGAATGTCATCCCACTGAACATATAGGGAACAGATCCTAATAGAATAATTCCAACGACAGAAAGAACCATTGATAGAAAACTATCTTTTAAAATATACGGCATGATAAACCCCTATTCCTGACTTTTATAGTCCGCTTTTGCTAGATTAAAATCTCTTGGACTGAATAGTGCGACTAATAGTGTAGAAACTTCTGTTGTACATCCATCTACCATCAAGTTTTGAGGGGAATCCAAAATATAGCTACATTCAATCTCACCAGTTGGCATACCGAATGTCTTGTTGTTGTTCCTGAAAATCGTTTTATCTTTATTCATATAGTGCAATTCACTCGTTGTCGATTCACCTTTTTTAGAAAAGACCGTTATCTGCAGCTTGCTTTCTTTGTCTGCTTTTACATCATCTAAAAAGGTGAACATTGGAACAAGATGCTCGGTTTTAGTCGCTCCTGTCATAAGTTCAGTTTCCTTTTCGGAAAGATTTTGAATGACCACATGATCTTTTTTGATCGCATCTTTAATCGTGAACTTCGACTCCTTTTCAGCTTCTTTTTCAGAGCACCCCGTAAGAAGAACACCTGCAATAAATAAAGCCCTCCATTTTTTCAAACTAATCCCCCTTTTTATTACAAATGTCTTTCTTTAAGAAT
The DNA here is from genome assembly GCF_015903895.1 of Fictibacillus sp. 5RED26. Taxonomy (NCBI): domain Bacteria; kingdom Bacillati; phylum Bacillota; class Bacilli; order Caryophanales; family Fictibacillaceae; genus Fictibacillus; species Fictibacillus sp. 5RED26. The sequence goes on along the minus strand of NZ_JACZDU010000012.1, from coordinate 13,730 downwards.
TTAGACGTACAAAGGCCCCTCTTTTATTCAAAAGAGAGGCCTTTATTTTTATAATTCTAATGTTTGTGGTTCGTGTTCACCGTCATTCATAAGTCGGATCAAGCTTGGTTTGATTTCAAGCAAGATATAGTTAGGATCATTCGGACCTTCAAAATAATGTTTCATTTGATCGTTCCAAAACTTTTCCTTTAACCCTTGATCATCTCGAATTGTAGCTGTTCCTTCGATTTCAAGGTAAGGATCGTTGTATCCTTCTCCATCATAGCCGACTAGTACGTGAACATTTGGATTATCTTGAATTTCGTCCGCTTTATGTGTCTCGATACTTGTTGGCGTGTAAAATGTGAGTTCGTCGTGGAAGAAGGTCATATAGCGAGAATGTGGCTTGTTTTTCTTTACCGTTGCCAGCACACCTGTCTGTTTTTTGTCTACTACTTCAAATACTTTATTTTTCATCTGTTCTTTATCCATGTCATCCACTCCTTAAAGTTTGGCTCTATTATATCTACCTTTTAGGATGGAAAATAAAACATCATGTTATACATAGATGAAACAGAGAGTTTTTACACTGTCGCATTTGTTAGGCTTTCTCTTTCAACGGTCTCCATAAAATCATGAACGACTTTATTGTTGTTTTTGTCTCCAGCAATTTTTAACATCACTTTCCCTAAAAAGTTGATGCCTTTATTTGAACCTTCATAAACAAACTGAGTCGTATTTTCATCCATTTTAATAAGAGTGAACGCTGTTTGAATCTCAAATGCTTTTGCCAAGCTAAAGCCGATTTCCAGATGCTTACGATTAACAGTATCTTCGTATGCCAACGTTTCTACGATATACGTTTCTACCCTGCGTCCTTCTTTATAGGACTGCTTGTACGTAGTACCCACCACACCCTCTTTCTTCTCAATCGGTGTATGCTCTACAACGTTCGGCATGATCCTTTGAATATTCTCATCAGAAAAAAGCACCCAAACTCTTTCAATGTTTACTGGTATCGTTCTCTCTTCTTTCCACGTTAGCATTTTTCATCCTCTTCCTTTCCCCATAATAAAAATTGATCGATCTCATCTATCGTGCCGTATAGTTCATCTATCTTTTGTTGAATATTTCTCTTTTTTTCGTTTAATATGTGCTCTAGATTCTCGAAGGATTCATCTTCAATAACAGAAAGCATCTCTTGGATGGTGAAGTTAAAGGTTCTCAAACGAGCTAAGATCATTGCAATTAAGTAAGATCCGTTATCGTAGTATCGATACTTATTCTTAGGATCGACATAGACAGGCTCTAATAACTTCACTTCTGCATAATATCTAAGGGTCTCTTTGCTCAATCCTGTCATTTCAGAAAACTCACTTACTCGATACATGTATCATTCACCGCCTGCTATTTCATCATAAACCGTGTTGTGCACCACATGGTCAATTCTTTTTTTATATTCCTTTATTCTTCCTCAAGCATCTCTTTTATTCCTTTTATAGGACTAATACTTTCTTATCGTATAAAAAAGCCCCCTTCTCTATGTGAAAAGGGGACTCGTATGAATGGAGTAATCCACTCATCCAAATTGCGCTGCATGTAAACGGCTATAGATTCCTTTTGATGCTAACAGATCGTGATGGTTTCCTTGTTCTGCAATTCCTTCATTCGTCACGACCATTATTCGATCCGCATTTTTTATCGTTGCAAGTCGATGTGCAATTACGAGTGTCGTTCTTCCTTCTGTTAATTCTTCTAATGCTTTTTGAATCGCAACTTCCGTTTCCGTATCTAATGCAGATGTAGCTTCGTCAAGAATCAAGATCGGCGGGTTTTTCAAGAACATACGAGCAATGGCTAGTCTCTGTTTCTGACCTCCCGAAAGCTTGACTCCTCTTTCGCCGATCACTGCCTGAAGTCCTTCTGGCTGATCTTTAATAAAGTCATCCAATCGAGCTCTCTTCGCAGCTTCCATAATTTCAGCATCGGTCGCGTTTAGGTCACCGTAAGCAATATTTTCTTTGATCGTACCTGAAAAGAGAAAAACATCTTGCTGCACGATACCGATTTGTTTTCGTAACGATTGTAGCTTCATCTCTTGGATGTTGATCCCGTCTATTGTAATGGATCCATTTTGCACATCATAAAAACGAGGCAGCAGACTGCATAGCGTTGTCTTCCCTGCGCCAGATGGTCCGACAAACGCGACAGTCTCACCAGAGCGAATGGATAGATCGATATTATTCAAAACTGATCTATGACCTTCATAACCAAACGTCACACCCTGATAACGAATCGCTCCTTTTAAATCGACTTCAATAGCATCTTCTGAATCTGCTATATCTGGTTCAGTGTCCATGATTTCTACAAACCGCTTAAAACCAGCTATTCCTTTCGGATAGCTTTCAATCACAGCGTTTATTTTTTGAATCGGTCCGATTAAAATGTTTGATAAGAGAATAAAGGCAACAAACTGCCCATACGTTAGCTCACCTGAGATAACAAAATACGTCCCAAACAATAAGGTGAAAAGCGTAACTAACCTCATTAATACATAGTTGGACATAACGTTCTGAGCCATGATCTTATAGGATTGAAGCTTTGTAAGTCGATACTTCTTATTGTTTTCTCTAAACTTTTCCTGTTCATATTTTTCGTTCGCAAATGCTTGAACAACCCGGATTCCACCGATGCTGTCCTCTACTCTTGCATTGATCTCCGCTACATCTTGAAACATCTTTCTAAACGTGATCGTCATTTTTTTATTAAAGTAAATCGCTAGAATGATCAATATAGGGATAACGATAAAAGACAAAACAGCGAGCTTCCAATTGATCGTTAACATGAGGCCGAACGATCCGATCAATGTCATAATGGCCACAAACACATCTTCTGGCCCGTGGTGAGCAACTTCTCCGATCTCTTCTAAGTCTTTCGTAAGACGAGAAATACTATGACCGGTCTTATTGTTATCATAATAGCCGAACGAGAGTTTCTGCATATGAGTGAACAGCTGCTGACGCATATCTGTTTCAATATTGATCCCAAGCTTGTGCCCCCAGTACGTGACAACAAAATGAAGAAACGTATTTAAAAGATAGACGAGCAACAAACCTAGACAAGCTAAAGAGATAACTTCCCAGTTTCCATCAGGAAGAAGTTTATCGATCACTTGGTTTACAGCTAACGGAAAGGCCAATTCCAAAATTCCAACAAGAATGGCACATGAAAAATCAAGTATGAACAACCACTTATAGGGTCTATAATAAGCAAAAAAGCGAGCTAACACGTATAGACCTCCTTTTCTGTTTTAATTGAAATAGCACTAATTGAAATCCATTCTCAATTATACAGAATAATGGGTTTTCTTACAATTTAAAATGACTGCACCGTTGTATGATCTTTGAAAGTGGTTGCTTTACACTCCCAAAAACAACAAAGTTTACGAAAACAGACTTTTTTAAGCATGAAAAAACCTCCCGTATCACTACAGGAGGTTTTTGTGCTATTAAATGATCTATTCTACTGTTACTGACTTCGCAAGGTTACGCGGCTTATCTACGTCACAGTCGCGGTGAAGCGCTGCGTAGTAAGAGATCAGCTGCATCGGAAGTACAGATACTAACGGCGTCAAGTATGGGTGGATCTTCGGAAGAACAACACGGTCGCCTTCTTCTTGCAGACCATCCATAGAGATCACACATGTGTATGCTCCACGTGCCGCTACTTCTTTCACGTTACCACGGATGCTTAAGTTAACATGCTCTTGTGTTGCAAGCGCGATAACTGGTGTTCCGTCTTCGATCAATGCAATCGTACCGTGCTTTAATTCTCCTCCAGCAAAACCTTCTGCTTGGATGTAAGAGATTTCTTTTAATTTTAGTGCAGCTTCTAAACATACGTAGAAGTCAGCAGCACGCCCGATGAAGAATGCGTTACGAGTTACAGCTAAGAACTCGCGTGCGATCTTCTCCATCTCTTCTTTTTGGTCACAAAGTACTTCCATCGCGTTTGCAACAATTGCAAGCTCTTGTAGCGGATTGAAGTCTAACTCGATGCCTTTTGCACGAGCAGAGTCAACAGCTAGTATTGCTAGTACTGCAATTTGAGCTGTGTATGCTTTCGTTGATGCTACTGCGATCTCAGGACCAGCATACAAGTTAAGCGTGTAGTTTGCTTCACGAGAAAGTGTAGATCCTGGAACGTTCGTGATTGTTAATGCTTTGTGTCCAAGTCTCTTCACTTCAACCAACACGGCACGGCTGTCTGCAGTCTCACCGGATTGTGAGATGAAGATGAACAACGGCTTTTGTGATAAAAGCGGCATGTTGTAAACAAACTCACTCGCGATGTGTGCTTCAACAGGAATGTTAGCGATGTTTTCGATCAGCTGTTTCCCAACTAGACCAGCGTGGTAGCTCGTTCCGCAAGCGATGATATAAACACGGTCCGCTTCTTTCATCGCGGCACGGATATCATCATCCAGCTTAAGATCGCCATTTTCATTTTGGTATTGATTGATGATGTTACGCATTACGAAAGGCTGCTCATCTATTTCTTTTAACATGAAATGAGGATACGTGCCTTTTTCGATGTCGCTTGCATCTAATTCAGCTGTATAAGGTGCGCGCTCAACAACTGTACCGTCAAGAGTCTTGATCGTATAGCTGTCACTTGTCACGATTACGATTTCTTTATCCATTAATTCAACGTATTGATCAGTTTGAGAAAGCATTGCCATCGCGTCACTTGCAATAACGTTAAAGCCTTCACCTTTACCTACCAATAACGGGCTCTTGTTCTTACCAACATAGATGGTTTCAGGGTTTTGGTTGTCGATTAGTCCGATCGCATAAGAACCTTTTAACTCAGACAATGTACGGCGGAATGCTTCTTCCACTTCCATACCTTCGTTCACAAAGTATTCTACTAGCTGAACGATAACTTCTGTATCTGTTTCAGACAACAATTCAACACCTGAGATGTATTGTTTCTTCACCTGTTCATAGTTCTCGATTACACCGTTGTGTACAAGTGTAAAACGCTCTGTTGAACTTTGGTGTGGATGAGAGTTAACTCGGCTTGGAACTCCGTGAGTTGCCCAGCGTGTATGTCCGATTCCAACGGATGCATCTACCCCAAGATCTACGTTTTCGCGCAGATTTGCAATACGTCCTTTTTCCTTAAACACATGAACTCCGTCTTCATTAAGTACAGCGATACCAGCTGAGTCATATCCGCGGTATTCTAATTTTTCTAATCCGCGTAAAAGAATTTCCTTCGCGTCATTATTCCCAATATATCCAACGATTCCACACATAAATAAACGTCCTCCTTAAAGCCATCACACTCTGCTGACGGCTTTCATAAGGGGGGCCGTGAGCGGGGCTCACAACCCCACCTATGTTCTCTATTTTTATTTTTTTCACTTGCTTTCGTCTTTGTACAGGAAGTCACCTTACCTGGTTTGAACAAAAGCTTACGGAAGTGATGTTCCGAGAGGCATCCGCCGAAATATCGATGAACCTCTTCCTCGTCAACTGCTCTTTTCCCGGTCAGCAGTTCAGGCGCTTTGGATGAATGATTAAGTGTAAACTCCTTCCTTTTATTTGAAGTAAACAAAAATAATCATACACGGGTTTTTCAAAACCGTCAATTATTATTCTTTCCCAAACTGAGAAAAAATTGAAACATAATGTTCCATAATAATAAAAATATGCATACACAGCTCTTTCTGTGAGCCGCATATGCATATGTTTCGTGCCCTTTTTTATTTTATGAGGGACAGTTTCTTATTAATTTAAACGAGCTCAGCCTTTACTACTTCTACGATTTTATCTGCATGCTCTTGGCAGAGTTCTTCTGTTGGAGCTTCAACCATTACACGCACGAGTGGCTCCGTTCCAGAAGGACGCACTAGCACTCTGCCGTTTCCTTCAAGCTCAGTTTCCACTTTATCGATCGCGGCTTTAATCGCATCATTTCCGTTTAGTTTAGACTTATCTGCAACCTTCACATTGATAAGAAGCTGCGGGAATTTTGCCATCTCACCTGCAAGCTCTGATAATGGCTTTCCGGTTGCTTTTAGAATGGCAGCAAGCTGAATGCCAGATAGAAGTCCGTCTCCTGTTGTTGTGTAATCTAAGAAGATGATGTGACCAGACTGTTCTCCACCCAGATTAAAGTCGTTCTTACGCATCTCTTCCATTACATAACGGTCACCTACAGCTGTTTGTGCTGATTTCATCTCGTTTGCTTCTACAGCTTTATAGAAACCTAAGTTACTCATTACTGTTGAAACGACTGTATCTTGCTTCAAACGTCCTTGCTCTTTCAGGTGCTTTGCACAGATGAACATGATTTGGTCTCCATCGACAATGTTTCCTTTTTCATCGATCGCGATCAAACGGTCTCCGTCACCGTCAAATGCTAGCCCCATGTCGCATCCTTTTTCTTTTACAAGTTCAGCAAGCTTTTCAGGATGTGTACTTCCTACACCTTCATTGATGTTTAGGCCGTTTGGACTTGTGCCCATCGTTGAGATGTCTGCTTCAAGATCAGCAAACAGATGTGGTGCATGTGATGATGTAGCTCCGTGCGCGCAATCTAAAGCGATATGAAGACCAGAAAAATCTCCAGGAACCGTTTGTTTCAGATAATGCATATACTTTTGGCCGCCTTCAAAATAATCGCTGACTGAACCTAAGTCGCCGCCTACAGGACGAGGAAGTTCATCCGTTTCATTATCCAAAAGGGCTTCGATTTCTGCTTCTTGCTCATCTAGTAGCTTGAAGCCATCTGCTCCAAAGAATTTAATGCCGTTATCTGCTACTGGGTTATGCGACGCTGAAATCATAACACCTGCTTGTGCGCCTAAAGCTTTTGTTAAGAAAGCAACTCCCGGAGTAGAGATTACGCCTAAACGCATTACTTCCGCACCGATGGATAGAAGTCCCGCTACAAGAGCACCCTCTAGCATCTGTCCCGAAATACGCGTATCACGCCCGATTAAGATTTTAGGTCTTTCAGTATTTTTTGTAAGAACATATCCTCCAAAGCGCCCTAATTTAAATGCTAGTTCAGGCGTAAGCTCTGTATTTGCAACTCCTCTAACTCCGTCGGTACCAAAATATTTTCCCATTATTGCTCTCTCCTTCAACTATTGACTGCTAGTTTCTGTTTGAATTTCCACACTGGCTTCCTGAACTGTACCTGTCAGATCAACATCCCCTGGATTTTTCCAATCTATCTTCACTTTATGCGTTCCTTGATCAAGTGAGCTCACATCTACGATTCCCTGCAGATCTGACTTTTTAAGGGAATTAAGCACACTCTTTTTCCCTCTTACTGTTACATCTACAACACCATCTGCCGGATCTAGTATCGTTGCTTGTTTGTCGGCGTCCCTTCCAAGCAGCGTTAATGGAACATCACTGAACGTTTTTGTCGTCTCTTGATCGGTTTCTTGTTCTGCTTCTGTTTCTGTACCTGCTTCTGTTTCGGTTTCAGCCTCATTACCCGTTTCTTCAACGTTTACATCTACTGTCACTTCTTTTATTGAAACGTCGTCAATTCCGTCTGGTACGGGAACATCAACGGTCAGCGTCGTGTCTTTTTTGATGTCACTTAAATCTATCGTTATTCCTTTAAATGAATCGATTTTATCTAAAGAAGTTGTTGTACCTGTCAATGTGATCTCGCTCGGATCAGATGTGATCGATTGAAGGGTAAGCCCCTCCTCTAGTTCGCCTTTCGTTTCGATAGATATCGGTACCGTTTTCTTAGGCTTCTTGATCGGTACAGACACCTCCGCTACTCCAGGGTTGATCTGAACATCAATTATATCTCCTTGCTGATTGTACGCACGCAGAGGAACTTTGGTTTGGATCGTTTCATCTGCATCACTTACGTCCACAAATCCTGTGATGAATGAGATCTGTTCGATCATCCCCTCAGCACCTGTAACATTGACCGTTCTCGGTGAAAACTCAACCTCACCCGCTGTATATCCTTCAGGCAGTTTTCTCTTATTCTTCAAGTCCACGTTCACATTCATTTCTTTTGTTACTTTTTTATGCAGGATGACATCCACATAGTCGGGATTAATCTTAGCCTTTACCCCTTCAGGCAGACCTTGAACTTGAACTTTTACCCGCTTGTTGCCAGGTTTCATATTGGTTAGATCAATATAGACTTCGAATTCTTTATCCACTTTTGTCGCTTTTGTAATCAAACGGCTAGAACCCGTTAAAGTAAGATCAACCGATGATGGCATATCAGTAAGAACATATTGATCATCATCAAAGTATGGTTTGATCTGTACGTTCTCGATCGTTTCACTCTCAGTGTACATTTTTGAGAATATCGAATTGTTTGCTGCTTCTTCCTGTGTCTCCATCGTTACGATCGTATACATCATGAGGGCAAGAAGGAAAGCAATAATTTTTACAAACCATGAACTACTAAGGAGTTTGTCCATTTTTCTTTCCCCTCCAATTCCAGCGAGTTGAGGAAGTGGACTTGTTGGCAATAATCAATTCTGCGTTTAACAAATTTCTTAATGACTCTTCGTCCAGGTTACGATAGATCTCTCCATTTTTCGTAAGTGAGATCGTACCTGTTTCCTCAGAAACAATAACCGTTACAGCATCTGTAACTTCACTAATTCCTAGTGCGGCTCTATGTCTTGTCCCAAGCTCTTTTGAAACAAACGGACTTTCCGTTAAAGGTAAGTAACAACCTGCCGCGTAGATCTGACTTTGTTTAATGATGACCGCTCCATCATGTAATGGAGTATTCGGTACAAAGATATTCGTCAGTAGTTCTGATGATAGATGCGCTTTAATCGGAATGCCAGTTTCCACATACTCACTCAATCCCGTTTCGCGCTCGATCGACATGATCGCACCTATACGTCGCTTAGACATATAGTTCGTTGACTTACAGATCGCGGCAATGGCTTTTTCCGTTTCTTCCTCTTCAGGTAATCCTGTACGAGAAAAGAACTTCCCACGACCAAGCTGTTCTAACGCCCGTCTTAACTCTGGCTGGAAAATGATAATGATAGCAAGAAGCCCGTATGTAATCACTTTATCCATCAGCCATGACATCGTTCTAAGATCGAACGAACTACTCAGGAACCATACTACAATGATTACGGTGATCCCTTTTAACAATTGAACAGCTTTTGTTCCTCTGATCAGCATGATCAGCTTATAGATCACATACGTCACTAATAAAATATCTATGATCTGTGTAATGTAATTAAATATATTAAAATCAGCGATTGGTAACATAAATTCCCTCCCAACCCAGTTTGTCTTCCAAGTTGAAGTATTTAGTGGTGCTAAACAGGTTATTGCTATAATGAAATGCTATTTCTTCAAACACTACCAAGAAAAAATTTTTAACCCATTTATTATAGCATACCTCAATGTAAAGAAAACTTGGCATGACATTCACATGTTTTACTCATGATGGTTGGATGATGATTGCCATTTATACGATTTGCACATGAAAAAAAGCCGTATGAGAACGGCTTTCTATATGAGTATCATTCATTGCTTCATCATTTGTACTAACTAAAGATTTCAACTTATACCATACCCATTCGACCACTTGGCCGATTTCCTGACTGTGACCCGTTACTTCCCCTGCAGATGCAAGATATTGATCACCTTTTATGACCGTAACGTCACCTTCTACTCTGCCTTCTATTCGAACATCAGCATTCTCTACAACTAGATCGCCTTTAATAGTTTCTCCAGCAGGAACGACTACTACGCGTTCTGACTTTTTGATCTGCAGGTTTCCTTCACCTTTTACAACTGCTAAATCTTGCTGATTGTAACTCGTAAACACGGATGCAGCCATAAAAAACATAAAGATCGCCGCAGCTGTTAGAGCAGGATGACTCTTCATCCAGCGCATCCATTTTACCTGTTGCCTCTCTTTAGGCAATTTAGCCATCACAGCCTCTGTAAAGCCTTCTGGTGCCTTCATATGAGATTGCAGCTGCAAATCCTTCAATGTCGCAGTCAGCAGCTCAAACTCTTCCCTACAGTTCTCACAATCTTTAAGATGATTGTGAAAGTCTAATTCCTCTTCTTTTGTTGCATCACCATCAAGCACTTTATTCATTAATTCATCATATACGGAAACTTCACAATGCATTATTATCACCTCGTTTTTACAACCATTTGAAATACTTTCTTTAATGCTTCCCGTCCTCGATGTATACGAGTTTTTACTGTTGGAACAGGTATGTCCATAATCTTGCTGATCTCTTCTAACGATAGATCCTCAACGTATTTTAAAAGAATTGCGGTCCTGTATTTTTCAGGAAGCTTCATGATTTCTGACTGAAGTTCATTCCACTCTTCGTTCTCTGTAACTACTTCTTCAGGTAAAGGCTCCTCACTCGAAAGCTGGCTATACATGGTAGCACCATCTGTCCCTGGTACTTCTGCATCTAAATAATAATCTGGCTTCTTTTTCCTTAACCTGTCGATACAAAGATTTGTAGCGATACGAAAAATCCAGGTTGAAAATTTGTATTCACTATTGTACTTACTTATATTACGGTAAGCTCGTAAAAAAGTTTCTTGTGCTAAATCTTCTGCTTCATGTCCATTGCCGACCATCCGGAAACAATGCCGGTATATTTTATCTTTAAAAAGGTCAACAATGCCTTCAAACGCTTCTTGGTCCCCTTTTTTAACTTGGGTCACCATATTCGCTATTAAGGCGTCCATTATTTTATCACCACTCGGATTTTATTTACGTACCAGCATTTCATAAGTTTCAAATCTTTTCATATTATTTTATTTTATCATGTTGCAGAATTTGACGAAATAAAAAGGTATTTTTTTCTAAATAATGCGTTTTAAATAAATCAGACCTGGGAATATTAATCATATAAAATATTATGCTGAGGCAGAAAGGGGTAGTTTGTATGCATAGAGATTTATTAATCGAACAGATCGAACACTCCAGACAGCAAATGAATGAACTTTCAAAACATCTTCCACTAATCGCACAAGAAGTAGTTGAACTCTCACAAGAGATTGATCACCTGCTTAACCAATACCAACGCATAAATGAAAAAGAACAGTTGCATCTATAAAGAGGCAACTGTTTTTATTTTGTCTTCGTCTATTATAGTAGCTTTTCTCCAAATAAAGAACCCATTAAAGCTACAGCCACCGTCGCTGTTTTGTTCTTTTCGTCTAAAATTGGATTAACCTCTACAAATTCCGCAGATGTTATAACTTCCGCTTCAGCTAACATCTCCATTGCCAAGTGGCTCTCTCGGTAGCTGATCCCTCCAAGTACAGGCGTTCCAACACCAGGTGCATCATGAGGATCAAGACCATCTAAATCGAGACTCAAGTGTACACCATCTGTGTGAGCTAAGTATTCAATCGTTTCTTCCATAACCTTCGCCATCCCCAGACGATCTACTTCATGCATCGTATATACTTTGATTCCTCTTTCTTTTATCAGCTCACGTTCACCTTCATCTAAGGACCGCGCGCCAATGATTACAATATTTTCAGGTTTGATCTTTGGTTTATAGTCACTAATGTTTGTAAGTCTCTCATGACCGATACCAATGCTTACCGCAAGTGGCATCCCATGAATGTTTCCACTCGGTGAAGTATCGGCAGTATTCAGATCTCCATGCGCATCGTACCAAATAACTCCTAAATTCTCGTAGTGCTTAGAAACCCCAGCTAACGTACCAATCGCAATACTATGGTCTCCTCCAAGCACGAGTGGAAACTTCTTGTTGGAGATTACATTTGATACAGTTTGTGACAGCTTTTCACTCGCATCAATAACACCTTGTAAATTTTTCAGGTTACCTTCGTTTTCAATACTTTGTTTTTCTGGACGAGCAATATCTATATCACCAAAATCTTCAACACGATAATCCAGGTTTTCAAGGCGTTCAACAACACCCGCATATCGAATCGCACTCGGTCCCATATCTACACCACGGCGCATTTGTCCTAAATCCATCGGTACTCCGATTACTGTAATATCTTTCAACATTTTTCTTCCTCCCTTATGAAAAACACATAAAACATGAAAATCTATCTCTATTGTAGCTGTAAGGGATTTCATGGTTCAACTGGACAAAATGTTGCATAGATATACCAAAAAGAAAGCGCTTTCGACCTTAAGTTACATATTTATAAGGTTTCGGATAAGAAAGGACAAAAAAGAAGATGGCTTCGAGCCATCTTCTTTCCGTTTTTCTTAACTCTGTTTAACTTATCAGTACTGAAATGGGGTATATTTAGAGGTTCCGTTACATGAGTAGATAAATAGACCGCTAAAACAAATACCACTCGGGGTATTTGTGATGCTAATTCTAGAAAATATCAAGATATTTCGCAAATAATACGGCGAGTTTTGTTCCTATATCGGCGAATCGTCATAGTTCCACAATAAATATGAAGCACATACCCTTAACCCTATTCCATAACTGACACATGTATACGTGATCACACTATACACTAGCAGCCAAAAAGTTAATATCTCTATCAAACGAGAAGTATTTTAAAGTCTTCTAAACAATAAAAAAACTTCAGGCATCGCCTGAAGTGAAATGATTATGTATATGGTGGAGCTTAGCGGGATCGAACCGCTGACCTCCTGCGTGCAAGGCAGGCGCTCTCCCAGCTGAGCTAAAGCCCCGAAGAAATAATATGGAGCGGGTGATGAGAATCGAACTCACGACCAGAGCTTGGAAGGCTCTTGTTTTACCACTAAACTACACCCGCATATTCTATTAGTATCGTCTAACTTTTGTATCGTTAAACATAAGATGGTGGAGGGGGACGGATTCGAACCGCCGAACCCGGAGGGAGCGGATTTACAGTCCGCCGCGTTTAGCCACTTCGCTACCCCTCCACATAAAAAAAGAGAGTTACTCTTCAAGCACTTCGTTGTGCTCTGTGTCTACTATCAAAGAAAGTAAACATGGTGCCGGCTAGAGGACTTGAACCCCCAACCTACTGATTACAAGTCAGTTGCTCTACCAATTGAGCTAAACCGGCAAGCAAAAAAAATGGTGGAGGATGACGGGTTCGAACCGCCGACCCCCTGCTTGTAAGGCAGGTGCTCTCCCAGCTGAGCTAATCCTCCAAATATTTATAAAAATGGTGACCCGTACGGGATTCGAACCCGTGTTACCGCCGTGAAAGGGCGGTGTCTTAACCGCTTGACCAACGGGCCATAACTGTATGTTTTAAAAGTAAGTATGATATGGAGCTTCCAACCGGGCTCGAACCGGTGACCTCTTCCTTACCATGGAAGCACTCTACCTGCTGAGCTATGGAAGCAAGTAAAAATGGCTCCACAGGCAGGACTCGAACCTGCGACCGATCGGTTAACAGCCGATAGCTCTACCACTGAGCTACTGTGGAATAATGTAATGAAAATCCACAACTAAGTTGGAATTTTGAGATTTTAGCCCAGCGACGTCCTACTCTAACAGGGGGAAACCCCCAACTACCATCGGCGCTAAAGAGCTTAACTTCCGTGTTCGGTATGGGAACGGGTGTGACCTCTTTGCCATCATCACTGGACCTAGTTACTTATGTAACACTCTCAAAATCATTTATCCTGTTGGGACAAGATAAATTTTATTATATTTTAAAGCTTTTTGCAAGAGAATTTTTAATGATTTTCATCATTTTTTTATGTTCTCTCAAAACTAGATACGACGTTTCCAAACGTTA
>NZ_JACZDU010000011.1:0-60851 GCF_015903895.1 Fictibacillus sp. 5RED26 | reverse complement strand
GTGTTTTTTTAAAAGATAGAAAAGAAGAAAGGTGGTTTGGCGATTGCCAAACTTCTGATTATGGAGGCTGGGGATGGAAGGCTCGGGGTATAGCGCTTGGATCAGGCAGAGAGCGGTTGTCGAGAATTAGCGAACGGCCTTTATTTTTGTTTTTAGACTTAATGGAGGTTTGTTTTGACTTAATTCACTCTCATTTTGACTTAATTTTTTTTATTTAGACTTAATTAGAGCTCTGATATACCCCACTCCGTATACTTCATAGATCAGTTACAACCACGAAATCCTCTCACAACCCTCAAAATAGGAAGAAGATGGCCACAGCCATCTTCCACCTCGCGATATTCTTCAGCAAAAACTCCAAAATCCATCCCAAAAGCCAAGCCAAAAACTCACTAAAACATCTCAGAAGCAACACACAAATCCCCTAATCAGCTCTCCCCATCAACCTAAACTCCACATAATTTCACGGTAATCCTCCATATATTCACGGATAAGCATCATAATTTCACGGATAAAACTTTTTATCGAAATTTCGACATCCATCAACGGCTTATCTGACTCATCTCATCTTAAAGCGCACATCCATCCTCCTCCAAAAGCATCATCTTTTCGACAGAATCATACAGGTTAAGAAGGTAACCAGGAGGCAATAATGGTGGATAGAGATTTGCATTTTGGGAAAAAAGCAGGCTATAATATAACTATAGTCAAAGTTAGTCAAAGTCAGAAGGGGGAGGGGAAATGAGGAATATTTCAGATGTAATTGAAAATTACTTAAAGCAAATTCTCTCAAGCTCTAATGATCCGTCCATTGAAATTAAGCGGACGGATATTGCTGAAAGGTTTCAATGCGTTCCTTCTCAAATAAACTACGTTATTAACACGAGATTTACGATTGAAAAAGGGTTTGTAGTGGAAAGTAAAAGAGGTGGAGGAGGTTATATTCGGATCATGAAGGTCCGTACCGAAAGCTCTGCCCACTTAATTGATCACTTAACCACCTTGATTGGTGAAAGGATATCGCAAGGCAACGCAGAAAATGTAATAAAGAGACTTATGGAAGAAACGATCGTTTCAGAACGAGAAGCGAGACTTATGCTGAGTGTGATGGACAGATCTATTTTAAAACTTAACCTTCCAGAACGAGATGAATTACGAGCAGAATTATTAAAAGCTATGATAAAAACGTTAAAATATCGAACCACATAGCCCTTTTTTTCATTCTATATAAAGGGAGGGAGCAGAATGAATTGTGAAGAGTGCCATGAACGTGAAGCGTCATTGCATTTTACAAAAATCATAAATGGGGAGAAAACTGAATTTCACATTTGTGAACATTGTGCCAAAGAAAAAGGAGAATTCTTGCCGGGGTCGAATTCTTTTTCCATTCACCAATTGCTTTCTGGACTTTTACACGGTGATGGACATGTCCCGAACACACCATCATCTAACTTCATTCCACCCTCGTTAAGCTGTGAAAAATGCGGGATGAGTTATTATCAGTTTGCGAAGATCGGCCGCTTTGGGTGTGATAATTGCTACAAAGCGTTTGAGTCGAAACTGAATCCAATTTTTAAAAGAGTTCATGGTGGTAACACCTTGCATGCAGGGAAGATTCCACTCCGTGCAGGAAGCAGTATTCAAGAAAAAAAGCAGCTTCAGCAATTAAAGCAAGCTTTGCAGCAGTATATATTAAATGAGGAATTTGAAAGAGCTGCTGAAACAAGAGATGTCATCAGAGAGATCGAGCACCGCTTGCAACAGGGGAGGGATACGTAACCGATGTCTTTGGAACGATTTATCAGTGACGCGATCAGTCCCTGGATGAAACGGGAGGGGCCAGAATCGGATATTGTTCTTTCGAGCCGTGTCCGACTTGCAAGAAATATTCATCAATATGTTTTTCCCATCGCGGCAGATAAAGAATCGGCTCATGAAGTCATATCAACGATCTCGACATGTATTAGTGAAGAGAGCGAAGAAGCAGAAAATCTTGAAATGCTGATGATGGAGGAGTTAAAGCCTGTTGAAAAACGGGTACTTGTTGAGAAACATCTGATCAGTCCCAATTTAGCTGAGCAAGCGAAATATGGTGCGGTTCTCATGAATGCAGATGAATCAGTGAGCATCATGGTAAATGAAGAAGATCATATACGCATTCAATGTTTAGCACCAGGTTTTCAACTAGAAGAAGTGCTTCATCGGGCGAATGAGATCGATGATAGAATCGAAAAAAACGTTGATTATGCGTTTGATGAAAAACGAGGATATTTAACAAGCTGTCCGACGAATGTAGGAACTGGACTTCGAGCCTCTGTTATGATGCATCTCCCAGCGCTCGTTCTGTCAAAAAAGATGAGCCGCATCATCCCAGCGATCAATCAGCTAGGGTTAGCGGTGAGAGGCATCTATGGGGAAGGTACCGAGGCGCAAGGAAACATTTTTCAAATTTCAAATCAGATGACACTGGGCAAGTCGGAAGAGGATATAATGGAAGATCTCGCAGGTGTCGTCATGCAGGTCATCCAACAAGAACGAGCAGCTCGCAAACAGCTGCAGGATGGATTGAAATTACAGCTTGAAGACAAGTTATTCCGTTCACTGGGAACGTTAGAGAACTGCCGGATCATCCAATCAAAAGAAGCTGCCAAATGTTTATCAGATGTGCGGCTTGGCATTGATTTAGAGATTTTACCTGGGATTTCAAAAACGATACTCAATGAACTTATGATACTTACACAACCAGGTTTTCTTCAACAATATGCAGGTGAAGTTCTAACTCCAGAAGAACGTGACATAAGAAGAGCCACTCTAATCAGAGAAAGAATAAAATTGGAAAACCGATAAGGAGCGTGACGAGTATGATGTTTGGTCGTTTTACAGAGAGAGCACAAAAAGTTTTAGCTTTAGCACAAGAAGAAGCGATTCGATTAGGTCATAATAACGTGGGAACAGAACATATCCTGCTTGGTTTGATCCGTGAAGGTGAAGGAATTGCAGCGAAAGCTCTTCAAGTTCTTGGACTAGGGCCAGAAAAGATTCAAAAAGAAGTGGAAACATTGATCGGCCGCGGTCAGGAAGCTGTTCAAACGATTCACTATACGCCTCGTGCTAAAAAAGTGATCGAACTTTCCATGGATGAAGCTCGTAAACTCGGACATTCATACGTGGGAACAGAACACATTCTATTAGGCTTGATTCGTGAAGGAGAAGGCGTTGCAGCTCGTGTACTAAACAACCTTGGTGTCAGCCTTAATAAAGCGCGTCAGCAGGTGCTGCAGTTACTAGGAAGCAATGAATCTTCTTCTAGTCATAGAGGTTCATCTGCTAGTGCCAACACCCCAACGTTAGACAGCTTAGCGCGTGATCTAACGGCGATTGCTCGTGAAGGTACACTAGACCCAGTAATCGGACGTGCGAAAGAAATTCAGCGTGTTATTGAGGTTCTAAGCCGCCGTACGAAGAACAACCCTGTTTTGATCGGGGAGCCTGGTGTTGGTAAAACAGCTATCGCAGAAGGTCTAGCACAGCAAATCATCAATAACGAAGTGCCAGAAACACTTCGTGATAAGCGTGTTATGACGCTTGATATGGGTACAGTTGTAGCAGGAACGAAGTACAGAGGTGAGTTTGAAGATCGTCTGAAAAAAGTAATGGATGAGATCCGACAGGCAGGAAATATCATTCTATTCATCGACGAACTTCATACTTTGATCGGTGCAGGTGGAGCAGAAGGTGCGATTGATGCATCCAACATTCTAAAGCCGGCTCTTGCCCGCGGCGAACTTCAATGTATCGGTGCTACGACACTTGATGAGTACAGAAAATATATTGAAAAAGATGCAGCGCTTGAGCGCCGTTTCCAGCCGATCACGGTTAACGAGCCAACGAAGGATGAAAGTATTCAAATTCTTCAAGGACTTCGCGATCGATATGAAGCTCATCACCGTGTAACGATTACGGATGAAGCGATTGAAGCATCTGTTCAGTTATCTGATCGTTACATCTCAGATCGTTTCTTACCAGATAAAGCGATCGATCTAATTGATGAAGCGGCGTCAAAAGTTCGCCTTCGTTCATATACAGCTCCGCCGAACTTAAAAGAGCTTGAGCAGAAGCTAGAGGAAGTTCGTAAGGAGAAGGATGCGGCTGTTCAAAGTCAAGAATTTGAAAAAGCTGCTTCACTTCGAGATTCTGAACAACGTCTTCGTGAAGAGCTAGAGAAAACGAAGGATGTTTGGAAAGAGAAACAAGGAAAAGAAAATACAGAAGTAACGCCAGAAGATATTGCACAAGTTGTATCCTCTTGGACGGGAGTTCCGGTTTCTAAACTTGCTGAAGAAGAAACAGAACGCCTTCTGAAGATGGAAGAGATTTTGCACGATCGTGTTATCGGCCAGTCTGAGGCTGTTACGGCAATCTCTAAAGCTATCCGAAGAGCGCGTGCTGGTTTGAAAGATCCGAAGCGTCCGATCGGCTCGTTCATCTTCTTAGGACCAACAGGTGTAGGTAAAACAGAACTTGCAAGAGCTGTTGCCGAAACACTATTTGGTGATGAAGATGCGATTATCCGTATCGATATGTCGGAGTACATGGAGAAGCATACAACATCCCGTCTCGTTGGATCGCCTCCTGGATATGTTGGACACGAAGAAGGCGGCCAGTTAACAGAGAAAGTTAGAAGAAAGCCTTACTCTGTTATCTTGCTTGATGAGATCGAAAAAGCGCATCCTGAAGTATTCAACATCTTGCTTCAAGTGCTAGAAGATGGTCGTCTTACTGACTCTAAGGGACGTACTGTCGATTTCCGCAACACGGTAGTAATCATGACTTCAAACGTAGGAGCGAGCACGCTTAAGCGTAATCGTTCGCTAGGATTTGCTGTTCATAACGAAGGTCAAAAGTACAACGACATGAAGTCTAAAGTGATGGATGAACTGAAGCGTGCATTCCGTCCAGAGTTCTTGAACCGTATCGATGAGATCATCGTGTTCCATTCTTTAGAAAAAGAGCACTTGCTAAGAATCGTTAGCTTGATGGCTGCATCACTGAAACAACGTTTAAGTGATCAAGGAATTGAGATCGAGTTGACTCAAGCCGCTCTCGAAAAGATTACGGAAGAAGGATACGATCCAGATTACGGAGCTCGTCCATTGCGTCGTGCCCTACAGCGTAAGATTGAAGATCGATTATCTGAAGAGCTTCTAAGAGGAAATATCAACAAAGGGCAGACCGTTAAGATTGATGTTGAAGAGAACGATTTTGTCGTTCAAACAGTCTAACTTTTACCACATATGAGAATATCCTACAAAAGACCCGGAAGACAGACATGTCCTCCGGGTTTTTGTCGAAATAATCTTAGCTGTTCGCCTTTTTTTGCAGAGCTCAAATGGAAGTAGTTGTTAGGTTTTATGTTATGATATTAGTGAATAAATCTTTATATTTTCAGTGTTTAACTTGTTAAATTAGTAAACCTATATTGATATACAATGATGCCTTGAAAGTGGTTGATTTCCGTTACAGGTGTTCGCTTTCCGCGGGGCGTGCGGTGAGCCCCCTGCCGCTTTGCGCCTTTAGGGGTCTCTCCTGCCCACTCGTCCCGCAGGAGTCTCACACCTTCCACTCCAATCAACCTATCCATGAAGTCTTTTAAAAGTATCAATTTCTTGAAGCGTCTGAAACTAGAAACTAAAGGTTATAAGCGTTAAGTTCGGAAGAGGAGTTTTTTAGATGGCTAAAGTAAAATCAATCTTTCTTTGCCAAGATTGCGGTTATGAATCTCCGAAATGGATGGGAAAATGTCCGGGATGCCATGCGTGGAACACGATGGTGGAGGAAATGATTCGACCTGAAAAAAATATTAGGGGATTAAGCTCTGGCGGAGATAAGAACGTAAAGCAGAAACCCCAGTCAATAGCAGATGTAAAAAGCGAGCAAGAGCCGCGCATACCGACAAACTATCAGGAATTCAACCGTGTTTTAGGTGGAGGGATCGTTCCAGGCTCAATGGTTTTAGTTGGAGGAGACCCCGGAATCGGTAAGTCCACACTATTGCTGCAAACATCAGCGCAGCTTGCACAAAGAGGAGAGCGTGTTCTATACATATCTGGTGAGGAATCTGTTAAACAGACGAAGCTGCGTGCAGATCGTTTAGATATCGGAGCAAAGGACTTGTTTGTTTTAGCAGAAACAGATCTAGAGCTGATCGAGCAGGCGATGGCAGATGTGATGCCTTCTGTAATGATCATCGACTCGATTCAAACCGTCTATCGGGCTGAAGTGACTTCAGCTCCAGGAAGTGTATCGCAAGTACGAGAGTGTACGTCACATTTGATGCGTATGGCGAAAACGAAAGGTATTGCTGTATTTATCGTTGGACATGTTACAAAAGAAGGAAATATCGCTGGACCGCGTCTTTTAGAGCATATGGTAGATGCGGTATTGTACTTTGAAGGTGAAAGACATCATACTTTCCGTATCTTACGAGCAGTTAAGAACCGTTTCGGCTCTACGAATGAAATTGGTGTTTTCGAAATGAAGGAAGTCGGCCTCGAAGAAGTATTAAACCCTTCTGAGATCTTTTTAGAAGAACGTTCGAAAGGGGCAGCGGGTTCGACAGTAGTTGCGTCTCTTGAAGGAACGCGTCCGATGCTAGTAGAACTTCAGGCTTTAATATCACCAACGAGCTTTGGTAATCCTAGAAGGATGGCTACGGGTATCGATCACAACCGTGTATCGCTGCTTATGGCTGTTTTAGAAAAGAGAGTCGGACTGCTGCTTCAGAACCAGGATGCGTATCTGAATGTTGCAGGTGGAGTTCGGCTGGATGAGCCAGCGATCGATCTTGCTGTTGCAATCAGCATCGCTTCAAGCTTTCGCGATTCACCAACAAAGCCAACAGATGTTATGATTGGAGAAATAGGATTAACGGGAGAGGTTAGAAGAGTTTCCCGTATCGAGCAGCGCGTACATGAAGCTGCAAAATTAGGTTTTACGCGAGCTATTATACCTGATAAAAATATAGGCGGCTGGACGGTTCCAAAAGGAATACAAGTCGTCGGAGTATCGACCGTTTATGAGGCGTTACAAGCAGCGTTAGGAGGGTAAAGCATATTATGGACCATGCGATAAAAGAAGCAATCATAAGCCAAATGCTACAGCTAGTTGCTCCCGGGACACCACTTCGGGAAGGAATCGACAACGTACTGCGAGCGAACACTGGTGGACTGATCGTTGTTGGATATAACGATAAAGTAAAAGAAATCGTTGATGGAGGTTTCTCTATTAACTGTAAATACTCACCCGCATCACTATATGAACTTGCCAAGATGGATGGTGCGATCATTTTGAATGAAGATGCTGTTAAAATTCTGTATGCGAACACACAGCTCATTCCAGATACGGTGATTCCGTCTACAGAAACGGGGATTCGTCACAGAACCGCCGAACGTGTTGCGCGCCAAACAGGCAACCTTGTGATCTCTATCTCTCAACGTCGTAACGTAATCACTCTATATCAAGGGATGATTCGTTATTCACTAAAAGAGATCGGTGTGATTTTGACGAAAGCGAATCAAGCGATTCAAACGCTTGAGAAATATAAAGTGGTTTTTGACCAAAGTGTTACGAACCTTGGAGCGCTAGAATTTGAAGAATTAGTGACTTTCCAAGAAGTTACACAAGTTATTCACAGAATTGAGATGGTTTTACGCATAAAAAATGAGATTATTAAATATGTTAATGAACTTGGTGTTGAAGGAAGACTGATTCGAATCCAGATGGAGGAGCTCGTTTCTAACATTGAGGAAGAAGCATTGCTTTTAATCAAGGACTATATGAAAGATCGTGAAAGTGATCCTTATGCGATTCTTCGCCAATTGAACAAACTATCATCTGAAGAATTATTTGATGAATCCGTTATTATGAAACTTTTAGGCTTCTCAGCCGGTATGAATATGCAGGATGAGACGATTCATCCACGCGGATACCGTATTCTTGGCAAGATTCCAAGGCTTCCAGCTGTTATTATTGAGAATTTAACAGATGCATTTGAAAACCTCCCGCAAATTTTGCGTGCGTCCATCGATGAATTGGACGAGGTAGAGGGTATCGGTGAGATTCGTGCCAAAAAAGTAAAAGAAGGTCTCAAACGCATTCAGGAACAGCTTTTCGTCGATCGTCATATCTAAATGGAACATTCTGAGTAAAAAAAGGAATTTTCTATTTTTTGCACGTTTTTAATACGGTCATTTTGTAAATAATGATTAGGGGAGGTGAATCAGGCATGCTAAAAAGAATTGTTCAACTATTTTTCATCGTAATAGGGGGCATGCTAGGCTATCTATATATACCAGATCTCATTCGTGTACTTAATTTCGGTGATCTTCCGAATCAAGTAACATCCCCATATGTCGGGGCAGTGATTGGTGCACTTATATTATTTTTATCTACATTCTGGCTGTCCGATTACGTAGTAGGTTTAATCCGTTGGGCTGAGGAGACGGTTGTAAAAGCTCCAGCAACTGATCTTTTATCCGGGACGATGGGACTTATTATCGGACTGATCGTAGCCTTTTTAATCCAGTCACCGTTAAGCTCTATGGATATTGTTGTGGTCAGCTCGATCCTGCCGATCGCGATCACATTCCTGCTCGGTTATTTAGGCTTTCAAGTAGGTTTTAAAAAGAGAGACGAGTTGATTCAGCTGTTCTCTTTGAAAAGCCAAGGGAAAGAACGAAAAAAAGAAGCAGAGATCGAAAAGCCCGGTGGTAAGTATAAGATTTTAGACACGAGCGTCATTATCGATGGCCGAGTGGCTGATATCTGTCAAACTGGCTTTTTAGAAGGTCCGCTTATCATTCCTCGTTTTGTTTTAGAAGAATTGCAATATATTGCTGATTCCTCAGATGTTTTAAAACGTAACAGAGGGCGCCGTGGCCTTGATATTTTAAATCGTATTCAAAAAGAGCTTTCTATGAAAGTTGAAATCTATGAAGGTGACTTTGAAGAGGTAACAGAAGTTGATAGCAAGCTTGTAAAGCTCGCTCAACTGTTATCCGGTGTCGTCGTTACGAATGATTTTAACTTGAACAAAGTATGTGAACTGCAAAACGTTGCAGTACTAAATATTAATGACCTTGCAAATGCGGTAAAACCCGTTGTTCTTCCTGGCGAAGAACTTGTTGTACAAGTGATCAAAGACGGAAAAGAACAGAGTCAAGGTGTAGGCTATCTGGATGATGGAACGATGATCGTTGTAGAAGATGGTCGTGATTATGTAGGAAAAACGATTGATGTTGTTGTTACATCCGTACTTCAAACATCAGCGGGCAGAATGATTTTTGCCAAAAAGAAACTATTAGAAAAAGCATTGTAACGAACGGTGGGGAAGCACGTGAATTATTGGACAGTCATTCCTGCTGCTGGACAAGGTAAACGCATGAATGCTGGGATCTCTAAGCAGTGGATCGAGCTCTTAGGAAAACCAGTTCTCGCGCACACACTACTTGTGTTTGAAAACGATCCGCATTGCGAGGGTGTGATTCTTGTCGGCAGTGAAAAGGAATTGCAGCAGATGCAAGACTTTGTAGAGTCGTTCCAATACAAAAAAGTGCGCAAAATCGTTCCAGGCGGAAAAGAACGTCAGCAAAGTGTCTATGAGGGATTGAAGGTCGTACCTACAGATGTAGACCTCGTTCTCATTCATGATGCAGCACGGCCTTTCATCACACATGATTCTATTTTACAACTCATTAACACGGCACGAGATACAGGCTCTGCCGTGTTAGCTGTTCCTGTTAAGGATACGGTTAAGCGGGTATTAGAGAATGTAGTGGAAGAAACGATCGACCGTTCCAGCTTGTGGGCTGTTCAAACCCCGCAAGCTTTTCGTCTTTCTATCGTAATGGATGCACACAGAAAGGCAGACGAAGAAGGCTATATTGGAACGGATGACGCAAGCCTAGTGGAACGAATTGGACAAACAGTCGCTATTGTAATGGGAGACTATCATAATATAAAATTAACTACGTCTGATGACTTGTTATTTGGACAAGCCATTTTGTTAGAGAGACAGGGGGAAAAAGCATGATGCGCGTCGGACAAGGTTTTGATGTACATGCCTTTAGTGAGGGTCGTCCGTTAATCATTGGCGGTGTAACGATTCCTTATGAGAAGGGACTTTTAGGGCACTCTGATGCTGACGTTCTTTTGCATGCGATTACAGATGCATTGCTAGGCGCAGCAGGTGAAGGAGATATCGGGAAACACTTTCCAGATACAGATCCAGCTTACAAAGGCGCAGATTCGAAGCGCTTGTTGCTCGATTCTTGGAAATTGGTTGAGAAAAAAGGTTATTCTTTAGGTAATATAGATTGTACGATCATTGCTCAAAAACCAAAGATGCTTCCGTACATTGAAGAGATGCGCGGAGTGATCGCCGGTATTTTTGATGTTGATGTAGATAGAATCAACGTGAAGGCGACGACGACTGAAAAGCTAGGATTTCCTGGACGCGAAGAGGGAATCGCAGCTCAAGCGGTAGTGTTGATAGAGAAGGCATAGTTATACTGCTGTAGAAGGAAGGCTATGGAGTTTAAGGGAGCGGTTGATTTCCGTTCCAGGTTGCTCGCTTTCCGGGGGGCGTGCGGTGAGCCTTTTAGTGCTCAGCGCTTTTAAGAGTCTCACCTGTCCCGCTGATCCCCCAGGAGTCTCGCACCTTGCACTCCAATCAACTTTTCAGTGAAGAGGATCCGTCAAACGATCCAACCATTCATCTAAAGAAGAAAAAAATTATAGAGGTGAAACATGATGGCAAACGAAGTTCGAGTGCGTTATGCACCAAGTCCAACGGGACACTTACATATAGGGAATGCACGTGCAGCTCTATTCAATTATCTGTATGCACGCCATACTGGCGGGAAATTTATTATTCGTATTGAAGATACGGACCAAAAGCGTAACATTCAAGGCGGAGAAGAGAGTCAGCTGGATCATTTGAAATGGCTCGGTATGGATTGGGATGAAAGTGTTGATATCGGAGGAGATTACGGTCCGTATCGTCAGATGGAACGTTTAGATTTATACGAAAAGTATACAGATGAACTACTTTCAAAAGGTCTTGCATACACTTGTTATTGTACAGAAGAAGAGCTTGAGGCTTCTCGTGAAGAGCAGATGGCAAAAGGGGATACTCCTGTTTATGATGGACGCTGTCTAAACTTATCAGTTGAAGAAAAAGCGGCTCTAGAAGAAGAAGGTCGTCGTCCGAGCATTCGTTTTAAAGTACCTCAAGACCGTACGATTACGTTTGATGACATGGTTAAAGGTGAAGTGTCGTTTGAATCAAGCGGCTTTGGTGATTTTGTTATCGTAAAAAAAGATGGAATTCCAACTTACAACTACGCTGTTGTTATCGATGACCATGAAATGGCGATCTCTCACGTACTTCGTGGAGATGATCACATCTCAAACACACCAAAGCAGTTATTGATCTATGATGCGCTAGGTTTTTCTCATCCGAAGTTCGGTCATACAACATTGATCGTGAATGAAAACCGTAAAAAACTGAGTAAACGTGATGAATCGATCGTTCAGTTTATCGAACAATACAAAGATTTAGGATATTTGCCAGAAGCGCTGTTTAACTTTATTGCGCTACTAGGCTGGTCTCCAGGTGGAGAAGAAGAGATCTTCAGCCGTGAGCAGTTTATTGAAATTTTTGATCCGAACCGTCTATCCAAAGCTCCTGCCGTTTTTGATACGCAAAAGTTAGAATGGCTGAACAACCAATATATGAAACAGCAAGACGTAGCTCGTATCGTTGAGTTGTGTATGCCTCACCTAGTAAAAGCGGGCAGAGTTTCAGAAAACCCAAGTCCTGAAGAACAGGAGTGGATTACGAAACTTGTCGCTCTTCATCAGGAAAAAATGAGCTATGGTGCTGAAATCGTAGACTTAACGGAACTATTCTTCAAACAAGAGATCGAGTATGGAGGAGAAGCACTTGAAGTCTTGCAAGGTGAAGGGGTTCCATCCGTTATGGAATCGTTCTTAACTCAGATCGAAAACAGTGATTCTTTTGAAGCGGAAGACATCAAGGCGATGATGAAAGCTGTTCAGAAGGAAACAGGTCAAAAAGGAAAGAACTTGTTCATGCCGATTCGTGTGGCAACAACTGGTCAGCAACATGGTCCAGATCTGCCTGCTGCCGTGTCCCTTCTCGGTAAAGATGTGATTACAAAGCGCGTAAATGCTGTACTGACTCAAATTAAAAAGTAATAAAAGTACACATTTTGCAAAGATTATAATATAGTAAAAGAAACTTATAAAAAACATGTAAAACGCAGATGAGGAAAGTAGGCTAGCGCCTTTTCATAGTAGAGAGAGCCATCACCGGCTGAAAGTGGTTCATGAAAATGCTTGCTGAAGTGCCCCTCGGAGTCCCTTGCCGAAAGTTTTAGTAGGTTTGGGCGGCAACTCCCCGTTATGGAGCTTAAGGGAACAGGTGAGTTTTAAATTAAGCCTGTTAAACAGAGTGGAACCGCGTTTATCCATACGTCTCTGTGTCATATTTGGCACAGGGGCGTTTTTTATTTTCTAATGCTTAGATTAGATCTAAACAATTTTGCTTATGAATCACTTTTTCAACTTTGCCTAGTTGATTGTAGTGGAAGGTGTAAGACTCTAGGCTAGGACGAGTGGGCAGGCGAGACCCCTAAAGGCGCAAAGCGGCAGGGGGCTCACCGCACGCCCCGCGGAAAGCGAAGCACCTGGAACGGAGATCAACCTCTTCCAAGGCAACATTGTATTCACAGTAAAAGCACGATATTTTTATGCAAGGAGGTTGGAGAACATGTTTTCAGCCATGAGAGAAGACATTCAGGTTGTTTTTGAGAAAGACCCAGCAGCTAGAAGTTCATTCGAAGTATTCCTAACATACTCTGGACTCCACGCAGTTTGGGCCCATAGATTAGCACATAAGTTATTCAAACGAAACTGGCTGTTTTTAGCTCGTTTAATCTCACAGATCAGCCGCTTTTTTACCGGTATCGAAATACACCCAGGAGCCCAGATCGGCAGACGCTTTTTTATCGATCACGGCATGGGTGTTGTGATCGGCGAAACGTGTATCATCGGCAATGACGTGACGCTCTATCAGGGTGTTACGCTCGGAGGTACGGGAAAAGAAAAAGGTAAAAGGCATCCCACGCTTGAAGATCATGTTCTTGTTGCTACAGGAGCCAAGGTGCTGGGTAACATTACCATCGGAAAAAATTCAAAAGTTGGGGCAGGATCGGTTGTTCTTCAACACGTTCCGCCTGATGCCACAGTAGTTGGAATACCAGGAAGAGTCGTGATTAAGGATGGCATTAAAGTAGGATGCGAACTTGATCATCGCGATCTGCCTGATCCGGTAGCTGATAAATTTAGAGAAATGCACGACGAGTTAAAAAGAATGTGTAACGAACTGGAAAGATTGAAAAAAGGGAGTGATGTCTAAATGGGTATTAAAATCTATAATACGATGACACGTCAAAAAGAGCTTTTTGTCCCGTTAGAAGAAGGAAAAGTGAAGATGTATGTGTGCGGACCGACTGTATATAACTATATTCATATCGGTAACGCGAGACCGGCTATTGTTTTTGATACAGTGAGAAAGTACTTGGAATACAGAGATTTTGATGTGCAGTTCATCTCCAATTTTACGGATGTTGATGATAAGCTCATTAAAGCGGCTAATGAGATGGGAAGCGATGTCCCAACGATCGCCGAGAAGTTCATCCATGCGTATCATGAGGATACTTGCGCACTAGGCGTACAAAAAGCTGACGCACATCCGCGTGTAACAGAAACGATGCCAGAGATCATTGATTTTATCGAGAACCTCATCAAAAAAGGTTTTGCTTATGAAGCAGCGGGAGATGTTTATTTCAAGACGCGTTCGTTCAACGGCTATGGTAAACTTTCTCATCAATCGATCGATGACTTAAGATCTGGTGCGAGAATTGAAGTAGGAGAGAAAAAAGAAGATCCACTTGATTTTGCGCTATGGAAAGCAGCGAAAGATGGGGAGATCTATTGGGAGAGCCCTTGGGGGAAAGGTCGTCCAGGCTGGCATATCGAATGCTCCGCTATGGCGAAAAAATACTTAGGTGACTCGATCGACATTCATGGCGGCGGTCAAGATCTAGCTTTTCCTCATCACGAGAATGAGATCGCACAATCGGAAGCATTAAATGAAGCTCCGATGGCTAAGTATTGGATGCATAATGGGTATATTAATATTGATAACGAAAAAATGTCCAAATCACTTGGGAACTTTGTACTTGTTCATGATCTTGTGCAACAGCAGGATCCGCAAGTTATCCGATTCTTTATGCTGGCCGTACACTACCGCAATCCGATCAACTTCAGTCAAGAGTTGTTAGAAGCGGCAGAGGCAGGGTTGAATAGAATCCGTACGTCTTATGAAAACTTAAAACACCGCTTGAGTGTATCGGCAGACCTATCTGTAGATACAGAAAAATGGACTCAGCTTGTTAAAGAGACTAGAGAGAAATTCATCACGGATATGGATGATGATTTTAACACGGCGAACGCGATCTCTCATCTTTTTGATTTTTCGAGAGAAGCGAACGTATATCTGCAAGAGAAAAACACTTCTAAAGCCGTTATTACAGAGTTCATCGCTCTGTTCGATGAGCTTGCGGGTGTGCTGGGACTTACTCTTCATAAAGAAGAGGAATTGTTAGATGAAGAGATTGACGCTCTCATTCAAGAACGTAATCAAGCGCGTAAAGAAAAGAACTTTTCTCGCGCTGACGAAATTCGTGATCAGCTAAAAGAACAGAACATCATTTTGGAAGATACCGCACAAGGTGTACGGTGGAAAAGAGATAAGTAAATGAAGATAACGGACGCAGATATTAAACAATTGAACGGAACCACGCTTGCTTATATGGGAGATGCGGTGATGGAGCAGTTCGTGCGTGAACACCTTATCCGTAATGGACAGGTGAAGCCGAACAAGCTCCACGTATCGGCCACGAAGTTTGTTTCAGCAAAAGCGCAAGCGAGCATGGTCGTTCAGCTGCTTGAAGAAAACTATTTTACAGAAGAAGAGGTCGCTGTTATTAAGCGTGGGCGCAATGCGAACCAAGGAACCGTTCCGAAAAATACGGATGTTCAAACGTACCGGCATGCAACAAGCTTTGAGGCGATCATCGGTTATCTCTATCTGTTAAATAACCATGAACGTTTAGCGAACATGATGGAATATGTGTTATCAGATAATAAAAAGGGGGAGGTCTAAAAGATGAGTGAAGCAAAAGAACAAAAAGAACAAGAATTGATCATCGGCAGAAATCCAGTGATGGAAGTACTTCGTTCAGGCCGTGATATTAATAAAATCTTCGTAGGTGAAGGATCTCAAAAAGGACCGGTAAGTACGATCGTCTCAATGGCGAAAAAACAAAATGTCCTTGTGCAATATGTACCGAAGCAAAAGCTCGATTCATTAAGCGGGGGAGGCAACCATCAAGGTGTAATCGCTGGTGTAGCAGCATACTCATACGCAGAGATTGATGATTTGTTTAAAATTGCAGAAGAAAGAGGAGAAGAGCCGTTCTTTATTTTATTGGACGAGCTTGAAGATCCTCATAATTTAGGTTCGATCATGCGTACGGCTGATGCAGTTGGTGCACATGGCATCATTATTCCGAAAAGACGTTCAGTAGGATTGACCGCTACAGTAGCAAAAGCTTCAACGGGTGCGATCGAATACATTCCGGTTGTTCGTGTTACGAATCTTGTTCAAACGATGAAAGAGTTAAGAGACCGCGGTATGTGGTTTGCCGGCGCAGACATGAAAGGGAAAGATGACTACAGACAAGCAAAGTGGGACATGCCTTTAGGTCTTGTGATCGGAAGCGAAGGAAAAGGAATGGGAAGACTCGTATCAGAAACGTGCGATTTCCTTGTTCAGCTTCCGATGAAAGGGAAGGTTACCTCGCTTAATGCATCCGTTGCTGCTAGTCTCTTGATGTATGAAGTGTACCGTAACCGCAATCCGTTAGAAGCGCGAAAATGAAAACCCGCCACTATTTGATTGTTGATGGCTACAACATCATTGGCGCTTGGCCCGAATTACGGAGCTTAAAAACATCGGATTTTGCCAAAGCAAGAGACCTGCTGATCGAATATATGGCAGAATACCAGGGGACGACTGGGTATCAAGTAATCGTCGTATTTGATGCCCATCTCACACCTGGCACAGAGAAAAAAACGAAAAACCACCGCGTTGAAGTCATTTTTACAAGAGAGAACGAAACGGCAGATGAGCGGATTGAACGTTTGGTCGGAGAGTTAAAATCAATAGATACGCGAATTTACGTAGCAACTTCAGATTCAACCGAACAGTGGCAGATTTTTGGTAAGGGCGCATTAAGAAAATCTGCGAGAGAATTAAAGAATGAGATGGACGAAATCGAAAAGCATATCCATGTGTCCGTTGGCGAGCGGAAAAGGAAGCAAACCTCCTCATCTATCCTTCTTTCAGACGAAATTGCCGAAATATTTGAAAGATGGAGAAGAGGGCAAAAATAAGGAATCTTGACGCTTTTGTGAACTATGAGCTATAATATTGCTATATTTTGCCGGTAAAAACCTGGTGGGGGGATTTGTCGTGAACATAGATCTCAAGGAACGGTCAGTAAGCGATTACGAGCTCATGGAAGATGAAAGCCTTGTGGAACTGGTTCATGAGGGGGACAGCGCAGCACTTGAATATTTGATCAACAAATATAAAAACTTTGTTCGTGCGAAAGCAAGATCATACTTTTTGATCGGTGCAGACCGGGAAGATATCATTCAAGAAGGCATGATTGGACTGTATAAAGCCATTCGCGATTTTAAAGAGGACAAGCTGTCATCCTTTAAAGCTTTTGCCGAACTATGTATAACAAGGCAAATGATTACCGCTATCAAAACGGCAACTAGACAAAAGCACATTCCGTTAAATTCTTACGTGTCGTTGGACAAGCCGATCTATGATGAGGAGTCTGACCGTACACTAATGGATGTAATATGCGGTACAAAAGTCACTGATCCAGAAGAACTGATTATCAATCAAGAAGAATTTGATGATATTGAAGTGAAGATGGGAGAAATATTAAGTGACCTGGAACGTAAAGTTCTGATGCTGTACCTTGACGGAAGATCGTACCAGGAAATCTCAGTGGATCTCGACAGACACGTGAAGTCGATCGACAACGCGCTTCAACGAGTGAAACGTAAATTAGAGCGTTATTTAGAGCTAAGAGAAATATCATCTTAAGAGCGGGGATTGTTCCTGCTCTTTTTCTTTTGGGTTTGAGAGGTTGTTTAGCTGGTATGCGCGTGGGTGGGGGTATTTGACGGGTTGATGATAATCGTATTTTGTCAACTCGCCGATATATGCACAAAACTCGCTGGATTAATTGAATGATTTCTAGAATTAAGGCTCATATTTCATGGATTAGCAGGATGAATACTAGGGTGGGTATACGTTAATCACCTGATTTGAGTAGAAAATGGCAAGAACTATTGTGCTCATGAGAACAAAATAGCTAGCTAAATCATTTTTAGCTGACTTTCACACATTTTTATCGATGAGTGATGGTTTTTATCATTAATTTTGTTTAATCAAGCTACCGCCAAGTTGTCTGGAGTACAAAATGGAGTTGCATCCCTAACAAAGCAAACCCTCTAATACGATAATCAACCACTTACATTCCCAACACAATGAGCTCTCAAAACGTCATTTTCCCTTTATTGACAAGCGTATACCCCTATGTTAAGGTTTTAAAAGTAACATTGTAACGTGGATGAGTGGGTTTGTCGCACGAAAGGTGTTTATTTAGCATGAGAAAAAAAGTTTTTTTAGCCTGTAAAGAATGCTCAAAACGAAATTATACAACGATGAAGAACCAGCAAAACAATCCTGAACGAGTCGAGGTTAAAAAGTTTTGCAGCTACTGCAATGCTCATACCATTCACCAGGAAACGAAGTAAGCGAAACAAGCTTTTTTTATAAATGTTAATTGATCAAAGGCATGGGGGTTTATGAAGATGGCGGATGTTGCAGAAAAGACAAAGAAATCACCAGCAAAGTTTCTTTCCGATGTAAATAAGGAGATGAAGCGTGTTAGCTGGCCTACGCGAAAAGAGTTATTTCGCTATACGGGGATTGTACTGTCAACTGTAGTGATTATGGCTTTGTTCTTCTGGGTTGTGGATCTAGGTATTTCACAATTAGTTGAGCTTATTTTAGGGTAGATTAGATATAGCTTCTTTTGGATAGAATGCTAGAGTATATCCATTTTAGGAGGGAAAGGACACGGGTCCCATCGTATGGAAAAAAATTGGTACGTAGTTCATACCTATTCAGGTTATGAAAACAAAGTAAAAGCAAACTTGGAAAAGCGTTTGGAATCTATGGGGATGACAGATAAGATTTTCCGTGTACTTGTACCTGTAGAAGAAGAGACCGAAACAAAGAACGGTAAGACAAAAACAAGCATGAAGAAAGTTTTCCCTGGTTATGTATTAACGGAGATGATCATGACAGATGATTCATGGTACGTTGTACGTAATACGCCTGGGGTAACAGGATTTGTCGGTTCTGCTGGAGCGGGCTCGAAGCCAACGGCACTATTGCCTGAGGAAGTAGATCATATACTTAAAGGTATGGGTATGGAAGCTCCACGCGTTGAAGTTGATTTCGAAATCAAGGAATCTGTAAAAGTAAAAGAAGGTCCTTTTGCTGACTTTGTTGGTACGATCGAAGAGATCGATGCAACAAAACAGAAGCTGAAAGTTCACGTCAACATGTTTGGCCGTGAGACACCAGTTGAACTTGAGTTTACCCAAGTTAGCAAGTTATAATGGAAAAAGACTTGTAATCACTTCAAAAAGGTGATAGAATTTTTTATGTTTGATATTACTAATCAACTGCTTCCTCTCTTTTAGGAGGGGAAGCGTATTTTTGAGTGGGAGGGTTTCGGCCCATAATACCACATCACGGACTTAAGGAGGTGTGTCGCGTGGCTAAAAAGGTTATTAAGATGGTAAAGCTTCAAATCCCTGCTGGTAAAGCAAACCCGGCACCGCCAGTTGGACCTGCACTAGGACAAGCTGGGGTAAACATCATGGGATTCTGTAAAGAATTCAACGCTCGTACTGCTGATCAAGCTGGTTTAATCATTCCGGTAGAAATCACGGTTTTCGAAGACCGTTCATTTACATTCATCACTAAAACTCCTCCGGCTGCTGTTCTTTTAAAGAAAGCTGCAGGAATCGAGTCAGGTTCTGGTGAGCCGAACAAGAAAAAAGTTGCGACTGTAAAGCGTGATAAAGTTCGCGAAATCGCAGAATCAAAAATGCCTGACCTAAACGCTGCTAGCGTTGAAGCTGCAATGCGTATGGTTGAAGGTACTGCACGCAGCATGGGAATTGTTATCGAAGACTAATCCCTGTGTTTGATGTCTATTAGGTTGCGAGTAAATGGATTGATATCCTGCCCGTCAAACGGTTCGCAACCTTTATTCATGCAATGCGTGTAATTGCACTTGATTTTTTAGTGCAATAAGTGGGAGGAATATCCGCTAAACCACATAAGGAGGACAATACAATGGCAAACAAAGGTAAGAAGTACCAAGAAGCGGCTAAATTAGTAGACCGCACAAAAGCATATGACGCTGCAGAAGCGATCGAGCTAGTTAAAAAAGCTGCTCCTGCAAAATTTGACGAGTCTGTAGAAGTTGCAGTTCGTTTAGGTGTAGACACGAAGAAAGCTGACCAACAAGTTCGTGGAGCAGTAGTGCTTCC
Organism: Fictibacillus sp. 5RED26; assembly: GCF_015903895.1. Classification (NCBI taxonomy): domain Bacteria; kingdom Bacillati; phylum Bacillota; class Bacilli; order Caryophanales; family Fictibacillaceae; genus Fictibacillus; species Fictibacillus sp. 5RED26. The sequence goes on along the minus strand of NZ_JACZDU010000011.1, from coordinate 40,985 downwards.
AAACGGAACTGGTAAGACTCAACGTGTATTAGTTTTCGCAAAAGGTGAAAAAGCAAAAGAAGCTGAAGCTGCTGGAGCAGATCACGTTGGCGATTCTGACTACATCAACAAAATCCAACAAGGTTGGTTCGAGTTCGACGTAATCGTTGCAACTCCGGACATGATGGCTGAAGTTGGTAAACTTGGACGTGTTCTAGGACCTAAAGGTTTAATGCCTAACCCTAAAACAGGAACAGTTACATTTGAAGTTGAAAAAGCGATTAACGAAATCAAAGCTGGTAAAGTAGAATACCGTGTCGACAAGACTGGTAACGTTCACGTTCCAATCGGTAAAGTATCTTTCGAAGCAGAAAAGCTTGCAGAAAACCTTAACACAATCATCGAAACATTGTTGAAAGTTAAGCCTGCAGCTGCAAAGGGAACTTACATGAAGAACGTAGCTGTTTCTTCTACAATGGGACCTGGGATCAAAGTTAATCCATCTTCATTCGCTGTAAAACGATAGTTGACAAACGGGTTTCGACCCGTTATATTATATACTGTTAAACACAAACGCATCAGATGAATGCCGTAGACAGCAGGAGCCAACTGGCTTAAATCTTCCTGCCGAGGTGAAGCATCGTAAGCTCATTAGTTAATTACTTATGACTTTAGATACTCACGCCTCCATGTCTCGACATGGAGGCTTTGTTTTTGGACAAAACCTGCGGTGATGCAATCATTTTACAGGAGGTGTAATAATGAGCAGCATTTTAGAAACAAAAAAGCAGTTAGTATCCACTATTTCTGAGAAAATCAAAAATAGCCAATCAACAATCCTTGTTGACTACCGTGGTCTTACTGTTTCTGAGGTTACTGAACTTCGTAAGTCTTTACGTGATGCTGGCATCGAGTTTAAAGTTTACAAAAACTCAATGGTAGTTCGCGCTGCTGAAGAGAATGACCTTAAAGAATTAGCAGAACACTTAACTGGTCCTACAGCGATCGCATTCTCGAATGAAGATGTTGTAGCTCCTGCTAAGATTCTTAACGACTTCGCTAAGAAACACGAAGCGCTTGAGATCAAAGCTGGTGTAATCGAAGGACGTATCGCGTCTCTAGAAGAAGTGAAAGCTCTTGCTGAACTTCCATCAAGAGAAGGTCTTCTTTCTATGGTACTCAGCGTGCTTCAAGCACCTATCCGCAACTTTGCGTTGGCTACTAAAGCCGTTGCAGAACAAAAAGAAGAACAAGGCGCATAAGCCTTATCTTCAACCAATAACTTACATTCCATAAGGAGGAAATTATAATGTCTAAAGAGCAAATCATTGAAAGCTTAAAAACAATGACTGTTTTAGAGCTTAACGACCTAGTAAAAGCAATCGAAGAAGAGTTTGGTGTAACTGCTGCTGCTCCTGTAGCTGTAGCTGGTGGAGCTGCTGGTGGAGACGCTGCTGCTGAACAAACTGAATTCGACGTAATTCTTGCAAGCGGTGGAGCTTCAAAAATTAAAGTTATCAAAGTTGTTCGTGAACTTACAGGTCTTGGACTTAAAGAAGCGAAAGAACTTGTTGACGGTGCTCCTAAGCCAGTTAAAGAAGGCGTATCTAAAGACGAAGCTGAAGAAATCAAAGCTAAGCTTGAAGAAGTTGGAGCTTCTGTTGAAGTTAAGTAATTCAAAAGAAAAGGTTCGCCCGATGGCGGACCTTTTTGTTTGTTTCGCTTAATCTTTTTAGAATGAACTATTCTAAAATCTTGCTGCTTTTTATCTTGTCGCTTCTTTGAACAGTTGATTGAAGTGTAAGGTGGGAGACTCCTGCGGGACAAGTGGGCAGGTGAGACACTTAAGAGTGAAACGTACGAATGTGGCTCACCGTCTGCCCCGCGGAAAGCGAGCACCTGTAACGAAAATCAACACATTCAAAGGCGACATTGTAAAAGCATCTTTATAGATAGACCGTTAAAGAATTACGGAACGGGAATACTGTCTTTATCAGAAGGTAAGGAGAGTTTAAAAACGATGAAGAACCATTATTATTCTGAAACACCTGGTACAGAAAGTAAAAGAGAAACACGGGATTTTTCATTAAATGGCGAAAAATTTCGCTTTACGACGGATGCTGGTGTCTTTTCGAAGAAAGAAGTAGATTTTGGCAGCCGCGTTTTAATAGAGTCCTTTGTACCTCCAGAAGTACATGGTGATTATATAGATGTGGGATGCGGATACGGACCGATCGGACTTTCGCTTGCTAGAGCGGAAAAAGATCGTATTGTTCAAATGGTGGATATCAATGAAAGAGCAATTGAACTTGCTAAGCTGAACGCAGATAAGAACAAGGTCGATAATGTTAAGATCTACAAAAGTTATTTATTTGCTGAAGTGAAGGGTGAAGAGTTCGCTGCTGTTATAACAAATCCGCCCATTCGTGCAGGTAAGACAGTCGTTCATCAAATTTTTGAAGAAGCACATCATAAACTTTGCGTTGGTGGCGAGTTATGGGTAGTGATTCAAAAGAAACAAGGTGCACCATCTGCTATGGACAAAATGGAACAATTATTCGGCCAAGTTGAAACGGTTGCGAAGAAAAAAGGCTACTATATTTTACGCGCAATAAAAGTTTGACTTGATAAATCCCGTATGTTAGTATTATAAAATGCCAATGGATTCGCATTTTGCTGCTTATTTTTCGTGGTAAGCGAAAAAACGTTGATAAATCAACGTTTTTTACTCATGTTTAGACGTATAGAATGCGAAAAAGTTGGACAAAATTATATAATAGCTTTTATCAAAATAGGAAAACTGCGGTTTTAAAAATATGAAACCCTTTTTCTTTTTGTTTTCTAACCTTCTTAATAGAATGTTAGATAGAAATATGATACACGAAAAAAACGCTGGATTTGAGGGGTGAAGCAGTTGACAGGTCAACTAGTTCAGTTTGGACGCCACCGCCAACGAAGAAGTTATGCAAGGATTAGCGAAGTGCTTGAATTACCAAACTTAATTGAAATTCAAACCGCTTCCTATCAATGGTTTCTTGATGAGGGGTTACGTGAAATGTTCCGAGACATTTCGCCGATTGAGGATTTTACAGGGAACCTCGTTTTAGAGTTTATTGATTATAACTTAGGTGAGCCGAAGTATCCTGTAGATGAATCAAAAGAGCGCGATGTTACTTACGCTGCTCCGCTTCGTGTGAAAGTGCGTCTGATCAATAAAGAGACGGGCGAAGTAAAAGAGCAGGAAGTATTTATGGGAGATTTCCCGTTAATGACAGATACGGGAACCTTTGTGATCAACGGGGCAGAGCGTGTAATTGTATCACAGCTCGTTCGTTCACCAAGTGTTTACTATAGTGAGAAAATCGACAAAAACGGTAAAAAAGGTTTTACCGCTACTGTCATTCCAAACCGCGGTGCTTGGCTGGAGTTCGAAACAGATGCTAAGGACGTAGTTTATGTGCGTATTGACCGCACAAGAAAAATCCCTATTACCGTATTGCTTCGTGCTTTAGGGTTTGGGTCTGATCAAGAAATCATTGATTTGCTTGGAGAAGACGAGTATCTTCGCAACACGCTAGATAAGGATAATACAGAAGGAACGGAAAAAGCCCTTCTAGAAATCTATGAGCGTCTTCGTCCGGGAGAGCCTCCAACAGTAGATAACGCAAAAAGTTTATTAGATTCTAGGTTCTTTGATCCTAAACGCTATGACTTAGCTAACGTTGGGCGCTACAAAATCAATAAAAAGCTTCATATAAAGAATCGTCTCTTCAACCAAAAGCTGGCTGAAACGCTTGTTGACGCTGAAACGGGTGAAGTGATCGCTGAAGAAGGTACGCTTCTTGACCGCAGAACGCTAGATAAGATTATCCCTGCTCTTGAGAGTGGTGTAGGCTTTAAAACCGTAACACCAGCAGGAGGAGTGGCTGAGGATCAAGATATCGCTCTTCAATCTATCAAAATCTATGCACCTGATGATCAAGAAGGTGAAAGAATCATTAATGTTATCGGAAACGGACTTGTTGATAAAGAAATTAAAAACATCACAGTTTCTGACATTATTGCTTCTATTAACTACTTCTTCAACTTATTGCATCAAGTAGGTACAACAGATGATATTGACCATCTTGGTAATCGTCGTCTGCGTTCTGTTGGTGAGCTACTGCAAAACCAATTCAGAATCGGACTTTCCAGAATGGAACGTGTTGTGCGTGAGCGTATGTCGATCCAAGACACAAATGCGATCACACCACAAGCATTGATCAATATTCGTCCTGTTATTGCTTCGATTAAAGAGTTCTTCGGAAGCTCTCAGCTTTCACAGTTCATGGATCAAACGAACCCGCTAGCAGAATTGACGCACAAACGTCGTCTATCTGCACTAGGGCCAGGTGGTCTTACACGTGAACGTGCAGGCTTTGAAGTTCGTGACGTTCACTACTCTCACTACGGTCGTATGTGTCCGATTGAGACGCCAGAGGGTCCGAACATCGGTTTGATCAATTCACTTTCTTCTTATGCAAAAGTGAACCAATATGGATTTATCGAAACACCATACCGTCGGGTTGATCCTGAAACAGGTCGTGTAACGAGCCGTATTGATTACTTGACTGCTGATGAAGAAGATTTATACGTAGTTGCACAGGCGAACTCGATCTTAGGTGATAACGGAGAGTTTATGAACGAAGACGTAATCGCACGTTTCCGTGGTGATAACACTGTTGTTAAGCGCGAACGCATCGATTATATGGATGTATCGCCGAAACAGGTAGTATCTGCTGCGACAGCTTGTATTCCGTTCTTAGAGAATGATGACTCCAACCGTGCCCTAATGGGAGCGAACATGCAACGTCAGGCTGTACCTTTACTTGTTCCTGAATCACCGATCGTTGGTACAGGAATGGAGCACGTATCAGCAAAAGACTCTGGAGCTGCAGTTATCTGTAAGCACGAAGGAATCGTTGAACGTGTTACAGCAAAACAAGTTCAAGTACGCCGCATTAAAGAAGTAGATGGCAAGGAAGTTTCAGGCGACCTTGACACTTACAACATGCTTAAGTTTATTCGTTCCAACCAAGGAACGTGTTATAACCAGCGTCCGATCGTAAGCACAGGTAACCGCGTGACGAAAGGGGAAATCTTAGCGGATGGCCCTTCAATGGAAGTCGGTGAACTTGCTTTAGGTCGTAACGTTCTTGTTGCCTTCATGACTTGGGAAGGTTACAACTACGAGGATGCTGTCATCATGAGTGAGCGTCTCGTTAAAGACGACGTTTATACTTCGATCCATATTGAAGAATATGAGTCAGAAGCGCGTGATACAAAACTTGGACCGGAAGAGATCACTCGTGATATTCCAAACGTCGGAGAAGATGCATTACGCAACCTGGACGAACGCGGAATCATCCGTGTTGGTGCAGAAGTTAAAGATGGAGATATCTTAGTTGGTAAAGTAACGCCTAAGGGTGTAACTGAATTAACAGCTGAAGAACGTCTATTGCATGCGATCTTCGGTGAAAAAGCTCGTGAAGTTCGCGATACATCATTGCGTGTTCCTCACGGTGGAGATGGAATCATCCTTGACGTTAAAGTGTTTAACCGTGAAGATGGCGATGAACTTCCTCCAGGTGTGAATCAGCTCGTTCGTGCATACATCGTGCAAAAACGTAAGATTCACGAAGGAGATAAGATGGCCGGCCGTCACGGTAACAAAGGTGTAATTTCTAAAATTATGCCTGAAGAAGATATGCCTTATCTTCCAGATGGAACACCAGTTGACATCATGTTAAACCCGCTAGGGGTACCTTCCCGTATGAACATCGGTCAGGTATTGGAGCTTCACCTTGGAATGGCTGCACGTCAGCTAGGCATTCATGTTGCTACACCGGTATTCGATGGAGCGCGTGAGGAAGATGTTTGGTCTACGATCGAAGAAGCTGGAATGGCTCGCGATGGTAAAACGGTACTTTATGATGGACGTACAGGTACGGCGTTTGATAACCGTGTATCAGTTGGGGTTATGTATATGATCAAACTGGCTCACATGGTTGATGACAAGTTGCATGCTCGTTCTACTGGACCTTACTCACTTGTTACACAGCAGCCTCTGGGTGGTAAAGCTCAATTTGGAGGTCAGCGTTTCGGTGAGATGGAAGTATGGGCACTTGAAGCATATGGTGCTGCATACACACTACAGGAAATTCTAACGGTTAAATCCGATGATGTTGTCGGCCGTGTGAAAACGTATGAAGCCATCGTTAAGGGTGAAAACGTTCCTGAACCTGGTGTTCCAGAATCATTTAAAGTATTGATCAAAGAACTTCAATCTCTTGGAATGGACGTTAAGATCTGTTCTGGAGATGACAAGGAAATTGAAATGAGAGAGCTTGATGATGAAGACGATCAGGCAAGCGAGAAATTAAATCTAAATCTTGAGTCTTACACTTCGAATGACTAAAACAGGATATCAAAAGGGAGGTACGCTCCTTGATAGACGTAAATAATTTTGAATATATGAAAATTGGTCTTGCTTCACCGGACAAAATCCGGTCGTGGTCAAGAGGGGAAGTAAAGAAACCTGAAACAATCAACTACCGTACACTTAAGCCTGAAAAAGACGGCTTGTTCTGTGAAAGAATTTTCGGTCCGACAAAAGACTGGGAATGTCATTGCGGAAAGTATAAGCGCGTCCGTTATAAAGGCGTGGTTTGTGACCGTTGTGGTGTTGAAGTAACAAGAGCTAAAGTTCGACGTGACCGTATGGGTCACATCGAGCTTGCTGCTCCTGTATCTCACATTTGGTACTTCAAGGGTATCCCAAGCCGTATGGGTCTTGTTTTGGATATGTCTCCAAGAGCATTAGAAGAAGTAATCTACTTTGCTTCATATGTTGTTACTGATACAGGAGATACACCTCTTGAGAAGAAACAACTGCTTTCAGAGAAGGAATACCGCACATACCGTGAAAAGTATGGAAAAGGTTTTACTGCACAAATGGGTGCAGAAGCGATCAAACGTCTTCTAGAAGACATCGATGCTGAAAAAGAAGTTGAGATGTTGAAAGAAGAGCTTAAAACAGCACAAGGACAACGTCGTACACGTGCGATTAAGCGTTTAGAAGTATTAGAAGCATTCCGTCATTCTGGCAACCATGCCGACTGGATGATTCTTGAAGTACTTCCGGTTATTCCGCCGGAATTGCGTCCGATGGTTCAGCTTGATGGTGGACGTTTTGCCACATCTGACCTTAACGACCTTTACCGTCGTGTTATCAACCGTAACAACCGTCTGAAGCGTCTATTAGATCTAGGTGCTCCTAACATTATCGTTCAAAATGAAAAACGTATGCTTCAAGAAGCAGTCGATGCATTAATCGATAATGGTCGTCGTGGCCGTCCGGTTACTGGACCAGGAAATCGTCCGTTAAAATCACTTTCACACATGCTGAAAGGGAAACAAGGACGTTTCCGTCAAAACTTGCTAGGTAAACGTGTTGACTACTCTGGCCGTTCGGTTATCGTAGTAGGTCCGAACTTAAAGATGTACCAATGTGGTCTTCCTAAAGAGATGGCACTTGAGCTCTTCAAACCATTCGTTATGAAAGAGCTAGTATCAAAAGGTCTTGCACACAACATTAAGAGTGCAAAACGCAAAGTAGAGCGCGTTCAGCCAGAAGTTTGGGATGTACTTGAAGAAGTTATTCGTGAACACCCAGTTCTACTAAACCGTGCACCTACACTTCACAGACTTGGTATCCAAGCATTCGAACCGACGCTTGTAGAAGGTCGTGCAATCCGTCTTCACCCGCTCGTATGTACAGCTTACAACGCTGACTTTGACGGTGACCAAATGGCGGTCCACGTTCCTCTATCTGCTGAAGCACAAGCAGAGGCTCGTATTCTAATGCTAGCTGCCCAAAACATCTTGAACCCGAAAGATGGTAAGCCGGTAGTAACACCGTCACAGGATATGGTTTTAGGTAACTATTACCTAACTCTTGAACGTGAAGGAGCTATTGGTGAAGGGTCTGTATTCAAAGACATCAATGAAGCGATCATCGCTTATGAAAATGGATTCGTGCACTTGCATTCTCGTATTGCAGTACCGGTATCCAGCTTAAATAAAGAAACTTTCACAGATGAACAGCAATCTAAGCTTCTTATGACTACAGTAGGTAAGTTGTTATTCAACGAAATCCTGCCGCCGTCATTCCCGTACATTAACGAACCGACTACGACGAACCTTCAAGTGGAAACACCTGAAAAGTACTTCTTAGATCCGGCTGCTAATGTAAAAGAGGAAATTCAGAAGCATGAGGAAATTGTTCCATTTAAGAAAGGAATCCTAGGTAAGATTATCGCGGAAGTATTCAAACGCTTTAAGATTACTGAAACGTCTAAGATGCTTGACCGCATGAAGGACTTAGGATTTAAATATTCTACGCGCGCTGGTATCACGATCGGTGTATCCGATATCGTTGTATTACCTGAAAAGCAAGAGATCCTTGCTGTAGCCGAAGAAAAAGTAGTTAACGTTACAAAGCAATTCAGACGTGGTTTGATCACGGAAGAAGAGCGCTATGAGCGTGTAATTAATGTTTGGAGTTTGGCGAAAGACGAAATCCAAAATAAATTGATGGGTACACTTGATAAGCGAAACCCAATCTTCATGATGAGTGACTCCGGTGCCCGTGGTAACGCATCTAACTTTACGCAGCTAGCTGGTATGCGTGGTCTGATGGCCAACCCGGCTGGTAAAATCATCGAGCTTCCAATCAAATCAAGTTTCCGTGAAGGTCTAACAGTACTCGAGTACTTTATCTCTACACACGGAGCGCGTAAAGGTCTTGCCGATACAGCCCTTAAAACAGCTGACTCAGGTTACCTTACTCGTCGTTTGGTTGACGTTGCTCAAGATGTTATCGTACGTGAAGATGACTGTGGAACGGACCGTGGCTTAGAAGTTGCAGCTATTAAAGAAGGCAACGAAGTTATCGAGCCTCTTCATGAGCGTTTGATCGGCCGTACTGCTTATAAAAAGGTATACCATCCTGAAACAAAAGAACTTCTTGTAGACGTTAATCAGCTGATCACTGAAGACATGGCCGCTCATATTGAAGAAGTAGGCGTGAAAGCAGTAACGATCCGTTCTGTATTTACTTGTGACACACGTCACGGCGTTTGTAAGAAATGTTACGGACGAAACCTTGCAACAGGCTCTGACGTTGAAGTTGGGGAAGCTGTTGGAATTATCGCCGCTCAATCCATCGGTGAGCCAGGTACACAGCTTACAATGCGTACCTTCCATACAGGTGGGGTAGCTGGAGACGATATTACACAAGGTCTTCCGCGTATCCAAGAATTGTTTGAAGCGCGTAACCCGAAAGGTCAAGCGGTTATCTCTGAGCTTGAAGGTACGGTTGTTGGCGTGAACGACAATAAAGATAAGCGTGAAGTAGTCGTTCAAGGTGAGATTGAATCTAGAACTTACACAATTCCTTTCGGTGCCCGCATTAAAGCGGTCGAAGGCGATAAAGTAACTGCCGGTCAAGTATTGACGGAAGGTTCGATCGATCCTAAAGAATTAATTAAAGTACGTGGTGCAGAAGGCGTACAAGAATACCTATTGCGTGAGGTTCAGAAAGTTTACCGTATGCAAGGGGTAGAAATCGGAGATAAGCACGTTGAAGTAATGGTTCGCCAAATGCTTCGTAAAGTGCGCATCATCGATTCTGGTGATTCTCAAGTACTTCCAGGAGCTCTTATGGATATTCATGCCTTCACGGATGTTAACCGTAGTGTACTTCTTGAAGGTGGAACGCCTGCCACAGGTCGTCCAGTGCTTCTTGGTATCACAAAAGCATCTCTTGAGACAGAATCATTCTTATCTGCTGCATCATTCCAAGAAACAACACGAGTTCTTACGGATGCTGCCATCAAAGGTAAGCGTGACGAATTACTCGGACTTAAGGAAAACGTTATTATTGGTAAGCTGATCCCGGCTGGAACAGGTATGAACCGTTACAGAAACATCGGAATCAACTCTCCAGTAGTTGAAGATGAGAACAATGAAGAGACAGAATTGCCTACAGAACTTGTTTCTCAAGATTAATAAATGAAATGTTGACATCGGGAGCGCATCGGTGATATGATTACGGATGTGCTCCTAAGATTTGTTACTTTGGAGGATATTCGTATGTCTTATGAAAAAGTGACACAGGCTTCTGAAATTATCGTAGGTACTAAGCAAACAATCAAAGCTTTACAGAACGGCGAGGTCAAAGAGCTGGTCGTTGCGGAAGACGCGGATTTTCGAGTAACGAGCAAAGTATTGCAAATTGCCGAAGAGAAGCACGTACCGATCGTAAAGGTTGATTCCATGAAAAAGCTTGGAAAAGCATGCGGTATAGATGTCGGGGCCGCAACTGTTGCGATAAAAGGATAAAATTCATGTTTTTGCGATGGGCATCAATATCGCTCCTCTCGCAAAAACTTTCTTTTGTCCTAAAATGAACCACCTGGGTCGGTGGTATTACGAAAAAAGAGAGGAGGAAATACAAAATGCCTACAATTAACCAATTAGTTCGCAAAGGTCGTGTTTCTAAATCAAAGAAATCTGACTCTCCTGCGTTAAACAAAGGTTACAACAGCTTCAAAAAGTCCCAAACTGACGTTTCATCTCCGCAAAAGCGTGGAGTTTGTACGCGTGTTGGTACTATGACTCCTAAGAAGCCGAACTCGGCGCTTCGTAAATATGCGCGTGTTCGTCTAACTAACGGAATCGAAGTTACAGCTTACATTCCTGGTATTGGCCACAACCTTCAAGAGCACAGTGTTGTTCTTATCCGTGGAGGACGTGTAAAAGATTTACCGGGGGTACGTTACCACATCGTTCGTGGTGCTCTTGATACGGCTGGTGTTAACAACCGTATGCAAGGTCGTTCTAAATACGGAACGAAGCGTCCAAAGGAAGCTAAGAAGTAATATTATTAAAATAAATTAAAACAACTATCAGAAAGGAGGGGACCACATGCCACGTAAAGGACCTGTTGCTCGTCGTGATGTGTTACCTGATCCAATTTACAAGTCTAAGCTTGTAACTCGTCTAATCAATAAAATTATGATTGACGGTAAGAGAGGGGTAGCTCAAACAATCTTGTACAATGCGTTCGAACTTATTAAAGAACGTACAAACCAAGATCCTATGGAAGTGTTTGAACAAGCTCTTAAAAATATCATGCCAGTTCTTGAAGTTCGTGCTCGCCGTGTTGGTGGAGCTAACTACCAAGTACCAGTTGAAGTTCGCCCAGAGCGTCGTACAACACTAGGACTTCGTTACCTAACGAACTACTCTCGTCTACGCGGAGAAAAGACAATGGAAGAACGTCTTGCGTATGAGATCATGGATGCTGCTAATAACACTGGTGCTTCAGTTAAGAAGCGCGAAGATATGCACAAAATGGCAGAAGCAAACAAAGCGTTTGCTCACTACCGCTGGTAAAATCATAGAGACAGTTCTCGGACTGTCTCTAAAACACTATAAAAATTCCTTTTAAAAAGGGAAGGAGAGAAATTCATGGCTAGAGAATTCTCCTTAAAAAATACTCGTAATATCGGTATCATGGCTCACATCGATGCTGGTAAAACAACGACTACTGAACGTGTTCTTTACTATACTGGCCGTATCCACAAAATTGGTGAAACTCATGAAGGAGCTTCACAAATGGACTGGATGGAGCAGGAACAAGAGCGTGGAATCACGATTACTTCCGCTGCTACTACTGCTCAATGGAAAGGTCACCGTGTCAACATCATTGATACACCAGGACACGTAGACTTTACAGTTGAAGTAGAACGTTCATTACGTGTATTAGACGGAGCGGTTGCATTACTTGATGCTCAATCAGGTGTTGAACCACAAACAGAAACAGTTTGGCGTCAAGCGACTACTTACGGGGTACCTCGTATTGTATTCGTAAACAAAATGGACAAGATCGGTGCGGATTTCTTATACTCCGTAAAAACGATTCATGACCGCCTTGGTGCTAACGCTCACCCGATCCAATTACCGATCGGTGCGGAAGACCAATTCGAAGCAATCATCGACCTTATCGAAATGAAAGCTGTATTCTACGGAAACGACCTTGGTACTGATATCGAAGTTCGTGACATTCCGGAAGAGCACATGCCTTTAGCTGAAGAATACCGTGGAAAACTTATCGAAGCGGTTGCTGAGCTAGATGAAGAAATGATGATGAAGTACTTAGAAGGCGAAGAAATTACGAACGAAGAACTTAAAGCAGGTATCCGTCAAGGTACTTGTAACGTTGAGTTCTATCCGGTAATGTGTGGTTCGGCATTTAAGAACAAAGGTGTACAGCTTATGCTAGACGCAGTTCTTGATTACCTTCCATCGCCAATCGATGTACCAGCTATCAAGGGTGTACTTCCTGACTCTGAAGAAGAAGTAACTCGTGAATCAAGTGACGAAGCACCATTCTCTGCACTTGCATTTAAAGTTATGACTGACCCTTATGTTGGTAAGTTAACATTCTTCCGTGTGTACTCTGGTACACTAAACTCAGGATCATACGTACAGAACTCTACTAAAGGAAAGCGCGAGCGTGTTGGACGTATCCTTCAAATGCATGCAAACTCCCGTGAAGAGATCTCTGTCGTATACGCTGGAGATATCGCAGCTGCTGTAGGTCTTAAAGACACTACAACTGGTGATACACTTTGTGATGAAAAGAGCCTTGTTATCTTAGAATCCATGGTATTCCCAGAGCCAGTTATCTCACTATCTATCGAGCCGAAGTCTAAAGCAGACCAAGACAAGATGGGTATGGCACTTGCTAAGCTAGCTGAAGAAGATCCGACATTCCGTACTGAAACAAACGAAGAAACTGGACAAACGATCATCGCAGGTATGGGTGAGCTTCACCTTGACATCCTAGTTGACCGTATGCGCCGTGAATTCAAGGTAGAAGCTAACGTGGGTGCTCCTCAGGTTGCTTACCGTGAAACAATTCGCCAAGCTGCTAAGGTTGAAGGTAAATTCGTTCGTCAGTCTGGTGGTCGTGGACAATACGGTCACGTTTGGATCGAATTCGAGCCAGGTGATGAAGGATCTGGATTCGTATTTGAAAACAAAATCGTTGGTGGGGCAGTTCCTCGTGAATACATCCCTGCAGTTCAAGCTGGTATCGAAGAATCAATGAAAAACGGAATGCTTGCTGGTTTCCCATTACTTGACCTTAAAGCTCGTATCGTTGATGGATCATACCATGATGTTGACTCCAACGAAATGGCGTTTAAGATTGCCGGTTCAATGGCTCTTAAGAACGCTAAATCAAAGTGTGACCCTGCAATTCTAGAGCCGATCATGAAAGTTGAAGTAACGGTTCCTGAAGAGTATATGGGTGACATCATGGGTGACGTAACTTCCCGTCGTGGACGTGTTGAAGGTATGGAAGCTCGTGGTAACGCACAAATCGTTAAAGCGATGGTTCCACTTGCTGAGATGTTCGGATATGCAACTAGCTTGCGTTCTCGTACACAAGGCCGCGGTACTTACTCAATGCACTTCGATCACTACGAAGAAGTACCTAAGTCAATCTCTGAAGAAATCATCAAAAAATCAACTGGAGCTTAATCTCTTCGGTTGTAAGAAGCAACATTTTCATGTAATCTAAAATGGGCAGTACAAACTGTTCGTTTTAAATAAAAAAATCTACTATATGTAAACATATTTAAGGAGGAATCTTTCTCATGGGTAAAGAGAAATTTGATCGTTCCAAAACGCATGCTAACATTGGTACTATCGGTCACGTTGACCATGGTAAAACAACTTTAACAGCTGCTATCACTACTGTTCTTGCTAAGAAAAACGGTAAGGGTGTAGCAATGGCTTATGACCAAATCGACGGTGCTCCAGAAGAGCGCGAACGTGGAATCACAATCTCAACTGCACACGTTGAGTATGAAACTGATTCTCGTCACTATGCACACGTAGACTGCCCAGGACATGCTGACTATGTTAAGAACATGATCACTGGTGCAGCACAAATGGATGGTGGGATCCTAGTAGTATCTGCTGCTGACGGCCCAATGCCACAAACTCGTGAGCACATCCTTCTTTCTCGTCAAGTAGGTGTACCTTACCTTGTTGTATTCATGAACAAGTGTGACATGGTAGACGACGAAGAACTTCTTGAGCTAGTAGAAATGGAAGTTCGTGACCTTCTTTCTGAGTATGACTTCCCAGGAGATGATATTCCTGTAATCAAAGGTTCTGCTCTTAAAGCTCTTGAAGGAGACGCTGATTGGGAAGCTAAAATCTACGAGCTAATGGACGCTGTAGATTCTTATATCCCAACTCCTCCACGTGACACTGAAAAGCCATTCATGATGCCAGTTGAGGATGTATTCTCAATCACTGGTCGTGGTACAGTTGCTACTGGACGTGTTGAGCGTGGTGTAGTAAAAGTTGGTGACGTAGTTGAGATCCTTGGTCTTACTGAAGAGCCAAAATCAACAACTGTAACAGGTGTTGAAATGTTCCGTAAGCTTCTTGACTATGCTGAAGCTGGTGACAACATTGGTGCACTTCTTCGTGGGGTTTCTCGTGAAGATGTTGAGCGTGGACAAGTTCTTGCTAAGCCAGGTACTGTTAAAGCTCACACTAAGTTCAAATCAGAAGTTTATGTTCTTTCAAAAGAAGAGGGTGGACGTCACACTCCATTCTTCTCTAACTACCGTCCTCAGTTCTACTTCCGTACAACTGACGTAACTGGTATCATCCAACTTCCTGAAGGCGTAGAAATGGTTATGCCTGGAGATAACGTTGAGATGACTGTAGAACTAATCGCTCCAATCGCTATCGAAGAAGGAACTAAGTTCTCTATTCGTGAAGGTGGACGTACAGTTGGTGCAGGCGTAGTTGCAACAATCACTGAGTAATCTTATTACTCTTTAATAAAAACACTCTCCTTTTGGAGGGTGTTTTTTATTTTGAATTCATTTATAACGCTTTGTTGCTTATGAAAGTAGTTGATTTCCGTTCCAGTGCTTCGCTTTCCGCGGAGCAGGCGATGAGCCACATTCGTACGCTTCGCGTATAAGTGTCTCATCTGTCTAGTTGCAGTGGCTAGCCCCTTGAGGTCAAAAGTTAAATAGACCATGAAGGCAAAGAGCACCTTCCTAGTCTATTCACCTTTTGCTTGTCGGGGCTGGACAAGCCACTTCCACTTTTCGGACTGCCCGCCTGTCCCGCAGGAGTCTTGCACTTCCACTCCAATCAACTGTCAAAGTAGACAAGGATTAAAAAACCATGTACTTATTTATAAGAGAGATAAAAAAAAAATATTTATAATAAATGGCTCTTATAAAGAAAAAGTGATATGAGATCCTTTAAAAAAGAGCGGAACGGTAAATCAAATCGTAAATCCTGAAATTCGGTTCATAATTCCGGGAGTTCACACCATAAATCCGCGAGTTATAAAATCAACTCCATGCGCACGGTTGCTGGAGCTGGAACAATCTAAATTCACCACCACCAAACGCATTTTTTCTATTTATATAGAAGAAACACATTCAAATATGCAAAAGAAGAAAAAGGAAGTTGAAATCTCCTGATAAAGTCTCTATAATAGAAAAAGTGCGATTAGCAATAAATAAATGCAAATAACACTTGCATTGGGCATTGCTTTTCTCTATAATAAGTAATGTTGGTCATTCACTGCGATGATCCGGAAGGTTGCTGACACACTAGGCCCCTTTGCCATGGCTGGTGATATCAGGTTGAATTTCCGCGGAGCAATGTCTGTTTATCAAAATAGGCGAATAAAGGAGGGAAAAAAATGGCAAAGCAAAAGATTCGTATCCGTTTAAAGGCGTATGATCACAGAATTCTTGATCAATCAGCTGAAAAAATCGTAGAAACTGCTAAGCGTTCAGGAGCAAAGGTATCAGGTCCTATCCCACTACCTACTGAGAAAGCGATCTACACGATCCTTCGTGCGGTTCATAAGTACAAGGACTCTCGTGAGCAGTTCGAAATGCGTACTCATAAGCGCTTGATCGATATTATCGAGCCAACACCACAAACAGTTGATTCGTTAATGCGTTTGGATCTACCGTCTGGTGTAGACATCGAAATTAAACTATAATTTCACGTTTGCTTATAAATATTTTACTTATTAATAGGAGGTGTGACGAATGACCAAAGGAATCTTAGGTAGAAAAATTGGTATGACTCAAGTTTTCGCAGAAAACGGAGATCTAATTCCAGTTACTGTAGTAGAAGTAACTCCTAACGTTGTTCTTCAAAAGAAATCCGTTGAGAATGATGGCTACGAAGCTATCCAACTTGGATTTGATGATAAAAAAGACTCTCGTACTAACAAGCCACAAGCAGGACATGCTGCTAAAGCTAGCACGAGCCCTAAGCGCTACGTTAAAGAATTCCGTAATGTTGATGTTGCGGGATACGAAGTTGGTCAGGAAGTCAAAGCTGACATTTTTGCAGAAGGTGACGCTGTAGACGTTACTGGTACATCTAAAGGAAAAGGATTCCAAGGTGTTATCAAACGTCACGGGCAATCACGCGGACCAATGAGCCACGGTTCCCGTTACCACCGTCGTCCTGGTTCAATGGGTGCAGTTGACCCTAACCGTGTTTTCAAAGGGAAAGCATTACCTGGACGTACTGGCGGAGATACAGTAACTGTACAAAACTTAGAAGTTGTAAGAGTTGATGCAGAACGTAATCTTCTACTAATCAAAGGTAACGTACCTGGAGCGAAAAAGAGCTACGTTACAATTAACTCTGCTGTTAAAGCAAAGGATGCTAAATAAGGAAGGAGGACAATCTGATGCCAAAAGTAGCATTATTTAAACAAGATGGTACTCAAGCTGGCGATATCGAATTAAACGATTCCGTTTTCGGTATTGAACCAAATAAAAGCGTGCTTTTTGACGCTGTTATTATGCAGCAAGCATCACAGCGCCAAGGAACGCACGATGTAAAGAACCGTTCTGAAGTTGCTGGTGGTGGACGCAAGCCTTGGAAACAGAAAGGTACTGGACGTGCTCGTCAAGGATCTATCCGTTCTCCACAATGGGTTGGCGGTGGAGTGGTTTTCGGACCAACACCAAGAAGCTATTCTTACAAATTACCAAAGAAGGTTCGTCGCTTAGCTATTAAATCAGCGCTATCTTCTAAGGTTCTAGATAACGACTTAATCGTTTTAGAAGGTCTTGCATTCGAAGCTCCTAAAACAAAGGAAATGATGCAAGTTCTTGCAAATCTATCCGCAGATCGTAAAGCATTAGTTGTAACTGCTGATTACAATGACGCTGTTGCATTGTCTGCACGTAACATCCCTGGCGTAACAGTTGTTACGGCTAACGGCGTTAGTGTTCTTGACGTGTTAAACCACGACAAGCTTCTTATGACTAAAGACGCTGTGGAAAAAGTAGGGGAGGTGCTCGCATAATGGAAGCTCGTGATGTGATTAAGCGCCCCGTTATTACAGAGCGTTCTACTGAAATAATGGCTGACAAAAAATACACGTTCGAAGTTAATCCTCGTGCTACTAAGACTCAAATCAAAGGCGCACTAGAAGAAATCTTTGGCGTAAAAATTCAATCTGTAAACACTGCTACCTACAAAGGTAAGTTCAAGCGTGTAGGCCGTCATACTGGTTACACTTCTAAACGTAAAAAAGCAGTAGTTACATTAACTCCAGAAAGCAAAGAACTCGACTTTTTTGAAGGAGTTTAAAAAGAACTCGTAAAGGAGGGAAATTACAATGGGTATCAAAAAGTTTAAACCGACAACTAACGGTCGTCGTAATATGTCTCAGCTTGACTTTGCTGAAATTACAACTGACCAACCAGAAAAATCCTTGCTTGCTCCTCTTAGCAAAAAAGCTGGGCGTAACAACCAAGGTAAACTAACTGTTCGTCACCAAGGTGGAGGACACAAGCGTAAGTATCGTATCATCGATTTCAAACGTAACAAAGACGGAATACCAGGTCGCGTTGCTACAATCGAGTACGATCCAAACCGTACGGCTAACATCGCGCTAATCCACTATGCAGATGGTGAGAAGCGTTATATCTTAGCTCCAAAAGGAATTAAAGTAGGGCAAGAAATCATGTCCGGTACTGAAGCTGATATTAAAGTAGGTAACTCACTTCCATTAGCTAACATTCCTGTAGGTTCTACAATTCACAACATCGAACTTAAGCCTGGTAAAGGTGGACAATTGGCTCGTTCAGCTGGTGCTGAAGCTCAACTTCTTGGTAAAGAAGAAAAGTATGCGCTAGTTCGTCTAGGTTCTGGTGAAGTTCGTATGATCCTTCTTACTTGCCGCGCAACAATCGGTCAAGTTGGAAACTTAGAGCATGAACTTGTGAACGTTGGTAAAGCAGGTCGTTCTCGTTGGAAGGGTATCCGCCCAACAGTTCGTGGTTCTGTTATGAACCCTAACGATCACCCACACGGTGGTGGTGAAGGACGCGCTCCAATCGGACGTAAATCACCAATGTCTCCTTGGGGTAAACCAACTCTTGGATATAAAACTCGTAAGAAAAATAGCCAAACTGACAAGTACATTGTACGTCGTCGCAAAAAATAATGTGATTGTACTACGGTTCAATCGAGCCGTAGCGCAAACACAAAGGGAGGTTCTCAAATGGGTCGCAGTTTGAAAAAAGGGCCTTTTGTAGATGACCACTTGATGAAAAAGGTCGAGGCACTTAATGAATCTAACGACAAGAAAGTAGTTAAAACTTGGTCTCGTCGTTCTACGATTTTCCCTGACTTCATCGGTCACACAATCGCTGTTTATGATGGTCGTAAGCACGTGCCGGTTTATTGTACAGAAGATATGGTCGGTCACAAGTTAGGTGAGTTTGCACCTACTCGTACTTACAAAGGCCATGCAGCTGATGATAAGAAAACAAGACGTTAATTGAGGGGAGGTACACAAAATGGAAGCAAAAGCAATTGCTAAACAAGTGCGTATTGCTCCTCGTAAAGCTCGCATCGTAATCGACTTGATTCGAGGCAAGCAAGTAGGTGAGGCACTTGCGATTCTACGTTTGACGCCTAAAGCAGCTTCTCCTGTAATTGAAAAGGTGCTTAAGTCTGCTATCGCAAACGCAGAACACAACTATGAAATGGAACCGAACAACTTGGTGATTAAGCAAGCGTTCGTTGATGAAGGTATTACTCTTAAGCGTTTCCGTCCTCGTGCGATGGGTCGCGCAAGCCGTATCAACAAACGTACTAGCCACATCACAATCGTTGTTTCTGAAAAGAAGGAGGGTTAAGACGTGGGTCAAAAAGTAAATCCAATAGGTCTACGTATTGGCGTCATCCGTGACTGGGATTCAAAATGGTACGCTGAAAAGGATTACGCTAATCTTTTACATGAAGACCTTAAGATCCGTTCTTATATTGAAAAGCGTTTAAAAGACGCTGCTGTATCAGGTGTTGAAATCGAACGTGCAGCTAACCGTGTGAATATCACAATCAAAACTGCTAAACCAGGAATGGTTATCGGTAAAGGTGGATCTGAAGTTGAAGCACTTCGTAAAGCCCTTAACGACATCACTGGTAAAAGAGTTCACGTAAACATCTTTGAAATCAAACAAGCTGACGTTGATGCTAAGCTAGTTGCTGAAAACATCGCTCGTCAACTTGAAAACCGTGTATCTTTCCGTCGTGCTATGAAGCAGGCGATCCAACGTGCAATGCGTATGGGTGCGAAAGGTATCAAAACACAAGTGTCAGGCCGTCTTGGCGGAGCTGATATCGCTCGTGCTGAACATTATAGTGAAGGTACAGTTCCTCTTCACACACTTCGTGCAGACATCGATTACGGTACTGCTGAAGCAGACACAACTTACGGTAAGCTTGGAGTTAAAATCTGGATTTATCGTGGTGAGGTCCTTCCAACAAGAGGAACGAAAAAAGAGGAAGGAGGCAAATAATTATGTTATTGCCAAAACGTGTTAAATATCGTCGTGAACACCGCGGTAAAATGCGTGGGAACGCAAAAGGCGGTACTGAAGTTCATTTCGGAGAATTCGGTTTGCAAGCTCTTGAAGCTAGCTGGATTACTAACCGTCAGATCGAAGCAGCTCGTATTGCGATGACTCGTTATATGAAGCGTGGCGGTAAAGTATGGATTAAAATTTTCCCGTCTAAGCCTTACACTGCAAAGCCTCTAGAAGTCCGAATGGGATCTGGTAAAGGTGCTCCTGAAGGATGGGTAGCAGTAGTTAAGCCAGGAAAAGTTATGTTTGAAATCGCAGGTGTCTCTGAAGAAGTGGCACGCGAAGCGTTGCGTCTTGCAGCACACAAACTTCCTGTAAAATGTAAGTTTGTTAAACGCGAAGAAGTGGGTGGTGACACAAATGAAGGCTAATGATATTCGTAACCTGACCACTGCAGAAGTTGAACAAAAAGCAAAAGCACTTAAAGAAGAGCTTTTTAACCTTCGTTTCCAACTAGCGACAGGTCAACTTGAAAACCCGGCCCGCATTCGTGAAGTTCGTAAAGCAATTGCCCGTGCAAAAACGGTTTTACGTGAAAGAGAGCTTGGGATTACTAACGGTTAAATCTTGAGAGGAGGTTCGCACAATGAGTGAACGTAACCAGCGCAAGGTGTACACTGGTCGTGTTGTTTCTGACAAGATGGACAAAACGATTACAGTGCTTGTAGAAACTTACAAGACTCACACTTTATATAACAAGCGCGTTAAATACTCTAAAAAGTTAAAAGCGCATGATGAAAACAACACTGCTAAAATTGGCGATATCGTAAAGGTTATGGAAACGCGTCCGCTTTCTAAAGACAAGCGATTCCGTCTAGTTGAAGTAGTACAAGAAGCAGTAATTATTTAATAAATTGTTCGGATTATACTCATATCCGAAAGGAGGTCCATTCGCATGATTCAACAAGAATCCCGTTTAAGAGTAGCTGATAACTCCGGTGCGAAAGAGTTACTTTGCATTAAAGTTCTTGGTGGTTCTGGTCGTAAGTACGCTAACGTTGGTGACATTATCGTTTGTTCGGTTAAGTCCGCAACACCAGGTGGCGTTGTTAAGAAAGGTGACGTTGTTAAAGCGGTAGTGGTACGTTCTAAGCGTGGTATGCGCCGTAACGACGGATCTTACATCCGCTTTGATGAGAACGCGGCTGTAATCGTTAAGGATGATAAAGGTCCTCGAGGAACTCGTATCTTCGGACCAGTAGCACGTGAACTTCGTGACAAGCAATTTATGAAAATCGTATCTCTTGCTCCAGAAGTTCTTTAATATATTTACTAGCAAGGCGTTTATTGTCTTGTAAGGAGGTGCAACATCACAATGCCATTGCATGTGAAAAAAGGCGATAAAGTACAAGTTATTTCCGGCAAGGATAAAGGTAAACAAGGTGTGATCCTTGAAGCTTATCCGAAGCTAAATAGAGTGCTTGTTGAAGGTGTGAACGTTGTTAAGAAACACGCAAAACCTTCTCAAGCTAATCCACAAGGTGGAATCCTTAGCCAAGAAGCACCAATTCATGCTTCTAACGTAATGCCTCTTGACCCTAAAACTGGTGCTCCTACTCGTGTAGGCTACAATGTAGTTGATGGGAAAAAAGTTCGTGTGGCCAAAAAATCTGGTGAAACCCTAGATAAATAAGTCTCAGAGTGAAAGGAGGACACATAATGAACCGTCTACAAGAGCGATATAAAGCAGAGATTTTACCATCTCTAATGGAAAAGTTTAATTACACTTCAGTAATGCAAGCACCAAAGATCGAAAAAATCGTTATCAACATGGGTGTTGGTGAAGCAGTATCCAACTCTAAAGTGTTAGATACAGCAGTAGAGGAACTTACAGCAATCGCTGGTCAAAAGCCTGTGATCACGCGTGCTAAGAAATCTATCGCTGGATTCAAACTTCGTGAAGGTATGCCGATCGGATCAAAAGTTACACTTCGCGGAGAGCGCATGTATGACTTCCTTGATAAGTTAATCAGCGTTTCCCTTCCACGTGTACGTGACTTCCGCGGGGTTTCCAAGAAGTCTTTCGACGGCCGCGGTAACTACACGCTTGGAGTTAAAGAGCAATTGATCTTCCCGGAGATCGACTATGATAAAGTAAACAAAGTTCGCGGAATGGACATCGTTATCGTAACGACTGCGAACACTGACGAAGAAGCACGTGAGCTTCTTACACAAGTCGGAATGCCGTTCCAAAAATAACCTTTAGCCAAAGGAGGTTTACCCGTGGCAAAGAAATCCATGATTGCTAAGCAACAACGCAAGCAAAAGTTCGGAGTGCAAGAGTATACGCGCTGTGAACGTTGCGGGCGTCCTCATTCAGTAATCCGCAAGTTCAAACTGTGCCGTATTTGTTTCAGAGAACTTGCTTACAAAGGTCAAATTCCTGGCGTTAAAAAAGCCAGCTGGTAATACCCTGAAAAAAGGGAAGGAGGTAACTAGTAATGGTTATGACAGATCCAATTGCAGATATGCTTACTCGTATCCGCAACGCAAACACTGTTCGTCACGATAAATTGGAGCTTCCTGCTTCTAATATGAAAAAAGAAATCGCAGAAATCCTAAAGCGTGAAGGTTTTGTTCGCGATGTGGAATATGTAGAGGATAGCAAACAAGGAATGATTCGTATCTTCCTTAAGTACGGTTCTAACAATGAGCGTGTAATCTCAGGTCTTAAGCGTATCTCTAAGCCTGGACTACGTGTTTATGCAAAATCAACTGATCTTCCACGTGTACTTGGAGGACTTGGTATTGCGATCGTATCTACTTCTAAAGGCATTATGACTGATAAAGAAGCTCGCCAATCACAAATGGGTGGCGAAGTACTAGCGTACGTTTGGTAATAAATAGCGAATGGAGGTGTCAACATGTCTCGCGTAGGTAACAAACCGATTGAAGTTCCAGGTGGCGTTACAATCGATGTTGCAACTGACAACACGGTTTCTGTAAAAGGCCCTAAAGGTGAACTTTCTCGCAAATTCAATGCTGACATTAAGATTAATGTTCAAGATAACGAAATTACTGTGGAACGCCCGAGCGACCACAAAGAGCACCGTGCATTGCATGGTACAACTCGTAGCGTACTAAACAACATGGTTATCGGTGTAACTAACGGTTATGAAAGAGCTCTAGAAATTATCGGGGTTGGATATCGTGCTTCCAAAGCTGGTAACAAGCTTGTACTTAACGTAGGTTACTCTCATCCTGTTGAAATCGTTCCTGAGCAAGGGATCGACATCGAAGTACCTTCTAACACGAAGGTAATCGTTAAGGGTATTGACAAGCAACGTGTAGGTGAAGTTGCTGCAAACATCCGTTCAGTTCGTTCACCTGAGCCTTACAAAGGTAAAGGTATTCGTTACGAAGGTGAATTCGTTCGCCGTAAAGAAGGTAAAACTGGTAAATAAAGCCGTTAGGTAGCGGAAAGGAGTGCAAAGGATGATCACGAAAGCAGATAAGAATGTCGCTCGTAAGAAAAGACATGCTCGTGTTCGCCGCGTTGTAAGCGGAACAGCACAACGTCCTCGTTTGAACGTATTCCGTTCTACAAAGCACATCTATGCTCAATTGATCGATGATCAAGCAGGTGTAACAATTGTATCTGCATCTTCCCTTGATAAAGGTGTAAGTGTAGAAAACGGTGGAAACGTAGATGCTGCTAAAGCGATTGGTCAAGAAATCGCTAAGCGCGCAGTTGAAAAAGGAATCAAATCGGTAGTATTTGACCGAGGCGGATATTTATATCACGGACGTATTAAAGCATTAGCAGACGCAGCTCGTGAAGCTGGGTTAGAATTTTAATCGAAGGAGGGAACCTGATGCGTATCGACCCTAACAAACTTGAACTTGAAGAACGCGTCGTTACCGTTAACCGTGTAGCTAAGGTAGTAAAAGGTGGACGTCGTTTCCGCTTTGCTGCAGTAGTTGTAGTTGGTGACAAAAACGGTCACGTTGGATTCGGTACTGGTAAAGCCCAAGAGGTACCAGAAGCGATCCGTAAGGCGATTGAAGATGCTAAGAAGAACTTAGTAACTGTACCGATCGTAAAAACAACAATTCCTCACCAAGTAATTGGACGCTTTGGAGCAGGTAACGTACTTCTTAAACCTGCATCTGAAGGTACTGGGGTAATTGCTGGTGGACCTGTACGTGCAGTATTGGAGCTTGCTGGTGTAGGTGACATCCTTTCTAAGTCACTTGGATCTAACAACCCAATCAACATGGTTCGTGCAACTATCGAAGGTTTGAAAAATTTAAAGCGTGCTGAAGACGTTGCGAAACTTCGCGGTAAATCAGTACAAGAGCTTTTAGGTTAAGGAGGGAACTTTAGATGGCTAAGAAATTAGAAATCACCCTCACTCGTAGTGTTATCGGCCGTCCTGAAAACCAACGTATCGTTGTTAAGACACTTGGTTTGCGCAAAATGCACCAGACGGTTGTACACGAAGATAACGCGGCTATCCGCGGTATGGTTAACAAGGTGTCTCACCTTTTAACAGTGAAAGAATTAGAAGCTTAATAAGATAAATAAATCATGAGGAGGTGCTCAGATGAAACTTCATGAGTTGAAGCCATCAGAAGGATCCCGTAAAGTTCGCAACCGTTTAGGTCGCGGTATCGGATCAGGCAATGGTAAAACAAGTGGTCGTGGTCATAAAGGTCAAAACTCTCGTTCAGGCGGTGGTGTTAGACCTGGATTCGAAGGTGGACAAAATCCACTAGCACGTCGTTTACCGAAACGCGGATTCACAAACCCTACTCGTAAAGAGTATGCAGTTGTAAATCTTGAGAAGCTAGTTCGTTTTGAAGAGGGCACAGTAGTTACTCCGGAACTTCTTATCGAAACAGGAGTAGTTAGCAGTCTTAAAAACGGAATTAAAGTTCTTGGAAATGGCAAGTTAGAAGCTAAGCTTACAGTTAAGGCGCACAAATTCTCTGTTTCTGCTAAAGAAGCAATTGAAGCAGCGGGCGGAACTACTGAGGTGATCTAATGTTCCAGACAATCTCCAACATTATGCGTGTGGGTGATCTGAGAAACAAGATATTGTTTACACTTGCTATGCTGGTAGTGTTCCGTCTAGGAACATTTATCCCAGTACCAGGCGTAAATCGTGATGTACTGAAATTCAGTACGGGCGACAGTGCTAACATTTTTGGTTTTTTGAATACGTTTGGCGGTGGAGCTTTACAGAACTTCTCCATTTTCGCTATGGGTATCATGCCGTATATTACAGCATCGATCATCGTGCAGCTTTTGCAGATGGACGTTGTTCCTAAATTTACGGAGTGGAGTAAGCAAGGTGAAGTTGGGCGTAAGAAATTAGCTCAGTTCACTCGCTATGGAACTATTGTTCTTGGTTTTATCCAGGCAATCGGTATGTCTATCGGTTTTAACAATCTTTTCCCAGGACTTATTCAAAACCCTAGTATGTCTACGTATCTTTTTATCGCGTTAGTTTTAACTGCAGGTACTGCATTCTTAATGTGGTTAGGTGAGCAGATTACCCTTAAGGGGATTGGAAACGGAATTTCAGTTCTGATTTTTGCGGGGATTGCCGCAGCTATTCCTACAGCAGTTAACCAGCTTTTCACAACGCAATTTGAAGGTGGTAACGATCAGTTATTCATGCATATTGTAACGATTGTACTGCTTGCTCTTGCGATTGTACTCATTATTATGGGTGTTATCTTTATTCAACAAGGTGTTCGGAAAATCCCGATTCAGTATGCAAAGCGAGTCGTTGGAACAAAGCCTGTTGGCGGCCAGTCAACTCATCTTCCGATTAAAGTAAACGCAGCAGGTGTTATCCCGGTTATCTTCGCGATTTCCTTGATCATCACGCCAAGAACTGTTGCCGGCTTCTTCGGACAGAATGATGTTACGACTTGGATTATCAACACGTTTGACTACACGAAACCAGTCGGAATGATTATATATGCGCTCCTTATTATCGGATTCTCGTATTTCTATACGTTTATCCAAGTAAATCCGGAGCAAATGGCGGAAAACTTAAAGAAGCAGGGTGGATACATTCCTGGCATTCGACCAGGAGCTAACACTCAAACTTATATAACAAGAATTCTGTATCGATTAACATTTGTTGGATCTCTTTTCCTGGCTGCAGTTGCAGTCCTGCCAGTTGTCTTTACAGCAATTCCAGGTTTGAACCTTCCGCCAGCCATTCAAATTGGTGGAACAAGCTTGCTGATTGTTGTAGGTGTGGCACTTGACACCATGAAGCAGATTGAGAGTCAGCTGATCAAGCGACACTACAAAGGCTTCATTAAATAAGAGCACGGGAAGATTCATCTTCCCATATGCTCTTGATAAAAGACGATTGTGATTTATGGAGGGATTAGATGTATCTAGTCTTAATGGGATTGCCCGGAGCAGGTAAGGGTACTCAAGCAGAAAGAATTGTTGAGAAATACGGAATACCTCATATCTCTACTGGAGATATGTTCCGAGCAGCAATTAAAGAGGAGACTCCTCTTGGACTTGAGGCAAAATCGTACATGGATGCGGGTAACCTCGTTCCTGACGAAGTTACAATCGGTATCGTACGTGACCGACTTTCTAAAAAGGACTGCGAAAAAGGATTTTTACTAGATGGATTCCCTCGGACAGTTGCCCAAGCGGAAGCACTGGAAGAAATCACAACAGAGCTTGGAAGAACGATTGATTATGTGTTAAACATTTCAGTAGATTCTGATCAGCTTATGCAGCGATTAACAGGTCGTCGGATTTGCCAAACATGCGGAAGCACGTATCATGTAATATTCAACCCACCAAAGGTTGAAGGAGTATGTGATAAAGACGGCGGTACGCTTATCCAACGTCAAGATGATAATGAAGAGACCGTTCGAAACCGTTTAAATGTAAACATGAAGCAGGCTAAACCACTGCTTGATTTTTATGGTGAAAAAGGTTACCTGAAAAACATGAATGGTGATCAGGATATCGACAAAGTCTTTCAAGACATTGACCAACTTATTGGGGGATTGGCGAAATGATAATCTGCAAAACACCGCGAGAGATTGAAATCATGCGG
The DNA here is from genome assembly GCF_015903895.1 of Fictibacillus sp. 5RED26. Lineage (NCBI taxonomy): Bacteria > Bacillati > Bacillota > Bacilli > Caryophanales > Fictibacillaceae > Fictibacillus > Fictibacillus sp. 5RED26. Next base: position 13,888 of record NZ_JACZDU010000011.1, on the reverse strand, counting down.
GAGGCAGGTCGCATTGTTGCCTTAACTCATCAAGAGTTAAAAAAACACATTAAGCCTGGCATAACTACTAAGGAACTGGATAAAATTGCTGATACGTTTATCCGCAGCCAAGGTGCAATTCCTTCATTTAAAAACTATAATGGTTTTAGTGGAAGCATCTGTGCTTCTGTAAATGAAGAACTTGTGCACGGAATTCCAGGTAAACGCGTACTCAACCATGGCGACATTATCTCTATAGATATTGGGGCGAAGTACAAAGGATACCACGGTGACTCCGCTTGGACGTATGGAGTTGGCGAGATTTCAGATGAAGCTCAAAAACTTCTGGATGTAACGGAAGAGTCTTTATATAAAGGACTTGAAAAAGCAAAAGCCGGTGCCCGGTTAACTGACATTTCTCATGAGATACAAAAGTATGCTGAGGGTGAAGGGTTTTCTGTTGTTCGCGAATATGTCGGACACGGAATAGGCCAGGACTTACATGAGGACCCGCAAATTCCTCATTATGGACCGCCTGGTAAAGGGCCGGTGCTGAAAAAGGGCATGGTTCTAGCAATAGAGCCTATGATTAATGCGGGAACTCGCTATGTTCGAACATTATCCGATAACTGGACGGTTGTCACAACGGATGGCAAATGGTGTGCTCATTTCGAACACACGGTTGTCATTACGGAAGAAGGCTTTGAAATCTTAACAAAGATCTAAGTGAAGGTGATGAAATGGTAAGCGAATCTGATTCGGTACCGAGCATAGGTCAACTGGTTCGGATACTAAAAGGAAGAGACGCAGATCGGTTAGGTGTGATTGTCGGTATTCTCGATGGACGTTTCGTCCTCGTAGCAGATGGTGACAAGAGAAAGTTTGATCGAGCCAAGCGTAAGAACCTAAACCACTTAGAGCTGCTGGATTTTACTTCTCCGGAAGTTGTTAAAAGCATTCTTGAAACAGGTCGTGTAACCAATGGCAAATTGCGTTATGCAGTAGCGAAGTTTTCCGACGAGAAAGTCATTGCTCTGAAGAAGGGAGATCAAGTCGATGGCTAAAGATGATGTTATTGAGGTCGAAGGTACAGTAATTGAACCTCTTCCGAACGCCATGTTTCGTGTTGAACTAGAAAACGGACACAAAGTTCTAGCGCACGTTTCTGGAAAGATTCGTATGCACTACATTCGAATTCTTCCAGGGGATAAAGTAACCGTAGAATTGTCTCCGTATGACTTATCACGTGGTCGTATAACGTATCGTTTTAAATAATCAATGTACTCCGTGACATAAGGAGGTTATAAACAATGAAGGTAAGACCATCAGTCAAGCCAATATGTGAAAAATGTAAAGTGATTCGCCGCAGAGGCACTGTAATGGTGATCTGTGAAAATCCGAAACATAAACAAAAACAAGGTTAATATACAGGAGGTGCAAAAATTATGGCACGTGTTGCAGGTGTAGATATTCCTCGTGATAAGCGAGTAGTAATCTCTTTAACATACATCTTCGGTATCGGTAAAACAAAAGCACAGCAAATTCTTGCTGGAGCTGGAGTTTCTGAAGATACACGCGTTCGTGATCTTACTGAAGATGAATTAAATAAAATCCGCGAAGTCATCGATGGACACAAAGTGGAAGGTGACCTTCGTCGTGAAGTATCACTAAACATCAAGCGTCTAATCGAGATCGGAGCATATCGTGGTGTTCGTCATCGTCGTGGATTACCAGTACGTGGTCAAAACACGAAGAACAACTCCCGTACTCGTAAAGGACCTCGTCGTACAGTAGCGAATAAGAAAAAGTAAGTAAAGGAGGTAAACTCTAAATGGCAAAAGCACGTAAGACTAATACACGTAAACGTCGTGTCAAAAAGAATGTTGAAGTCGGCGTAGCACATATCCGTTCTACATTCAACAACACGATCATTACGATCACTGACACGCACGGGAACGCAATCTCTTGGGCGACTGCTGGTCACCTAGGATTTAAAGGTTCTCGTAAGTCTACTCCGTTCGCAGCACAAATGGCAGCTGAAACAGCTGGTAAAACTGCAATGGAACATGGTATGAAAACGTTGGAAGTATCCGTTAAAGGACCTGGTGCTGGACGTGAAGCAGCAATCCGTGCCCTTCAAGCGGTAGGCTTAGAAGTAACAGCTATTCGTGACGTTACTCCTGTACCTCACAACGGTTGCCGCCCGCCAAAACGCCGTCGCGTGTAACAATATACACGGTATATATTTCTATAACTTGTCTATAATGGTTATAGTGAAAGTTTTGGTAAATGATAAGTCGGAATGCCTATGGGGAATTTCGGCTGGAAACCTCCAGCCGAGATTCGACGTTTGAAGGAGGGTTCAGTTGAATGATCGAAATCGAAAAGCCAAGAATTGAGACGGTTGAAATCAGCGACGATGCCACATACGGAAAGTTTGTTGTTGAACCACTTGAACGTGGATACGGGACTACACTAGGCAACTCCTTGCGTCGTATCTTGTTGTCCTCACTACCTGGTGCAGCAGTTACATCTATTCAGATCAATGGCGTATTGCATGAGTTCTCTACAGTTGAAGGTGTAGTTGAAGATGTTACAACCATCATCTTAAACTTAAAGAAACTTGCAATGAAGATTTACTCTGATGAAGAGAAGACACTTGAAATCGATGTACAAGGTGACGGTGTTGTAACAGCTGGCGACATTACTCATGACAGTGATGTTGAGGTCCTTAATCCGGATCTTCATATCGCAACACTAGCAAAAGGAGCTCATTTCCAAATGAAGCTTCATGCTAAACGTGGTCGTGGTTATGTACAGGCAGAAGGCAATAAACGCGAAGACCTGCCGATCGGGGTAATTCCTGTTGATTCAATTTACACGCCAATTTCACGTGTAAACTATCAAGTGGAAAACACTCGTGTAGGACAAGTAACAAACTATGATAAGCTAACGCTTGATGTATGGACAGATGGGAGCATTCGTCCAGAGGAAGCAGTTTCTCTTGGTGCGAAGATCATTAGCGAACATTTAAACATTTTTGTTGGCTTAACAGATCAAGCTCAGAACGCTGAGATTATGGTAGAAAAAGAAGAAGACCAAAAAGAAAAAGTACTTGAGATGACGATCGAAGAACTTGATCTTTCTGTTCGTTCTTATAACTGCCTAAAGCGTGCTGGCATTAATACAGTTCAAGAACTTGCGAATAAGTCTGAAGAAGACATGATGAAAGTACGGAACCTTGGAAAGAAATCTCTTGAAGAAGTTCAAGAGAAACTTGAAGAGCTAGGTCTTTCATTACGCGCTGACGATTAATTCGTAATACGCGCTTTTTCAAGACGAGAGAGAAACGCGCAGAGGAGGGAATACAAGCATGGGATACCAAAAGTTAGGTCGTGTATCTGCGGTTCGTAAAGCAATGCTTCGTGATTTAGCTACTGATTTAATCATCAACGAGCGTATTGAAACTACAGAAGCACGTGCAAAAGAAGTTCGTAAATTTGCTGAGAAAATGATTACGCTTGGTAAGCGTGGAGACCTTCATGCTCGCCGTCAAGCTGCATCGTTCCTTCGTAACGAAGTAGCAGACGCTGAGTCTGGACAAAGATCTCTACAAAAGCTTTTCAGTGATCTTGCACCTCGCTATGCAGAGCGTAACGGTGGTTACACTCGCATCGCAAAAATCGGCCCTCGCCGTGGTGATGGTGCACCAATGGTTATCATTGAATTAGTTTAATAAAACGTATGAAAGGGCGGGATCAAGTCTTCAATGACAATCTTGCCCTTTTTTATTTTATCGAAAATCCGAGTAGATTTTCGAGAGGTTGATTTGCGCTTCAGGTGCTCGCTTCTCCCGCAGGAGTCTCGCACCTTGCGCTCCAATCAACTAGTCAATAAAGCTCATACTTTTTGAAAGCAACATCTTTATTAAAGACTAATATCGAGCAGAGAGCAGCTTAGAATGAGCAGCAGTTAAGAGGAGGATGTCACATGGAAAACATCATTACCGTTAAAGATGTGACCTTTTATTATCCGGGAGAAGAGACACCTACGCTTAAAGGTGTAACGTTAGATGTACACAAAGGGGAATGGCTATCGATCGTGGGCCATAACGGCTCTGGAAAGTCCACGTTAGCAAAAATGCTCAACGGGCTGTTGTTGCCTAATGAGGGGGCTGTATATGTCTCACAGTACACGACAGGCCTTCCAGACGACATCTGGGAAATAAGAAGACTTGTCGGGATGGTCTTTCAAAATCCAGATAACCAGTTTGTAGGAACGAGCGTACAAGATGACATCGCGTTTGGCCTGGAGAATTTCGGTGTTCCGCGAGACGAGATGGTAAAGCGTATCAATGAAAGTATAGAGAGAGTGGGAATGGAAGCTTTCTTAAACCAGGAACCTCATCAATTATCCGGTGGGCAGAAGCAACGAGTGGCAATAGCCGGTATATTGGCACAGAAACCTTCTGTTATCGTTTTGGATGAAGCGACATCGATGCTCGATCCGATCGGTCGAATTGAAGTGATCGAGACTGTGCGCGAACTGAATGAAAAAGAGGGCATCACTGTCATTTCTATCACTCATGATTTAGAGGAAGCGCTAAGTGCAGACAGAGTTGTCGTCATGAAAATGGGAGAGAAGGCAGCTGAAGGCGTACCTGAAGACATTTTTCAGCAGCGTGAACTTTTGAAATCGGCCGGTCTGGATTTACCGTTTTCACTAAAGTTAAGTGAGGCTCTTCGCCAACAAGGTGTGGAGCTTGATAAAAGCTATTTAACGCAGGAAGAGCTGGTGAATGCATTATGGAAATTAGCATAAACCGTCTAGAGCATAGATACATGGAGGGAACTCCGTTCGAGAGGCGTGCACTGCACGATATTAACCTCGACATCGCGGATGGTACTTTCCTTGCTTTGATCGGGCACACTGGCTCTGGAAAGTCTACACTTATTCAACATCTTAACGGGCTATTAAAGCCTTCAGCAGGCTCGATAAAGATGGGCAGTACTGAACTTAAGGCTGGCGGTAAGAAACAAGATTTAAAATCACTTCGAAAAAAAGCCGGTATTGTTTTTCAGTATCCTGAGCATCAGCTTTTTGAAGAAACGGTTGAAAAAGATATCATGTTTGGTCCACGGAATTTTGGTGTGTCTGAAGAAAGCGCGAAGCTAACTGCTACTAAAGTAATTGAGATGGTAGGACTTCCAGAGAGTGTTCTAAGTAAATCTCCTTTTGACTTGAGCGGTGGCCAGATGCGTCGTGTGGCGATTGCAGGTGTTCTTGCCATGAATCCCGAAGTGCTGATCTTGGACGAGCCTACAGCAGGACTTGATCCAGCTGGGCGTGTTGAGATTATGGAGCTGTTCTATTCCCTGCATGAGAGAAATAACCTCACTACGATACTTGTTACTCACAGTATGGAAGACGCTTCGAGATACGCAGATGAGATTGCTGTGATGCATAAAGGTGAACTGTATCTACATGGTAAGCCGACTGACATCTTTAGTGAGCGAGAAGCTCTACAGAAAGCCGGATTAGATGTGCCAGAGACCGTTCAATTTTTACAAAAGTGGAATGAGAAGTCTGGTTTGAATCTGGCATTATCGAAGTTTACAGTGGACGAGCTGGCTAAACAAGTTAGTCAGAGTCTGAAGAAGAGGGGGAACTAATATGCTGCAGAATGTTATTATCGGGCAGTATTACCCAGCTTCCTCTCCACTTCATCGGATGGATTCCCGCTCGAAGCTCATTGCTGCCTTCTTTTACTTGTTTATCGTCTTTTTGGCGAACAACTGGCTTACTTATGGACTACTAATCGCTTTTACGTTTGTAACGATCAGTTTGTCAAAAGTTCCACTTCGTTTTTTATATAAAGGATTAAAGCCGATTCTTTTACTTGTCGTGTTTACGATGCTTTTGCATATTTTCTTAACAAAAGAAGGCGATTTGCTTTATAAAGCGGGCTTTCTTGAAATTTACGAAGGCGGAGTGATTCAAGGGATCTTCATTGCCCTAAGGCTTTTATTACTTGTTATGATGACGTCGCTCTTAACCTTAACAACAACACCGATCGATATTACAGATGGTTTGGAACACTTGTTAGGACCTTTAAAAAAGTGGAAACTTCCTGTTCATGAGTTCGCATTGATGATGTCGATCTCACTCAGGTTTATTCCAACACTCTTACAAGAGACGGAAAAAATCATGAAAGCGCAGATGGCACGTGGTGCTGATTTCACGAGCGGACCGATCAAAGAACGAGCAAAAGCTTTTGTACCGCTGTTAGTTCCGTTATTCGTCTCTTCGTTTAAGCGGGCTGAAGAACTCGCTCTTGCGATGGAGGCGAGAGGTTATCGTGGTGGTGAAGGCAGAACGCGACTTCGAGCGCTAGAGTGGCATCAACGTGATACGTTTGCACTGCTTTTACTAGCATTGCTGACTCTTGCGCTATTCTTATTACGCAATTAAAAGGAGATTGAACATGGCTCGTATGAAAGTAACCGTAGCCTATGATGGTACTGGGTTTGCCGGATACCAAATACAGCCTAGCGGCAGAACGGTGCAAGGAACGATTCAGGCCGTCCTGCAAAAGATGCACAAAGGGGAACCTGTAGGAATCTATGCCTCAGGACGCACGGATGCGGGTGTTCATGCCATCGGTCAAGTGTTTCATTTTGATACACCCATGGAGATTCCTTCTGAAGCTTGGGGGAAGGCATTGAATGCGATGCTTCCGAATGATATTCTAATAAAAGAAGTAGAGATGGTCAGTGATTCTTTTCATTCTCGTTTCTCTGCAACGGGTAAAGAGTATCACTATAAAATTTTAAGAAGTAAGCAACCAGATGTTTTTCAAAGAAATCATATGTTTCATTTCCCTTACTCCTTAAACGTAGAGGATATGAAGCAAGCTGCATTGTTATTTTTAGGTACACATGACTTTACCTCATTTTCATCAGCAAAGTCGGAAGTGGAAGACAAAATTCGTACGATCTTTGCTTTAGATGTTGAGGAAGAAGGCAATGTCCTAACGCTGAAGGTAAGAGGCAGTGGTTTTTTATATAACATGGTTCGCATACTTGTTGGTACACTTTTAGAAGTTGGTCAAGGAAAGCGAAAAACTGAGGAGATCTCAGCGATTATTAAAAGCAAAGACCGTGCGCTCGCTGGAAAAACAGCTCCGGCAAACGGACTCTATCTCTTTCATGTAGAATATGAAGATAAAACGGAATAATATTTAGGATACGCTTGACATCGTTGTTTATATATTATAAGATATTATTTGGTATTTCTACAGATATCGTCCACATGCCCCGTGTAGATATCTCGGGAAATGTTCACATGAATATAATGAAATTTGATTGAAGATACAGGAGGGAAAACACATGCGTACGACTTTCATGGCGAAAGCTTCTGAAGTAGAACGTAAATGGTTTGTGATCGACGCTGAAGGCAAAACACTTGGACGTCTATCCAGTGAAGTTGCATCTATCCTTCGCGGTAAGCATAAGCCTATTTATACACCACACGTTGACACTGGTGATCACGTAATCATCATCAACGCTGAGAAGATTGAATTAACAGGTAAGAAATTAACAGACAAAATTTACTACCGCCACACTGGTCACCCAGGTGGACTGCGTACGAGAACTGCATTAGAAATGCGTACAACTCGTCCAGTTCAAATGCTTGAGCTAGCAATCAAAGGTATGCTTCCAAAGAACAGCCTTGGTCGCCAAATGTTCAAAAAGCTTCACGTTTACGCTGGAGCTGAGCACAACAACCAAGCACAAAAACCTGAAAACTACGAGTTACGCGGATAAAAAGGAGGGTATTTACGTGGCACAAGTACAATATTATGGCACTGGACGTCGTAAGCACTCCGTAGCGCGTGTACGATTAGTTCCTGGTGAAGGCCGTATCGTAATCAACGGACGTGACATTGACGAATTTTTCGGATTAGAAACATTAAAGCTTATCGTTAAGCAACCACTTAACACAACTGAAACAACTGACAAGTATGACGTATTAGTTACTGTTCATGGCGGTGGATACACTGGACAAGCAGGAGCTATCCGTCACGGTATCTCTCGTGCGCTTCTTGAAGCAGATCCTGAGTACCGCGGTTCTCTTAAAGCAGCTGGATTCCTTACTCGTGACGCTCGTATGAAAGAGCGTAAGAAGTACGGACTTAAAGGCGCTCGTCGTGCACCTCAGTTCTCAAAACGTTAATTTCTATTACGTTTTTCAAAACCCTGTTCTCTTTTTTAGAGAGCGGGGTTTTTTTATTTGTGAATTGCGTCTAGTTCGAGAAGATTGAGTCAAATTCCGAACCATTAAGCCTTTAATCGTGAAAATTAAGTCTTAACCCAAATAATTAAGTCTAATTTAAAATAATTAAGTCAAAAACGAAAAAATTAAGTCTAACGCAGATCTTATCGTGCCCTGCCTTTTTCCCCTCCATAATGCCATAAAGAGTTATTCCCATCTTTTATGAAGTGTCGTGAAGCCATCTCTGGAGAAAATATAGATATGGAAAACACAACATGATGAAAGGGGAGGTATTAATGGCAATCGTATTAAACAACTTTAAAGAAAAGCAGCGCTTCAAAAAAGAAACGTTCGAGCGGAAAGTACTTCGGGACTTATCCCTTGCTACCATAAAAAAAGAATTTCAGCGTTTGTTTCAACCATTTTTTCAATACTCGCTTCTTTATCAAAATGACATTGAAGATGCGTGCATCGATATGGCGATCGATTCTTATCTCTTAGGTGCAGGCTACAGCCGATTTGCGTATCATGGAGAAACATTAGAAAAGATTAAGGAAAGAGCATATGCAAAACAACAGGCAATTGCAGACGGTCTTTTTGAATATTGGCAGTTCTGGTGCTGGGGAACAGAGATGATGATGGAATCTCTTCATCTTTGCTGTGAGGCATTCGTTCATATTTGGTGGATGGAAGGCTACAAAAACGGTGAAAAACGCTACCGGATGAAGTTGCAATAATCGCTAAACAGTTATAAATTTCTTCTTGTCCCATATACATAGTGATATATGGCTTGTATAGGGGGACGAAACATGAAGAAGTGGGTGAAGGGAGCCGCATTTGCACTTGGATGCGCTGTCCTTATCTTTATTTTCACCTATCATTTTTTAGATGATGATTCGTGGCGCTCGTGGAACATGCCGCTCTCTGGAAAGATTATCGTAATCGACCCAGGCCATGGCGGTGCTGACGGTGGTGCTGTTGGTGATGGAGAAGTTCTTGAAAAAGAAATCGCATTAAACATTTCCATGTTGCTTCGAGATTATTTACAAGAAGCGGGAGCACTTGTCATCATGACACGTGAAACAGACACGGACCTCGCGGACGAAGGTACAAAAAAACTGCGACATCGCAAATGGGAAGATTTAAAAGAGCGAAAAAAAATTATTAACGAAAATCATGCGGACTTATTTATTTCGATCCACTTAAATTCTTTGCCTTCATCCAGGTGGAGAGGCGCTCAAGTCTTTTATCATCCCGGAAAAGAAGACGGAGAAGCCGTATCTAAATTTATACAAGACGAAATCAAAAGAAATCTAAATAATACGGATCGGTTTGCAAAATCCATAGAAGGTTTATACTTGCTGCGGACTGCAGAAGTGCCAGGAGCGCTAGTCGAAGTCGGTTTCTTATCCAATCCATCGGAACGAGAGCTGTTAAAAACAGAATCGTACCAAAAAAGTATAGCGGCATCGATCTACCAAGGTATGCTGCGATTTTATACAAATGAAACACCACCAACATCTCCTCTTGATTAGAGGGGGTGTTTCTCTATTTTCATGTGCTCGCTTTCCGCGCGAGTAATTTGGAGTGGACAGTAAATATGTAAAAGTGGACAGTATTTCTTTGAAAGTGGACAGTAAATTTCAATAAGTGGACAGTATTTTCATAAAAGTCGATAGTAAGTGCTCGAACATACTTTAGTGAGCTTCCTCGCTTCAGTGAAATTCACACATCTAAAAAACCGCTTACATGATTGTCGGTGGGGGTTGTGATATACTGAAAAGGAATTTTACAGGTAAAGGATGTGTCTATGTGCTTACAGAAGAAAAAGTCATCGAGCTGTTAGGTCCTATTCAAGACCCTTATTTACATAAAAGCATGGTCGACTCAGGGAGTATCCGTGAGTTGAAGATAAAAGAAGGATATGTGGGGCTGAAAATCGGCTTAGCACATACAGGAACGCCCGAACAAATGCAGCTGCAGCAGCAGATCGTTCAAGTTTTGAAAAACGCTGGAGCGGAATCTGTAGGACTTCGTTTCGAAAAAAGAGACGATATTACGGCTGTAAACCCAAGTGAAGCAGCGAATCAGAGTGCACCAACTACTCTTCTTTCCGAAAACAGCAAGACTCAATTTATCGCGATCGCTAGTGGTAAAGGCGGGGTAGGGAAATCAACGGTTTCGGTCAACTTAGCTGTTGCTCTTGCGAGACTTGGGAAAAAGGTCGGATTGATCGATGCAGATATTTACGGATTCAGTGTTCCAGATATGATGGGAATTACAGAACGTCCGAAAGTAAAGGGCGACCGCATCTTTCCGGTTGAACGTTTTGATGTAAAAGTAATCTCTATGGCATTTTTCGTAGAAGATAACGCACCTGTTATCTGGCGTGGACCGATGCTCGGGAAAATGCTCATGAATTTCTTCAGCGAAGTAGAATGGGGAGATCTTGACTATGTTCTTCTAGACTTGCCGCCAGGTACAGGTGATGTGGCGCTGGATGTTCATAAGATGCTTCCGAAGTGTAAAGAAGTAATCGTAACAACACCTCATGCTACAGCAGCATTCGTAGCAGCTCGAGCGGGAACGATGGCGATCAAGACAAACCATGAAGTGCTTGGTATCGTTGAGAACATGTCTTACTTCCAAAGCGGATCAACAGGTGAGAAGGAATATGTATTTGGTAAAGACGGCGGAAAGCGTTTAGCAGAAGAGTTAAATGTACCGTTGCTAGGACAAATACCGCTTGGTCAGCCTGAAATAAAAGAAGATGATTTTGCGCCAAGTGTATATGACCAAACACATCCAATCGGTGAACACTACATTCAGATGGCAAAGAAAATCATTGATAAAACAAATTAAAGAAAAAGCCTTCCGGTTGTCGGGAGGCTTTTATTGTGGGCTTGTGGACTCTTCTTGTTGCTCTTGTCCGCCGCCAGATGATGAAGCTTCTTTTCCTTTTTTCGAGATGGACTGATCAATTTCTTCATGAGCCACTTTCTTTAACATCTCTTGAATTTGAGCTTGTACGATTGGACTCTCAAACGTTTCAAGCATCACTTTTTTCATTTCTTTTCTAACTGGCTGTGTATCAACGAGGGATAATAATTTTTGTGCCATTTGCGGGTTCTGCATGATCTTCATCACTTCTGCTTGATACTGAGGATCTTTAATTAAATCCTTCATCAATTTCTCATGTTCTTTTCGCATGCTTTTCGCAAAAGCTACTGAGAACTTCGGATCTTTAAAAAGGGTCTGCCAAAACTTTTGGCCCTTTTCAGAAAGAAGCTGCTTTTCAATCGTCTGTTTGATGACTTCTTGATCAATGAGTATATCTTGTTGAATTTCTTTATCTGATAGAACTTCTTTAATGGCTTTTTTTCCTTCATCTGTCTTCAATAGATCGACAAGCATCTTTTTCGTTGCTTCGTAATCGACCTGTGAACTGCCTTGGGCTTCTTGAGCACAGCCCGAAAGAACAGCAAAAGAGATACAAAAGAGGAAAATGTATATTTTTTTCATTTGAATTCCTCCTCCTTTCAAGTTGAGCTCGATACTTATAGGATTGATTTTTAGCACGTATTTATACTGGTTATTTAAAGGAAAACTGGCAATTTAAAATAGACATTGGTACAATCGTTACGGAGCATGTTAGAGGGGGAAAACACGCGTGAAAATTAGAAGTTGGATCTTTTTATTCTTTACCACATTATTAATTGGGATTGTCAGTACAATCACAGTTGGTCTTATATTAAAGTTTCCTGAGGACAGCAGCGCTTTAGAAGTACTTCTATATATTTTTGGACTGATCGGTTTTGGCGCGTTGTTCAGTGTATTTAGTCAGATGGGCTTTTTTGCATATTTAACGGTTCATCGCTTTGGCCTTGGTATTTTTAAAAGTCATCGCCTTTGGAACGGAGTACAACTTGTATTGATTGCGGTCGTACTTTTCGATCTGTTCTATTTACGATATACATCTTTTCACAAGGAAGGCGACAGCCTCGTTAACTACATTCTTATTCCGCTTGCGATTTTAGCTTACGGATTGGTCATTGCATATGTAAAAGTAAAACAAACATCGAGTGTAGCGTTCATCCCAACGCTTTTCTTTATTACAGTCGTAACCATCTTAGAATGGGTGCCGGTGTTAAAAGAAAACAATACCCTTTCACTATGGATGGGCTTTGTTCCGATCATGCTTTGTAACACGTATCAAATTTTAATGTTGCATCGACTGTTGCAGTCAAATCAATCTAAATCATCTAAACAAACAAAGCCCACTGCCTTATAAGGCAGGGGCGTTTTTTCATTCATCAGTTAACTTCTTTACTGTTTGCCTCGGTATTCGCGATCATCTCACTTACACTCACAAATTTAAAGCCATCGTCGCGGAGTTTATCAATAATAGTTGGAAGTGCTTTATGTGTTTGTTTAACGGAATCGGATGCATGAAGCAAGATGATGTCTCCTGCTTTCGTCTCATCAGTGGCAGTTGTAACAATACGATCTACTCCAGGGTTTTTCCAATCTTTCGTGTCGATGCTCCAATGAACTACCGTGTGGTTGAGATCTTCTGAGATGTTCAAGACACGCTCATCAAAATTCCCATTTGGTGGTCGTATGAGAGAAGTCATTTTCCCGGATACTTTTTTAATTTTCTCCTGAGCTAAAAGGATATCCCGCTTGATCTGTTTATCTTCCCAATCTGTATAGCTTTTGTATTGATAACCGAGACTAGCTACTTCATGACCATCTTTTACAATACGTTCGACGATTTCAGGATGACGTTCAGCCCAAGCGGCTGATAGGAAAAAGGTACAGTTTTTTACGCCCTTTTCCTTTAAGACGTCTAAGATCGGTGTGACCCGTTTGTCGCCCCAGCTGATATCAAACGTGAGAGATACTTTGTTTCCTTGGTCTTCTCCCTTATAAATCGCACGGGGTCCATCTTTAGATGAAAACACAGATAGTTGCTGCTGTCCTACAAATGCAATTGAGGCAGCAAAGAACGCTGCAAACACAACAACCATGTATTGTTTCATTTTCTTGCCGTTAATAACAAAGAAAAATTTCATAAAACCATCTACCCCCTGTCCATCTTCCTTACAAAATATCTATGATAAAAGGGACAAGATATACCGAAAATTTAGACATTCCTATAAAATATTAACTCTGACTTTTCATGGCCATAATGGTAAAAGAAAAAATAAGAGGGGTGTCGTCTATTGTCTTTGGTAGGGATGCTGTTAAATCATCAAGAGCTTTATGAGTTTGAATATGTGTTAAAAAAGGAAATGGAAGAACTAAGGGTCGATCTTGAAGACAATAAGATTGATGCCATTGTAAAAACTGTATTAGAAGAGCGGTATCAGATCATTTATCGTTTGTTCTGCAGGTTCGCGAAGCCATCTGATTGCAGAAGATATTTAAGGCGGAAACTAAGAAATTAACTTTTTTCGAAAAAACTATTGACCATATTATCAAGAAGGTGGTATATTACTTCTTGTCGCTTTTACAGCGGCTGAAACAAACGAAATAAACAAATTAAGAATCACTAAAAAAAGCAGTTGACATCAACTAGCTAACGGTGGTATCTTATAAAAGTCGCCAAAACGAGCGACACACTGAAACACAC
>NZ_JACZDU010000010.1:0-69943 GCF_015903895.1 Fictibacillus sp. 5RED26 | reverse complement strand
GCCAGCGTTCATCCTGAGCCAGGATCAAACTCTCCATAAAAGTGTTTGTCTTGCTCTAGTTTTAAAACTGACGGAATTAATTCTTAATTCCTTACCTATTTCTTTTGTTCAGTTTTCAAAGAACTGTGTGTTTCGTGCGTCGCTCGTTTTGGCGACTTTATTAGGATATCATCTTAAAAACAAGATGTCAACCTGTTTTTTTATCGTGTTTCCCGACTGCAACATTGTTTCTGTGTGTCGCAGCGACAAGAAATAATATAGCACGATATAGATAAACAGGTCAACACCTTTTTAGAAAAAAGTTTATTCTTTTATTGAGTAGTAACGATGATACAGGTTTTTGCTCTTTGTTTCCCGCTTGATTGCCTTTATATAACCCTTGTCTTTTAAGTGCGTAAGAATCATAGGAAGATCGATCGCATAGTCTTGAACCTCATCATGTTCCATCAATTCATGATATGCCCATTCATCCTTCTCTTTAATAATACCCAACAGATGGTGCGCACCTAATTTTGTCTTAGAAGAAAGTGAAAACTCTGATGCTAGTAATAGAAGTTCGATTCTTTTATCAATCGTCTCTTCTCCTGTTACAAGCTCTTCATACAACTTAAAGATTTCAGGTTGGATCATCTTCACCTGGTTCCAAACAGTAACTTCTGGATAATATCCATGCTCAATAACAGATAGACGAGCTAAATGATGAAGAGCATGCATGATGTTGTTAAATGCATCTAAATAATGGCCCGAGTGGAAGAGTTCTTTTCCATCGTTATATCGGCGAAGTAGTTTTGCAAACTCAAGACCAATCTTATGTGTTCTTTCTTCAGCAGGAAACTCGTGAAGTCGGTCTCTTAATCTTGTTATGTACTCATTACGGTTAAATAGAACTTTCCCGTTCATCACCCAATCAACCGCTCTTCTGTTCGTACCAAGCATCAACCAAGAATTAAGCAGTTGTTCTGTCACAATGTGAAGCGCAGCTGAGGTTGACTCAAACTCGTAGTGTTTGATCATCAAAGGCTGATCGGATTCTTTTACTATAATAAGAAGTATTGAATCAAAGTGATCCGTGCCAGGGCTGAATGGTTTATTCTTTTCAACAAAAAGCACTCCTAATGTGTTTTCGTTGCTTGCTCTCTCCTGATACAGCGGGCGTAAAATATCTTCCATGAAGGTCATCTCCCATTTTAACAAAATCCTGTTTGTTACTTTCAACATCAAATAAAGAAATCCTTTTTCTTTTCCTAAGAGTTCATATGTTATACTAATGAACGGAGGAGGGACAGGTATGATAAAGTATACGAGCAAAATCAATAAAATACGTACGTTCGCTCTTAGCCTTGTGTTTATAGGTATTATCATCATGTATGCAGGCCTGTTTTTCAAGACAAGTTTTGTCGTTATGTCTATTTTTATGGTGATTGGGTTTATTGCAACGATCGCTAGTGCTGGTGTTTACTTCTGGATTGGTATGATCTCTACTCAGGCTGTGCAGGTTGTCTGCCCAAACTGCGGAAAAGTAACGAAAGTACTAGGACGTGTAGATGCATGTATGTCATGTAACCAGCCACTTACGATGGATAAAGGTCTTGAGGGCGAAGAATTTGATGAGAAATACAACTCAAAACGCCAGATGCGCAAAGAGAATAGATAAAGCTGACTTACCGTAGTGGAAAGTCAGCTTTTTTTTAATGTTTTCTTTTGCAATCCGGGCATACTCCGTAAATTTCCATACGGTGTCGGCCTACATCAAACCCTGTTACAGATTCTGCTAGACTCTCAACCTCATCTAAACCGGGATAATGGAAATCCACTATCTTGCCGCATGAATCACAGATGATATGGTAGTGATCAGTCGTCACACAATCAAATCGGCTTGATGAATCCCCATAAGTCAGTTCTTTTACAAGACCCGCTTCTTTAAAAACTCTAAGGTTATTGTAGACTGTTGCTACACTCATATTTGGAAATTTCCCCTCCAGCGCTTTGTAAATCTCATCAGCAGTCGGATGGGACATTGATTGGATAAGATGCTCTAAGATAGCATGACGCTGAGGTGTAATCCGTACACCTACTGATTTTAAGTTGTCGATTGCCGCGTTTATCTTAGCGCTTGACATCGTCATGCACCCCATTTCTTTAAGAATTCTTACTTTATAATCGTTATAATTAGTCTACTGCTTTTCTACAGGTTTTGTCAATTGAAGTGTATGTATGCAGTATTGTATTAGGACTGATCTTCGTGTAGAACTGGCTCTTTCACTTTCATTTGTTCGTTAACGTAACGTGCAGCAACGAAGAGGAAATCAGAAAGTCTATTAAGATAAGACAACACAAGTGGATTTACACCTTCAATTTCTACAGCAATACGTTCTGCTCGCCTCGCAATTGTTCGTGCGGTATGAAGAGCACTTGCTGACGGGGAACCACCAGGAAGAATGAACTGCTTTAAAGGTTTCAGTCCCGCCTGCCAATGATCAATCGTCTC
The DNA here is from genome assembly GCF_015903895.1 of Fictibacillus sp. 5RED26. Lineage (NCBI taxonomy): Bacteria > Bacillati > Bacillota > Bacilli > Caryophanales > Fictibacillaceae > Fictibacillus > Fictibacillus sp. 5RED26. The sequence goes on along the minus strand of NZ_JACZDU010000010.1, from coordinate 67,455 downwards.
TTCAAGAAATGAGATATCTTCTTCTTTTAATTTCCAAGCTACTTCCTTACCCGCTGGAGTCGCTAGCTCAGCTCCAACATGAAATAAAACAGTCTGTACTTTTTGCATAACAGTTGTTGCTTTTTCAGCCCATTCTTCTCTCGGCAGCAAGCTTACGCCAAATCCGATCATGCTATTCGCTTCATCACATGTGCCATAAGCGTCTACCCGCACATCGTTTTTAGAAACCCGTTCACCAAAGATTAAGGATGTTGTTCCTTTATCTCCAGTTTTTGTGTATATTTTCATACTAATACCCCCGGTCATATGGAATGATATTGATCATCTCTTTACGCTTATCATTTCTATATAGAGTTAGATTATCACAAAAGATCTCGATCGCTCTTTCTTGGTACTGAGGTGAAATCCCTGAAAGGTGCGGCGTAACCGTTACGTTCTTCATATCCCATAATGGACTTTCTTCTACTAATGGCTCTTTTTCAAACACATCGAGAACGGCGTGGCCAATCTTCTCGGCTTGCAATGCTTGGATCAGCTCTACTTCATCTACCGTTTTTCCTCTTCCGATATTAATGAATACTGTGTTTTGCTTCATTAGAGAAAAGGCGCTCTTTCCAACGTAATGAAAAGTATGTGGCGTTGATGGGAGAACATTCACGATAAAATCACTTTCTTCATAAAGAGTGGAGATTCCTTCTTTATCCACGATTACATCACAATTATCCGCCGGATGCCCGCTTCTATTAAATCCGATGGTTATCATATTAAAAGCTTTCGCAAGTCTTGCTATCTCGCATCCGATTGCTCCTGTTCCTAATATACCAAGCGTCTTTCCTGAGATCTCAGTCATCGGCACTTTCCGATCCCACGTGTGCTGTTTTTGATTTTCTAAAAGCAGACTTGCTTTCCGTGAAACTTGCAGCATCATGGAAATCGTATATTCTGCCATAGGCGTTTTGTGGATGCCTCTTGCATTCGTAATCAGAATATCTTGTTTTTCTAGAGCTTTAAACGGCATTTTATCAAGACCAGCTGAAATAACCATGATCCATTGTAGTTCTTTTGATTCAGCTACTAATTCATCAGTTAGATCTTCCCCATAAGATAATAAGATTTCAGCTTGATTAAGATACGCCTTAGCTTCTTTCATGTTCTTATAAAAATGAAATTCTTCATTCGGGAACGTGTTCTTTAATCCGTCTTTTATATCATCTCTTAATCGCGCGCTGGAAAGAATCATAAGAAACACCTCTTTTCGAGTAATAGAAAAAGCGGGAACGTGCTCCCCGCTTTTTAAGTTGTTGCTGTTTTGTTTTGGCTGTTTGAGATAGGCTTTGTTGCTCTATGTGGGCGGTTGATTTCCGTTCCAGGATGCTCCCTTTCCGGGGGGCGTACGGTGAGCCTCTTAGTGCCTTGCACTATTAAGAGTCTCACCTGTCCCGCTGATCCCCCAGGAGTCTCGCACCTTACACTCCAATCAACATTCTCACTGAAGGTAAAAGCCGAGGTATCCCTTCTAATTAAGAATACTACTTAAGATTCTCCGGATTAAGACCTTGAAGTTCCGGCAGTACGAACAAACCGTCTTTTCTGATCAATACATCGTCAAAGTAGATTTCTCCTCCGCCGTACTCTGGACGCTGAATCAACACCATATCCCAGTGGATGCCTGATTCGTTTCCGTTGTATGCATCTTGATACGCTCTTCCAGGTGTGAAGTGAATGCTTCCGCCAATCTTCTCATCAAATAAGATATCTCCCATCGGGTGCTGGATCAGTGGATTTACCCCGATCGCAAATTCCCCAACATAACGAGCACCTTCATCTGTATTAAAGATCTCGTTTAATTTTTCGGTGTTGTCTGAAGTGGCTTCAACAATCTTTCCATCTTTGAATGTAAGTTTTACGTTGTTAAACGTGGTTCCGTGATAAGGACAAGGTGTGTTATAAGTAATGGTTCCATTCACACTGTCTTTTACGGGTGCCGTAAATACTTCTCCGTCAGGAATGTTATTTTCACCTGCACACATAACAGCTGGAATTCCTTTGATCGAGAACGTTAGATCAGTTCCCGGAGCTGTGATGCGTACTTTATCTGTACTTTCCATTAATGCATGAAGTGGTTTTTGTGCTTCAGCCATCGCCTTATAGTCCACGTTGCACACATCAAGTACAAAATCAGTGAACTTTTCTAAGCTCATTTTTGCCATTTGTGCAAGACCTGTAGTTGGGTAGTTTAATAAAACCCATTGGCGATCATTGATGATCATGTTTTGAACAGGCTTATTGATCTCCGCTTTCATCTGGAAAATCTCACTTGGAACTTCTGAGAACTCTGCATCATTGTTTTTACATTGAATAGAGATATACGCATCAATATCTTCTATGCGTGCAAGATCCCATTTCAGTTGTGCCTCAGAATGTTCTTTCGTTGAGCCCATCATTAATGCACGTGAAATTTCTTCGTCTGCTAGTTGAACGTAAGGAAAAGCTCCTAACTTGTAAGTTTCCTGTACGAGCTCTTTTACGAGTGGCTTCCCTGCTAAGAATGAAGTAATAAGTACTTTTTGCCCTTTTTCAACCTTTAGTGAATGCGTCAGCAATGTTCTAGCCAACGTCGTTAAACGTTCATCTCTCATTATGTATAACCCCCGAATTTATATGTTATAAAATTCACACTATTTCATTTTATCACGCATAAGCCATCATGCCTATTTATTAGGAACGAAAAGCATAGTCTATCAGTCTCTGTTGCATACTATTTGGTGTGGAGGTGAATGAATTCATGAACGTATCACGCGCTCAGCAGATCATTAGATCAGAAAAAGAGATCCAAGTGCTTCACAACGGAACTCCTGTATGGCTTCAATCTGTTGATGAAAACAATCAAACCGCTAGAGCTTACACAAGAGAACAGCCCGATCAAGAAATGGACATACCGGTAAACGAACTTCAGGAAAGTTAAAAAGCCCCGATTTCTCAGGGCTTTTTTCTATGACAGATTTTCTTCTATAAATTTCAACGCTTCTTCTACATGATCTTTTACTTTTACTTTTCGATATTCTTTCGCGATGTTTCCTTCTCCATCAATAATAAACGTGGAGCGTTCGATTCCCATGTATTCCTTGCCAAAGTTCTTTTTCAGTTTCCAAACATCGTATAGCTCTGCAACTTTATGTTCCTCATCAGCTAAAAGGATGAACGGAAGACCATGCTTCTCGATAAATTTGTCATGTCGCGCTAGCGGGTCAGGACTAACTCCGAGAATAACGGTATTCTGTTGCTTAAAGTCTTCGTGACGATCTCTGAAATCACATGCTTGCGTTGTACATCCTGGCGTCATATCTTTTGGATAAAAGTAGAGAACCACATTTTTGCCTTTGAAATCTATTAATTTAACTTCTTTTCCATTACTTGCCGGTAATGTAAAGTCAGGTGCTTTACTTCCTGTTTTTATCGTCATTGTATTTTAGACCTCCTTAAAGTTCCATCTTCTTTAAGGGTAGCCTATATGTCCGTTTTCAAACAACTATTTTGCCATCTTGTTATGGTGAACAACCGAAGATAGCACGAAAGCAATCGGCAGCAAATACCCTATCAGCGCTTGAAGAGCGGCTATCCACCTTCCTGCTCCAACAGGTACGATGTCTCCATAACCTACTGACAAAATCGTCGTGCTGCTGAAATAGATACATGCTTCTATAAAAGAGAAAAAATCACTCTGATTCAATTCTAGTTTTATGACGGGATAGCCCATCAGAGAGATAAGGGCATAAATGAGTCCAAATCCTGAAATGATTGTTCCGTACACGATGAACAAGATCAGCAGATGACTCGCTGGCATCAGATGTTCTTTGATTCCAGGATGTTTAAAGAGCATCCATATACTTCTGATAATGAGACTAGCAGTTGTTATGATCAAGATTACTAATACGACATTTTCCATTCTGTCCACCTCTCTTTATCCTATGAAAAAGAAAGATTGAATAGGACAGCCTTATGATCAAAAAAGACAGCCTGATTTTCACAGGCTGTCTTCTTACTTTTTATTTAGCTTGGTTTACTGAAATCGCTTCTGTTAACTCTTTTAACTGAAGTGTTAACTCACGCACGCGCGTTTGTGCCAATTCATCAACGAGTACGTTGCCTTCATCAAAATTAACTGGATCTGCAACAAATTGATCTGGCAGTACTAAGCTGTATACACCGCGGAGCACAGTGCGAAGATTAGTCAATGCGTTCATTCCGCCCTTTCCGCCTCCTGCAGCAACAGCAATTGCTGACGGTTTGTTCTTAAAATGCTTTCCTCCTAAGAAATCAAGCGCATTTTTCAATGCTCCGCTTATTCCGCTGTGATACTCTGGGCTCGTTACAAAAAAGCCATCAGCTTGTTCAGCATACTCAGCTAATTTTTTTACTGCCTCATTCTGAGCTGTCGTAGCATCTCCTGTAAATAAAGGTAACTTATCGATTCCTACATCAAAATACAAGACTTCAACGTTCATCTGTTTCAACGTTTCTGCAGCGAATTGTGCAATTCCTCTTGTTCTTGATTCTGCTGTCGGACTTCCTGCAATCACCATAATTTTCATATGTATTTCCTCATTTCTGCTATGCAATGTGATTTTGTTTATATCTTACAGGATAATGAATGCTTATTTATAACAATAAGCTTTGACATGTAAAAAATCAGGTCTTAAGTCCAGAAAATAAACATTGACTTATCTCCTATTAGAATGTAAATTATTTGTAATTTTGAAATTCTCAAAAACTAATTCGATCTTCAGCTAATCAAATTATAAATCATTCATACATAATGAAAGGACGATGAAAATGGCACTTGTTTCAGTTGACTTTTCCCCTTTTAACGAAATGATAATGAGCCTCCACGTTATTCAAAATCCTGCTCACCACCCATATCGACTTGCATGGGCTGAAAAAGCAAAAAATAAATTACCGCAAGATCTTTTACTTTTAATCAACAAATGGGGACCGCATTTTTATGACTGGATGTATTTCGTTAACATTCGAAACGAATTTCAATTTAATGAATCTACCGTCGAAGAGGCCATTGAACGTATAGCGCTCATTCCAGACTTAACGTTTTCCTATCTCTTGCTAGGTGAGAAATATGGAAGTGACTCTTTGCTCAAGTGGAAAAACAGCCCTGCATCAGCACCTCTTCACTCTATTGAACGAGACATTCTTTTACATGCTGCGCCCTGGAAAAGGAAGGTTTGTGATTTCTTTTATGATTACAACCGTTACTTGTTTGCAGAAGAGCTTTTCAGAATTACGCCTTGGATTTCAAGAGCATCTGACAATTTCAAGAAAGAACTGAGTGACTCGAAAATTGAAAGTTTAAACAGCATACATCCTGATGTTACAGTAACTTCTGATTCGATAAAAATTAAGAAGAATGATGTTTACACGTTTTCGTTTGAAGAGTTTCCTAGACTCGTGATTCAGCCATCTACATTCGCTACGCCACACGTCATGCTTTGCTGCAACCAAGACCGAGTTAGCATCGCACTCCATGTTGCTGTTCCGGATTCAGAAAAAAACCATGAACCACCTGAAGATTTAATTACCTTATTAAAAGTACTGAGTGAGCCAACAAGACTTAAGATCCTGCAAGACTTGCTTCACCATCCTTACAGCACGAAACAACTTGCTTATAAATACCATCTCACTGAAGCTACCGTATCGAATCATTTAAAGCAGTTGCTTTTATGTGGTTTAGCCGAAACACAAAGAAAAGGCTATTACGTTTTTTACACCGGTAAGCGAGAAAGACTGGAATCACTTCGTACAGATGTCGCTCAATTTATGCAGCAGCCTGTTTTGGACGAATATATTTTCACGGCTGACTTAACGTGAAAGGAAGCTAAAGTCATGAAGAAGTTATTCGTATTAATGAAACCTTATTTATTGCTGTCCATAGGTGTTATTTTACTCTCAGCAACTCCGTCTTTATTTGCTGGAGAGAACACTTTGAAATTCAGCCTGTTTCGTTACGGACAGACTGTTATTGAAACAATTGTCCAACTAACCAAACCACATACGTTAACTCTTTACACACAAACACAAACACTCGCCTTTCCTAAAATGCCCGAAAACCGCTCAGTAGAGTTTCTGGATCAGATCACTGAAAGACCATTATTTCCAGAGGTTTGGAGTATTGTCATCTATACTGCGGGACTCATCATAGCTAGTTTTACTATCGCTATCATTATGGCTATAGTACTTGGATGGATGACAGAACTGCTTCCTTCCATCTTTAAGAAAGTACTTCTAAAATGCTGCAGCTTACTAGAATCGATGCCAGATTTGTTCTTTGTTTTTTGCATACAGCTATTCGTTGTTTGGATTTATAAGCAAACTGGGTGGCTTGCCGCAAATCCTTTTACATCCAGCAAAGAACCTGCTCTTTTGATTCCGCTTGCAACACTCAGTATTGTACCTGGTATCTATTTATTTAGAATGATGCTATTACTTTCAGAGACAGAGGTGGATAAGGATTATATCACCTTTGCTCGTTCAAAAGGGATCAGTAAATCCGCTATAATTTTGAAACATCTTTTAAGTAACACCATCTCTGAACTCAGTACACACTTCCCCATCATCATGCTTCTTTTATTCAGCCAGATGGTCGTTTTGGAATACCTGTTTAATATGAATGGTGTTATTCAAATTCTATTAAGTGAACAGCCTTATGAAACGAAGGCTATGCTTTTACTGCTGATCGTCACTCCGTTATTTGCAGCAGTTAAAGGTTTACAAAAAGTGATCTTCAAGAGGAGGTATATTCATGCTGAGTAAAATTCCTCTTTTCTTTACAGGTCTCTTTTTGCTTCTGTTCATTTTGGCTGCAAGTATTGTCATTCCGCTCGCATTTTCTGAACCTGAAGTAAACCAATTTCGATACTCTGATTCCTTAAAAAAGTTGGACATTCCGCCTTATAGTCCTTCTAAAGAGAATTGGCTTGGTACAGATCGTATTGGAAAGGATTTATTTTATATCTTAGTTGACGGTGCCAAATATACGATTCTTTTTGCCTGTATCATTACGTTAGCAAGAATCTTAATTTCTGTTATTTTGGGATTGTTTTTTAAACGCTTGTTTAATAGCAGCTGGTTCAGCGGTCTGATCCAAAGCTTCCAATACGTTCCACCATCCCTTATTGTACTGCTGACTTTGTCGCCTTTTCTTTTTTACGAATTAAGAAATGAATCTGTGCTCTCAACTTCAGAAACATTATTTCTTCAGTTGCTTGTTCTTATTGCAGTTGGTGTTCTGCCGCTCGGAAAAATCATCGCTGAAACGACTGAACTGTTATCGAGGACGGATTATGTTATCTGTGCCAAACTCATGGGTGCTTCTTCCTTTCAAATCACAGCAAAACATATTTTTCCCCATTTATGGCCGAGACTGTTTGTTTTAGTCGGCCGCCAATTTGCACAAGTTCTAACGTTAATGCTTCACTTAGCAATCTATCATCTTTTTATTGGCGGTGTGCAAATCACTTCCGGTCAAGAGCATGACCAATTCAACCATTATGCATCGGTTTCTAATGAATGGACTGGATTAATCTCTGCTTATCACAATGAACTAATGCTAGAGCCATTTATCGTTATGGTTCCTGTAACCGCTTTTGCCCTTTTGGTGCTTTGCATTAACATCATGACGAAAGATTTAGAACAGCATTTTAAGAATCGATCTTTGTCTAAATAAAATGGCTGTTTTTGTATTCATTGTTGCTTTTGAGAGTAGTTGATCTCCGTTTTAAATTGATCACTTTTCGCGGGGCAGGCGGTGCCATGGTACGTTTCACTTTCAAGTGTCATACCTGCCCAGCTGTCCTAGAACGATTTTGGCGAAACAAGTCTAGTATGGAAAATTAAACAACAAAAACCGCTCTCTCAATTAAGGAGAACGGTTTTTCTTTAGTTACCAGCGCCTCTATACTTTGTCACTCCAACGTTCCATAACGTTACAGCGACCAAGAAAAACACGATTCCAACAACCGGTGTTAAGAACGCATACGTATACCACTCTTCACGTTCTAAGAAATAGGAAGATGGATATACACCGACAAACGCGAACGGAAGGATCCACGTTAACACATACTTGATCACTTTGTTGTAGATATCAACTGGATATCTTCCGTAGTTTCCGATGTTGTACATCATCGGCATTATATCTGTTCTCGAATCAGACCAGAACCCGATCGTTGCAAGAGCAATGAAAATACCTGCATACACGAGTGCTCCGCCTATTACTAACAGAATGAAGATGAACGGATCGTACCAGCTGATCTCTAGACCCAGCTTATCACCTGCATAGAACATGACCACTAATCCTGTAACTACACCGAACAGTGATTCTAACTCCATTCGTTCAAGTACAATTTGAAAAAGACTGTGAACGGGTCTTGTTAAGATACGATCCATCTCGCCTTTTACAATATATCTGTCTGTAAAATCCCAGATATTAAAGAAAGAAGCAAAGATCGAGAATGGAACTAAGAAGAATCCGTAAATAAAGATCATCTCATCCTTACTCCATCCGGCAAGAAGATTCGTATGGCCGAATACGACTAGGATAAAAACTAAATTTACCGCTTGAAATAATAGATCTGAAAAGATTTCGACGATCATATCAGCACGATACGTAAGCCTTGTTTTTAAATATTGTCCGACGTATTGAAAAAAGATTGAAATATACTCCATCTGCTTCTAACCCCCTTGAACCACAAGCTGACGCTTCGCCAAAATCCATAGCCCATACACCGGAATGATAAGGAGTAGCGACCATATTGCTTGGTTAAGAAGGGCTTCATAGATCTGTGAGCCTTTAAACCCTTCAGTAAAAATCATACTCGGGATATAGCTGATCCCTTGAAACGGCAAGTAGCTCATCACGTTCTGAGCCCACATCGGATAGAAACTTAACGGTAAGATAAGTCCAGAAAACAAATCGATCACGACACGTTTTGCCCGAATCAAGCCATCATTATTAAATAAGAAGAAAGTTGCGATTCCAGCTAACAGATTGATCTGTGTGTTAATGATAAAGCTGAACGTGATCGATAGGAAAAATAACAACCATGTACTTGCGTTCGTGGATAATTCAATAGGAAACACGAGCGCTACGATGATCATTCCAGGAACAGAGAAGAATAAAAGCCTGAAGATTCCTTCGCCTAAGCCTTGCATCATCTTCATGTTTAAATACGGATAAGGACGGACCATCTCAACGGCCACTTTTCCTTCTTTAATTTCCATCGCAATCTCTCGGTCGATGTTGTTAAAATAAAAGGCTCTTGCCATCCACGCAACAGCTATATACGTTGTCATCTGAGTGATAGAAAGACCTTGTATGTTTTCTTTTCCTCCATAGATGGCACTCCATAGAAAGTAATAAGCTCCTATATTAATGCTATAAATGAGTATTCCACTGTAATAGTTCGTTCGGTATGCAAGCATCATTAAAAAACGGATGCGAATCATCTCGATATACTTACCCATGACGAACAGCACCTTCAACATAAATATTTCGGATGATCTCTTCTGTTGAGATCTCAAGAATCTTCAAGTCAGCAATCTTTTTAGCCGCAGTCACTTTTCCGATCACACCTGAAATCACGGTCTCGTCAGCATCAACCGAAGCAACCCATACTAGGTCACTCTCGCCTTTTTCCCAAACCACAAGATGTTCTTGTGTAAGATGCTGCAACTCTTCCACCGTTGCTTTTTCACTAAACTGAAACTGAATCTGTTTTCCTTCTGCCCAATTTTCACGAAGCTCTTTTAGTGGTCCATCATAAATAATTTTTCCTTCATCAAGCATAACCACTCGTTCACAAAGCGCTTCAATATCTGAAAGGTCATGCGTTGTTAAAAGAATCGTCGTACCGTATTTCTCGTTAATTCTCTTTAGAAACTCACGAATTTTTAACTTTACGAGCACATCAAGTCCGATTGTCGGCTCGTCCAGAAACAATAGCGGCGGATTATGAATAAGAGCTGCAGCTAATTCACAGCGCATGCGTTGTCCGAGTGAAAGTTTGCGGACAGGCTTGTCGAGCAACGGTCCGATATCAAGTGTCTCGATCACATCTTTCATATGCTCTTCATACTGTTGATCCGGCACATTGTAGATCTTCTTTAATAATCTGAAAGACTCTTGAACAGCTATATCCCACCATAACTGCGATCTTTGGCCAAAGACAACACCGATCGTTTTTACGAACTTCTCTCGTTCCTTATGCGGATTCATACCGTTAACAACAATTTTTCCGTCAGTCGGGGTGAGGATCCCCGTCAGCATTTTAATGGAAGTCGACTTACCTGCACCGTTCTCTCCGATATAACCGACCATCTCTCCTTTTTTTATCGTAAAAGAGATGTCGTCCACTGCTGTCTTGATCGTATAGTTTCGTGTAAAAAGATCACGAAACGCCCCCTTCAGACCTGATCGGCTGGAGAAGGATTTAAATTCTTTTTTTAAACCTTGTACATCTATAATGTTCTGCATAGAAATGCCTCCGTATTTTATAGGTATTAGACTCTTTTTAAAAGATTGCTGCTTGACGTTTGTAGCATCTTTCTTCAATCACAAGTTGATTGGAGCGCAAGGTGCGAGACTCTCGGCTAGGACAGGCGGGCAGCCCATAAAGTGGAAGTGGCTCGTTCAGCCCCGACAAGCAAAAGGTGAATGGGTTTGAAGGCGCATTTTGCCTTCTTAGCCATTTAACTTTTGACCTCGAGGGGCTAGCCACTGCAACTAGACAGGTGAGACACTTAAGAGTGAAACGTTCGAATGTGGCTCATCGCCTGCCCCGCGGAAAGCGAGCATCCTGGAGCGGAAATCAACCACTTTCAAGAGCAACCATTTTTCCAATTTCATGCAAGAGAAACTCAAGGCACTCGATAAGTTTACTCCAATCACATTCATAAACTCAAATAGTTGAGACTGCTTTGTTATAGTTTTCCATACCTGTTCCTCGCGCTTATTCATGCTACAATATGAATTGAACTTAACTGACGTATCGTTTACAGGAGGTATTTATAGATGAATCATACGAAATCTGAAGCTCTATATGATGAAGCGCTTCTACATATTGTTGGCGGTGTTAACAGTCCGTCCCGATCATTTAAAGCAGTTGGCGGTGGTGCACCTGTATTTATGGAACGCGCACAAGGCGCATATTTTTGGGATGAAGACGGCAATCAGTACATCGATTATCTAGCTGCTTATGGTCCTATTATTACCGGACATGCTCATCCTCATATCACAAAGGCAATCGTGACAGCCGCACAAAACGGTGTTCTTTACGGAGCGCCTACTTCTCTTGAAGTAAAATTCGCGAAGATGTTAAAAGAAGCGATGCCTGCCATGGATAAAGTTCGTTTCGTAAACTCTGGTACAGAAGCGGTCATGACAACAATCCGCGTTGCTCGTGCTTATACCGGCCGCGATAAGATCATCAAGTTCGCTGGCTGCTATCATGGCCATTCTGATTTAGTTTTAGTTGCAGCTGGCTCTGGTCCTTCGACTCTAGGTACTCCCGATTCAGCTGGTGTTCCAAAATCTATCGCGCAAGAAGTGATCACCGTTCCATTTAATGATGTTGACGCTTATCGTGAGGCGATGGATAAATGGGGTGACCAGATCGCTGCAGTTTTAGTGGAACCGATCGTTGGAAACTTTGGGATCGTCGAACCGAAAGAAGGCTTTTTGCAAGCTGTTAACGATATCACCCATGAGCATGGCGCACTTGTAATCTATGATGAAGTGATTACAGCTTTCCGTTTCATGTATGGAGGCGCACAAGATCTTCTTGGTGTTAAACCAGACATGACAGCGCTCGGAAAGATTATCGGCGGCGGACTGCCGATCGGCGCATACGGCGGTAAACAAGAGATCATGGAAAAAGTAGCACCACTCGGACCTGCATATCAAGCTGGAACGATGGCAGGAAACCCAGCATCGATTTCAGCGGGTATCGCTTGTTTAGAAGTTTTAAAAGAAGAAGGCGTTTACGAGGAAATGGACCGCTTGGGTGCTATTCTTGAAAAAGGTTTGCTTGAACAAGCTGAGAAACATGGTGTTTCCGTAACGATTAACCGCTTAAAAGGTGCTTTAACACTTTATTTTTCAGATGAAAAGATCGAGAACTATGTACAAGCAGAAGCAACAGATGGTGAGATTTTCGGAAGATACTTCAAACACATGCTACATGAAGGGATCAACCTTGCTCCATCCAAATATGAAGCGATGTTCTTAACAACAGCGCACACCGAAGAAGACGTTCGCGCAACGATCGAAGCAGCTGGGAGAGCATTCAGCTCCCTATAAGTTTTATAGAAATATGAAAGAATCCGTCATGGTACGGATTCTTTTTTTGATTTAAGGGAAAACCTGTAATAGAGCGTATTTGTTTTTCATAAGGTATATAGGTCTGTTACTTTTCACAATTTGTTAACAGATATTTACTTGATTAAAAGGTCGAAACAGTTTATAGTGTTTGAGATTATTAACATTTTTTATGAGAAAGGAATTATTGCAGTTATGAAACTAGGAGCCCGAATGATTAAAACGGGTTTAGCCATTTCTTTATCGATCTACTTAGCGATGTTGTTTCAATTGGATCAGCCGGTCTATGCCGCGATTGCCGCTACATTTGCGATCCAGCCATCCATCTATAGATCGTATCAAACCATTTTAGAACAAGTTCAAGGTAACTTGGTGGGTGCCATTTTTGCTATTATCTTTGTAATTTTACTAGGAAACAACCCATTTGTTATCGGATTCGTTGTCGTACTTGTCATTGCAGCGAACTTAAAAATGAAGATTGAGAAAACGATTCCGTTATCCATCGTTACCGTGATTGTGATCATGGAGAGCCATACGGAAAACTTTATCGGTTTTGCGATCGACCGTTTCTTATTGATCATGCTCGGCGTATTATCAGCGTTCTTAGTTAACCTGGTATTCATGCCACCTAAATACGAAACGAAACTGTACTATAAAATTTCCGATCACACGGACGAAATCATAAAATGGATTCGCATGATTACCCGTCATGCTACAGAACATAGTGCCATTAAAGAAGATCTGACTCATCTCAAAGAAAACCGCTTTAAGATGGATCAATATTACTTATTGTATAAAGAAGAACGTACGTATTTTAGAAGCAATAAGTACACCAAAACACGTAAACTGGTTCTTTACCGCCAGATGATACAAACGACAAACAAAGCACTAGAACTGTTGAAGAGTCTTCACCGCCATGAAAACGAATTGAACAACATGCCTGAACCTCTTCAAGAGCTGATCCAATTAAAACTTGATGGCTTGACCAACTTCCACGAACAGATGCTGTTGAAGTACACAGACAAGATCCGTGCACAGCATACGCTTGATATGGATGATGCTATCAATAAAAAAGCACTCATGAAATGCATCATGAGCTATTACAAAAATCCAGAGAACGAAGATTGGATCGAACTATTCCCCGTTTTCGCTCTAATCATAGATTACGCGGACCAATTGGAACACTTGAACACACTGGTAGAAAGCTTTAAGAACTACCACCAGGAAGACAGTGAAGTGCAGTTGGACCAGCGGTTTGAGGACTAACATGTATTGGAAGCCAACCCTTTTTTGAGGGTTGGTTTTTTTGTTTGTTTGTGGGCAGCGAATTGTTGTGTACACCAGTCTATAGCGGACATTACTCGGTACGCCTCTGTCGAAATATGTCTAGGATTGTAGACTCGTGGATAAACCACTAAAACTTTAGGATTCGAGTATAAAACTCGTGGATTAAACACTATTTCTTGTGGATTCATAGGTGAAATTTGTGGATTGAACTGATTTTAAATGTGATATTAGGTATCTTGGTCTTTGAGCTAAACGTAAGAATGCGGCAAAATGGAGTTCCATGATCCTAACTAAAATTGTAGGAGGCGCTTCATTTGAAAAAAGAAAAAAAAGCACCTATTTTTATTACCAAATTATCTAAATTGGTCAAAAGAATTCCACCCAATCATTTTAAGAAACAAGAATTTCAAGATTTGTTGCGGAATCATTCATCCGGCTTTAAAGGCGAGCAGTCACTCGAATACTTTTATCGTTATCTGCCCAAGGATATTCTTTACTTACATGGTCTTCGAATATTAGACGATGAATATTTTTTTCAAATGGACACTCTTCTCATTACTCCAAGTTTCATTACAATCCTTGAGATCAAATATATGGCTGGCCATCTTTATTTTGAAGACCAATTCTTTCAATTCATTCGAACTCATGCAGGAAAAGAAGAGGCATTTCCAAATCCGATTGATCAAGTTTCTCGCCAAAAAATTCATCTTACTAGGGTATTAGAACAACACAAAATGAATTTCTTACCTATTGAGACACTTGTGGTTATGACACATCCCGCAGGAATTATTGAAGCGGCACCAGGTTATAAAAAAGCTAATGAGATAGTCATTAAGAGTTCGAGTTTACAACAAAAGTACGAAAGTCTAATACAGAAATATACAGAAACTATGATTACTCAAAAACAGGTTAAAAAACTTGCAAGACTTCTCCTTAAGTTAAGCTCCTCGTACGATCCAGATATTTGTGAACTTTTCCAAGTAAATAAAAATGAGCTCTCAAAAGGGGTATTTTGTCCAACTTGTCCTCACTCCATCATGAACTATGCTTGGGGGAAATGGCATTGTTCTACTTGTAATACTTCTTCAAAAACTGCGCACATTGAAGCTCTTCAAGATTACGCACTATTAATATCAAATCATATTTCTAACTATGAGTTTGCATGGTATTTAAATTTACAATCTAGCAGCCAAGCTTACCACCTTCTTCGTTCATTAAATCTACCCTCAACTGGTACAAATCGAACAAGACTCTACAACCTAACCCCCCTACTAGAAAAAACCACATAAAAAAGAAGCTCAGCCTAAGCCAAGCTTCCTCACATTCAACTAATCGCTAACTCTTCATTCGTGGATCTAGTGCATCACGCAGGCCGTCACCCATCAGGTTGAATCCGAGTACCGTGAGCATAATCGCTAAGCCTGGGAACAATACGGTCCATGGCGCTTGAATGATAAAGTCTTTTGAATCCGCGAGCATCTTACCCCACTCTGGAGTTGGTGGCTGTGCACCCATTCCTAGGAATCCAAGAGCTGCTGCTTCAATGATCGCCGTTGCGATGGCAAGTGTTCCTTGAACGATAATTGGAGCGAGACTGTTCGGTAGGATATGATGAATCAGAATCCTGAAGTCGCTCATTCCGACCGCTCGAGCTGCTGTAATGTATTCCTCTTCTTTTACACTAAGCACCCTTGAGCGCAACAAGCGTCCAAACGTTGGAATGTTTATTATCGCGATCGCGATCAACGCATTTTTTAGAGAAGGTCCAAGTACAGACACAACTGCAATAGCAAGTAAAATACTTGGAAACGCCAGTAAAATATCAAAAATACGGGAAATGATGCCATCGACCCATCTTCCATAATATCCTGCAATAATGCCAAGCAAGGAACCTACGATAACGGAGCCAGCTACCGAGAAAAATCCTACCCAAAGCGAGATGCGAGCACCATGAATGACACGGCTTAAAATATCACGGCCGAATTCATCCGTTCCAAACCAATGTTCAGCAGATGGAGCGATGTGTTTATCTTTTAGCTCAACTTCACTATAGCTGTAAGGTGCAATCAGGTCCGCGAAAATCGCAATCAAGATAAATAGCGATACGATCGATAGACCGACAAGAGCGATCTTATTCTTTTTGAAGCTTCTCCAAGCATCTTTCCAAGGAGAGATTACTTTGTCTTCCACAGGTTCCACTGGCATATGCTGTGGCTGCGGAACTACGGGAGGTGTTGATCTTGTGAGTTCTGACATTCTAATCCCTCCTACTTGAATTTAATTCTCGGGTCAATTGCTGCGTACAGCAAATCAACGAGTAGATTGATTAATACGAAAATCGTTGCGACTACTAAAATACCAGATTGGATAACCGGATAATCACGATACGAGATCGCATCATAGATGTATGTACCAATGCCCGGCCATCCGAAAATCGTCTCAGTCAGAATCGCACCGCCCAATAGCAGTCCCGTCTGAAGACCGATAACCGTTACTACTGGGATTAACGCGTTTTTCAATGAATGCTTGTATACGACCCAAAACATTTTCATCCCTTTAGCACGAGCCGTTCGGATGTAGTCTGAGCGCATAACTTCAAGCATGCTTGAGCGAGTCATACGCGCGATAATTGCCATCGGTATCGTAGCTAGTGCAGCTCCTGGCAAGATGAGATGTTTGACTACCTCAGCAAACTGATCCATTCTTCCTTGGATCAATGTGTCGATCAAATACAGATGCGTGATCGGATCAACCGGGACACGAATGTTGTCTCTTCCTGTAGTCGGTAGAAGATCAAAGTGAATAGAGAAAACATATTGCTCCATCAATCCAAGCCAGAAGATCGGCATAGAAACACCAACTAGCGCAAGAACCATAGCCGTATAATCGAACCAAGAGTTTTGAAACCACGCGGAAATGATACCTGCGTTAACTCCAATCACGATTGCAATAACCATCGCAACTAAAGCAAGTTCAATGGTAGCTGCTAGATACGGCCACACTTCTTCTGCGATCGGAACGTTCGTTTTTAATGAAACTCCTAGGTCTCCTGTAAAAAGACCTGTCAAATAATCAATAAATTGCGTGTACCACGGTTGGTCTAATCCAAGTCGCTGAGTTAATGCAGCAACAGCTTCCTTTGTGGCCTGTTGCCCTAAAATTAATTGTGCTGGATTACCCGGGATAGCGCGAATCATCATGAACACGATAAATGTCATCCCTAAAAGTACAGGAACGAGCGTTGCTAACCGTCTGATCGTATAGGCAAACATAGGGTCACCTCTTTCTTAAGAAGAATTACAAGTATGTTAGGTTACGAGTTGTGATTCTTGAAAGGCGTTGCTTTCCACTCCAGGATGCTCGCTTTCCGGGGGGCGTGCGGTGAGCCTTTTAGCGCTAGGCGCTATTAAGAGTCTCACCTGTCCCGCTGATCCCCCAGGAGTCTCGCACCTTACTTTCCAATCAACGTATCAAAGGGGTTATGAAAGACTACCTTTTAGAGAATCATTTTCCAAAAAAAGAGGAGCAGGCTATTTTAGGCCATACTCCCCGCCATACATTATTCGAAAGATACGTCCGCGAAAGATTGAGAACCTGTAGGATGTGGAACGAATCCTTTAATCTTGCTTGCTCCAGCTAACTGAGGCTTAGAGTGAACAAGTGGTACCCATGGAGCATCTTCATGGATGATTACTTGTGCTTGTTTGTAAAGCTCTTCACGCTTCGCTTCGTCAGCCGTTGTTTGAGCTTCAACTAAAAGCTTATGAACGTCTTCGTTCGCATAACGAGAGTAGTTGTTAGAGTCGATCGTGTCTTTATCAAGAAGCGTATAAAGGAAGTTATCCGCATCTCCATTGTCACCTGTCCAACCTAACATGAACATTGGTGCTTCACCTTTTTGAACTTTCTCAAGGTAAGTACCCCACTCAAATGTTACGATGTTCGCTTTAATATTCACTTTTGCAAGTTTCGCTTGAATCGCTTCAGCTACTTTTTGACCATTTGGCATATATGGACGTGCTACAGGCATTGCCCAAAGATCCATTTCGAATCCTTTTTCCATACCTGCTTTTGCCAAAAGTTCTTTTGCTTTTGCTTCGTCATACTCACGATCTTGAATCTCATCGTTGTATCCAGCGATTGAAGGAGGCATTGGGTTTTTAGCCGGCTCAGCTGTTCCTTCATAGAAGTTGTCGATGATCGCTTGCTTGTCGATCAAGTGGCTGATCGCCTGACGTACTTCTTTTTTATCAAATGGTGCTTTTTCAACGTTAAATCCTAGGTAACCAACATTCATAGATGGACGTTCGAACAACTGAAGCTTCCCATTGTCTGAAACTTTTTTCATATCAGATGGATTAAGAGCATCCATTAAGTCGATTTCGCCTTTTGTTAGTGCATTCAAACGAGAAGAGTTATCTTTGATTACTTTAAACGTTACGCCATCAAGTTTCGGCATATCTTTTACCCAATAGTCAGCATTCTTTTCAAGAACGATCGTATCGTTTGGCTTCCAGCTCTTGAATTTGAAAGGACCTGTACCAACTGGCTCTTTGCTTAGCTTGTCGCCGTCTAATGACTTAGGACTCGCGATTGCGAACGGGCTCATGGCTACGTTCTTTAAGAATGGAGCTTGTGGCTTGTTCAACGTAATAACTACTTTGTTCTCACCATCTGCTTTTACATCTTTAATGACGTGGCCTTCGTCACCTTCAAACCCACCAAACATAGATCCGTAGTATGCGAATTTCTCACCATCTTTACTTTGTGCCCAGCGGTCAAAGTTCTTTACAACTGCATCAGCGTTGAACTTCTCACCATCGTGGAACTTAACACCTTCTTCAAGCTCGAATGTATACGTCAAGCCATCTTCAGAGATCTCCCATTTCTTTGCAAGACCAGGAACGATATCTGTGTTATCTTTTCCGTAGTTTACTAGTGGCTCATAGATTTGCTCTGTTACGATGAATGATTCACCGTCAGTAACAACTGCTGGATCAAGTGCTACAGAATCTCCGCCACGACCGTAGATCATGACATTGTTCGGATCGACTTTTTCGTCGTCTCCTCCACTGCTGCTATCTCCTCCTGATGAACACCCTGCCAACGCAAGAGATAAAGCGAGCATTAAAGCAAATAAAGTTAATAAACTTTTCTTCATCTTCTTTCCCCCAGTTCTCATTTTAGTTATGCCTTTGTTTATATGTACGTGTCTGCCGTTATTCGTAAAGGTGGCAGGCAGCGTAGTGGCCTTCAGCAACTTCTTTTAAAACAGGCTTTACGGTTCCACAATGATCCATCGCTGCAGGGCAACGTGTATGGAACGGACAACCAGCAGGCGGATTCGATGGACTCGGAACATCTCCTTGCAGGATGACACGGTCCTTTCGATGCTCTACATCTGGTATAGGAACAGCTGATAAAAGAGCTTGTGTATATGGATGTTTTGGATCATCATAAAGCTTTTCACTATCAGCAAGCTCTACGATATGACCCAAATACATAACTCCCACTCGGTCACTGATATGGCGGACTACGCCAAGGTCATGCGCGATAAACAAATACGTAAGATCGAACTCTTTTTGAAGATCTTGTAAAAGGTTTAATACTTGAGATTGAATGGAAACATCCAGTGCAGATACCGGCTCGTCCGCGATAATGAGCTTCGGATTCACGGCAAGTGCTCGTGCGATTCCGATACGCTGTCTTTGTCCTCCTGAAAATTGGTGAGGATATCGCTTTGCGTGCCAGCTTGAGAGTCCTACCACTTCAAGCAGTTCTTTTACTCGTCTTTTTCGTTCCGCTTTATCTTTTACACCATGAACGATTAGTGGCTCTTCTAAAATTTTCTCAACCGTATGACGCGGGTTCAGGGAAGCAAAAGGATCTTGAAACACCATCTGCATCTCGCGGCGTTTCTTCCTCATCTCACTCGAGGATAATTTCGTTATATCCTCGCCTTCAAAGTAGATCTTTCCTTCAGTAGGTTCTAAAAGTCTTAGGAGCATGCGTCCTGTCGTGGACTTACCGCACCCGCTCTCTCCTACGAGGCCGAGTGTCTCCCCTTTTTTTATGTAAAAAGAGATTCCGTCTACTGCCTTTACTTCGCCAACGGTCTTGCTCAATAGTCCGCCTTTAATCGGAAAGTGCATCTTTAAATTTTCAACTTTAACTAATGGCTGTGTCTGACTCATGCAGATTCACTCCTTTCCCGTCCTCGTAAAGCCAGCATCTGACTTGATGACTGCCTTCTTGAGTTTTAAGATGAGGAGTTTCAGTTATACACCTTGTTCCTGCATGCTCACAACGTGGTGCGAACGAACAACCCGTTTTGACAGAACCGGGTTTCGGTACGTTTCCTGGTATAGAGTATAGACGGCCAACCTTCTCCCTCATGTCTGGTACGGACTTGATCAACCCTACCGTATAAGGATGCTTCGGATCTTGGAAGATGGTTTTCACTTCACCTTCTTCGACCACTTTTCCAGCGTACATTACAACAACGCGCTCACACATCTCAGCAACTACACCAAGATCATGCGTAATCATCATGATGGCGGTGTCTGTTTCTTTGTTTAGTCGTTTCATCAGATCTAAAATCTGGGCTTGAATCGTAACATCCAAAGCGGTAGTAGGCTCGTCCGCTATCAGAAGTTTAGGGTCACAGATCATGGCCATGGCGATCATGACACGCTGACGCATACCTCCTGATAATTGATGAGGATATTCTTTTACAAGCTCTTCTGCCCGTGGAAGCCCCACTAGCTTAAGCATCTCAACGGCTTTGCCCATCGCTTCTTTTTTGGACCATTTTCTATGTATGCGTAGTGATTCAATAAGCTGCTCACCGATTGTTATAACCGGGTTCAAGCTTGTCATCGGCTCCTGAAAAATCATTCCGATTTCATTGCCTCTAATTTGCCGCATCCTTCTTTCTGGTGCTGAAGCAATATTTTCACCTTTAAAGAGAATCTCTCCTTCAATTTTCCCAGGCGGTGTAGGTACTAGTCCCATTACGGATAGTGACGTCACACTTTTACCGCAGCCCGATTCTCCTACGATACCAAGCACTTCACCAGGATTGACGTGGAAATCAACACCATCCACAGCAGGGATTGCGCCATCGTCTGTAAGGAAAGAAGTTCTTAAGTTCTTCACTTCTAGAACTGGATTTCCCATGAGATCTCACTCCTTTCTCTAAGCTGCCAAATTTCCTAGAATATTACTTCTCTGTTGAGAATTATGACACTACTCTGACAATTTGACAATATTTAATTTTCAGAATAGTCGACAAATATGTCTTATGTTGTAGTTCTTTCGTATGATTTTCATGTGCCTTTGAAACTACAATCCCGTTTAAAAGCTATAAAAAAGACCAGCATCTCTGCTGGTCTCGTCTAAAATTAACTTAGTTGTTGAACCATGAATAGGTCATAATAGGCGCCTTGTTTTTCCATCAATTTCTTATGGTTACCGATTTCTACGATCCTGCCGTGATCGATCACGATGATTCGATCCGCATGCGTTATAGTGGAAAGTCGGTGGGCCACAATGAACGTTGTTCGATCTTTTGCAAGTTTTTCTAAAGCTTCTTGAATTAAATGTTCACTCTCAAGGTCGAGTGCAGAAGTTGCTTCATCAAGAATAAGGAGCGGTGGATTTTTTAAAAAGACACGAGATATAGCCACTCGCTGCTTCTGACCGCCAGATAATTTGACTCCACGTTCCCCGATCTTGGTATCATAACCCTCCGGAAGGCTCATTATGAATTCATGTGCATTAGCCGCTTTAGCAGCCGCAATCATGTCTTCATCTGAAGCCTCTGGATTACCCATAAGAATATTCGCGCGAACAGATTCACTAAAAAGAATATTATCTTGAAGAACCATACCGATATTATCTCTTAGTGTTCGCACTTTAAAATCGCGGATATCCGTTCCATCGAGCTTGATGCTTCCTTCTGATACGTCATAAAAGCGTGGAATCAAGCTGATCAACGAAGATTTACCTCCGCCACTCATTCCCACAAGAGCAATCGTTTCACCTGCTTCAACCGATAAGGAAACATTATGTAACACATCCGCTTCTTCCTCGTTGTAAGTGAATGATACATTTTCAAAATCAAGCTTTCCTTTTACCGATGTTAAGGGTTTCGCCTGAGGAGAGTCTTCAATATCATAGGACTCATCTAAAAACTCAAACATCCGGTCCATAGACGCGATCGATTGTGTCAGTGTTGTAGATGAATTCACTAGTCGTCTAAGTGGATTATATAGTCTATCCATATACGCTACAAAAGCAACTAAAGCCCCAATTGTAATGTTTCCTTGAATGCCTTGATACGCTGCAAACCCAATAACAAGAAGCGGCGCGATATCTGTTACAGTATTTACGACCGAGAATGTCTTTGCGTTCCATTTTGTGTGATCCATTGCACGGTCTAAGAAGTTGCGGTTTCGTTTATCAAACTGAACCTGCTCGTGATCTTCGAGTGCAAAACTGCGGATGACTGACATACCTTGAACGCGTTCATGCAGATGGCCTTGCACTTCAGCCAGAGCCTGCGAACGATCTTTCGTTAATTGACGAAGTCGAGCATAGAAAAATTTTACCGAAAACCCGTAAACCGGAAGCATGGATAAGGCTACGATCGTTAGCCAGAAATCCATAGAGAACATGATGGCCGCTGCAATAATTATCGTCGCCATATCTAGCCATACATTCATAAGACCGGTAATGACAAACGTTTTTGTTTGCTCAACGTCATGGATGACTCTTGAAATAATTTCGCCTGATTTATTGTTCGAATAAAAACGCAGACTCAAGCGTTGGATATGATCAAACATCTTATCACGAATGTCATATAAAACCTTTGTTCCTACCCATTGTGCATAATATTGTCTCCAGTATTCGATTGGTGGTCGAAGCACAACAAATATGAGTGCAGCTCCGCCCATGAGCCAGTAAAGTTTGTTTAACTTTTCATCTACCGGCAATGAGACTTGAATGATATCATCCACTACATATTTTAAAATCAGTGGTGTTAGCAACGGGATACCAAACTTGGCTAACCCGATTAAAATTGTCCAAAAGATTTGCCACTTGTATGGTTTTACAAATTTCAAATAACGTTTAATACTATCCATTTCATTTCACCATTCTTTCTTTCATAAAAAGAAAACTTGGCAAAGCGCCAAGTTAACCAAAGATAAAAAAAGGATAACCTGTTGACTCTTCAACAGGTTTTCCTTTTTATCGGAATTCTAAATATCTTTCGTACCATTGTTCCACAAATCCAGGTTCAAACGGCCCCTTTTTTTGTGTGACCATCAAGATTAACTCTTGAAGGTTCTTCTTAATAATCGTATCGAGCTGACTCGGATACCTCATCATTCTTTTATGCAGCTCATATTCATCTTCATCCAATAAGATATAAGTGCCATCTGGAAATACTTTTATATCAAGATCATAATCAATATACTTCAATGCTTCCTTGTCCCACATGAATGGTGAGCCTAGGTTGCAGTAGTAATAAATCCCGTCTTCTCGTATCATTCCGATCACGTTAAACCATTGCTTCGCGTTAAAGTAGCAAATGGCCGGTTCCCTCGTGCGCCATTGACGCCCGTCAGATTCAGTAACAAGAATCCGGTCGTTACCACAAATCACCTGACTAGGAGTCCCTTTCAAAATAACCGTATCTTCCCAGTTTCTATGAAGATAACCGTTATGCTTATAGCTTTGGATATTGATTATACTTCCGGTTGCAGGAAAACTCATCTCTCTCTCCTTTCTGCCCGAGTTCCGGAAGCTAATGTTACCTATTGAATTGTTAATTCTCCTTCCTCTTTAACCAATTGTCGGTAATTCACCAGCTCCATTAATAAACCTCGTTCTTCATTTTTTTCGATGTTTTTATTCCCGATCATTACTTTCTTTCATAACACACGCTTTTTTTCTCTTCTTTATTATATCGTTTTAAGAATAGTTTGGAAATGTACTTGTCCCTGTTTTTTTCATAAAAGCGCCTTTTTTCAAATAATTCCACTCGTCACTAGTATTCCCATCGGTCATGTTTAGAAAACGTATGTAATTCTTGTGAATGTCAGATAAAAAATGAAGAGGAACCAAAAAATGCTCCCTAGTGATTAGGGAGCATTCCTGGATAGAGGTTATTTTTGTTGTTGGTTTTTACCTTGTTGAGACTGTTGGTTTTGTTGGCGAACTTCTTGAGCGTTAGTTTCGCTAGCAAATTCAGTCCCGTAAGATTGACCAGCTTGTTGTTGTTGAGCGTTTTGTTGCTTTTGACGAGCTTGTTGTTGTTGTTGTTTTTGTTGTTTGTCCATGTTTTTCACCTCCACGAAATATAATTTACCCGGTGTAGTCCTTTTTTATAAGCACTTTTTTTATTAGATATTTCCAGTATTAAAACATTGAGATATAGGGGATAAATGAATGAATAACTAAATCTTGATAAAAGGAGGGACAACTCATGTATGTAGGAAGAGATATGACGGAATTGAGTATGACGAGTAAGACCGATTGGAAGGATGCGGAACTCGCATATTTTCACCACTCTTTGCAGCAGGTGGCTCCTTATTTAAACGAAGAAGGAACTAGCATGCACCGCGAGATCATTAAGGAGATTGAAGCAAGAGGCGGAATGAAACGAGATGAAGCCGATTGGACGCATGGGACTGAGGTTAAATACGATTGATATCCTGATTGACTGGGAATCGCTTATAAACCCTGGGAATCGCTCATAAACCCTGGGAATCGCTCATAAACCCTGGGAATCGCTCATAAACCCTGGGAATCGCTCATAAACCCTGGGAATCGCTCATAAACCCTGGGAATCGCTCATCCAGCAAGCCTACCAGCTGCTGGACGAGCACAAACAAACAAACAAGCCCCTGCACACTGCAGGGGCTTATTTTTCCTTCATATCCTTTAAAAGTTACTATAAGACTGTCCGCCATCCACGTTCAGCGTACTTCCAACGACCCATGATGACTTTTTGGAAGCTAAAAACACTACAACGTTGGCTACTTCTTCTACCGTCCCAAATCGGCCAGCAGAAATATGTTCCTCTACAAACGAATTGATTTTGTCTGGATCTTGTTCCAATCTTTTTTTCCAATTTCCTGTTTCATGCAAGATCGATCCAGGGGCGACGCCATTTACTCGAATCCCCTTCTTGATCATCTCGTCACCAAATGACTTTGTGAAGGAAATCATGGCTGCCTTGCTTGCATTGTACGTAGGCTTACCACCAGATTCCCGGCCAAAAATAGATGAAATATTAATAATAGCTCCACCGTCTGATTTCCCGCTCATGATCGCTGCCGCTCTTTTACTCAGATCAACAGCTGAAAGAAAATTCAGATGCATCGCTTCTTCAAACTGCTCGATGCTTGTCTCCATAACAGAAGATCCATTGCTTCCACCTGCATTGTTAACCAAAACATCTATCGTTCCAAACTTTGTAACGAACTCATTCATCACTTCTTCACGATCATCGGCATTCGTTACATCACCTTGAAAAATTTCGATCCCGTCTTTTTGAGCAGCTTCCAGATCAGCCAAGTTACGACCGACGATTCCTACTTTTGCACCTTCTTCTAAAAAGGCATAAGCAATACCTTGACCGATCCCTTTAGATCCACCTGTAACAAGCACAACTTTTCCTTCAAGATCTAAGTTCATACAATTAATGCCTCCTTTATAAGCCGAATGATTTTTTGATGAGAGACAGGAAATGGATATGTTTCAAGCTCGTCTACACTGACCCATTTCCAATCCGCCGGCAGCTGTTCTAGATTATCTTCACTTTCGATTTTTCCCTGCCATATTTGAATTTCCCATTTTAAGTGAGAAAAAACATGCTCAATGTATCCTGCTTTATCTTCTACAAATGCTCCCAAATTCGTCTGTTCTTGTACATATCCAACCAACGCATTTATTTCTGCGTCTTTGTGCTCCCCCACATACTCGGTGTTCGGAAATTCCCACATGTTAGCAAGCAAGCCTTCTGATGGTCTTTTGTGAATAAGAATTTTTCCATTACTATTCACTAGCACACCTGCAGTCATCTTAGCTGTTCTTACTTTTGTTTTTCCTAACTTTACAGGAAGTTCAGCTTGTCTTCCACTCTCAAACCCTTTGCATAATTCTCGCATCGGACATAATAAGCAAGCTGGTGATTTGGGTGTACAAATCAATGCACCTAGCTCCATTAATGCTTGATTAAAAGAAGACGGATCTTCATGTGAGATCAGTTCCCTCACTGCTTTTTCAAAGAGTATACGCGTTTTTGGTTTACTGATGTCTTCTTCAATCAATAGAATTCGTGATAAAACACGCATAACATTACCATCAACGGCAGGTTCTGGAATACCGTACGCAATACTTAGAACCGCGCCTGCTGTATATGGGCCAACTCCCTTTAATCCAGCGATCTCTTTTGGCGTATTCGGTACTTTTCCTCCATAAGATTCGCATACTTCTCTTACTGCGGTTTGTAAGTTTCGAACTCGGGAATAATAACCTAGACCCTCCCATGCTTTTAAGACTTTTTCTTCATCCGCATAAGCGAGGTCCTGAAGCGTTGGGAACAGTTGAGTAAAACGTTCGAAATAAGGAATAACCGTATCTACTCTTGTTTGCTGAAGCATAATCTCAGAGACCCAAACACGATAGGGGTCTTGATTTTCTCTCCAAGGCAATGTTCGTTTGTTCTCGTTATACCAAGTTAACAAATGGTCTTGAAATTGTTTCACATATGAATCATTGAGGGAAAATATACTATTACTTGTTGTGTTCAATTTACAGATCTTCCTTTGTATTAAGCTTTTCAAACGCCCAGCAATGGACTTTTTCAAGTCCTCCTGTTACACATTCATTAAGTAATGAAAAAACAGGATGCTGAAGTGTAGTTCGATTTTTTTTAATCGTATCATATGATTCTTGATCATTAACTTGGAAACATTCAACATATAGGGAAGGCTGATCTGCTGCCCTATACCATTGAATATCAGAAGCTCCATAAGCTTTAAGTTCTTGAATCACAGAAACCATTTGAGACTCATAATATTGAATGGAATCCGGACTTACTTTATACTCCATAAAAACTGTTAACATATTATTTCACTCCATTCCTACATAGGAGGTGATCGCCTTGGATACAGGCACACATATTGTAATGGGGCTCGGGTTAGGTGGATTAGCGATGCTGGACCCTGCAATTGCAAATGATCCAGTGACCTCCCAAGCCATTCTTGCTGGGACACTAATCGGTTCCCAAGCACCCGACTTTGACACAGTACTTAAACTTAAAAATAATGCGGTATACATCCGAAACCATAGAGGGCTTACACATTCATTGCCTGCTCTTGTGATCTGGCCGCTGCTTTTATTTGGGGCTATCTCATTATTTGTTCCTGAAGCTGATAACGGAAAGCTTTTGTTATGGACAGCGATCGCAGTTTTCCTTCATGTATTCGTTGATATCTTTAATGCTTACGGCACACAGGCACTGTACCCTGTTTCAAAGAAATGGATCGCACTAGGTGTCATCAGTATCTTTGATCCCTTTATCTTTTTCTTGCATATAGGAGGTTTGTTGCTCTGGTATGTTGGTGTTGATCCAGGATACACGTTCCTAACGGTATATATCATACTTATCGTTTATTACATCATTCGAATCATGTCCAGGCAGCGAGTAAATAAGATTGTGCTGAAAAAGATTCCAGAAGCTGAAGAGATTTATGCTAGCCCTACGATTCGTTGGGGACAATACCATCTTGCCATTAAATCGAAGCATGAATTCTTTGTAGCCGGTTTGAAAAATGGAAAAGTTACGGTTTGGGATACGTTTGATCGTCTAGCTGTTCCAAAAACGAAATTGATCGATGCAGCGAAAAAAGATAAAAATATATCTGCCTTTCTTTCCTTTTCTCCTGTACACAGGTGGGAAGTCGAGAAAAACGATCACGGGCACCTCGTTCAATTTATTGATCTTCGATATAGAAGTAAAGGACACTATCCTTTTGTCGCGATGGTACAGTTAGATGAAAACTTGAACATCATTACTTCTTTTACAGGCTGGGTTTATTCTGAAGACCGCTTAAAAAAGAAGATGGAATTCTCTCCACTCGACCTCATCAACAATAATGAATAGGAAGAAGACGGGCTTATTGAATAGGCCCGTCTTTTTTTACAAATCGCTGAAATTTAGGATTGTTTGAAAAATACTCATGAAGCTTATGGCCATATGAAGTAATCAATTGGGTTACCATCTTCTCAGTAACCTCTTGTCCTTCATACTCCCATCCCGCTTTCGCTCGAGTAGACTCAAAATCTTCCCATAATCCTTCCACCCATTCCCTTGCTTCTTGATTTGTAAGGGCTGGGTTCTTTTCTTGCAGTAATTTCGCCAATCTGTCAAAACGCTCTTCCATTATTCTCCCTCCTTAACCAATTTTTAAAGAAACCCCCGTCACATAAAGGGTTCTCTCACGTTTCATACTAGTTGAGAACCGATAATAAGGAGGTAATCACATGCGCAATAAATCGAAAAACTTCCCTAATCGGATCTCCTTCTCAGGTGAGCCGAGATCAAAAGAAGAATTCTCTTCTAAACGGCCAGATGGATCCATTCGTGACCATCCGCAGGAACGAATGTTTTTGTCCAATCAACACCGAGATGATCAGTAACTCTTGCGGTTATGAATTTCATTCTGGGGGGTGAATCAGTTGAACAAGAAAGACTACTTCTCATCAACGCGATTTAACGGTAAATATTCTGACCCCTTTCACTCACCGCGTGCCAATTCGAAGCATGCGTACAACCAAGTGAACGGGGAGACCCAGCAAGCATTAAATAACTATGTGCTTGAAATTCAAACACGTAAGCGTTCATAGTGACGAATAAAGGAGCGGTCCTGTACCGCTTCTTTATTTTGTTCACGGTGTTTTAAGTGGTTGATCTCCGTTCCAGGTGCTCGCTTTCCGGGGGGCGTGCGGTGAGCCACCTCGTCGCCTTGCGACCTTAGGTGTCTCACCTGTCCCGCTGATCCCCCAGGAGTCTCGCACCTTACACTCCATTCAACTGCAAAGAAGCTTTGAACAAAAAACAAAGAAAAGAGCCTTCAAAAATTATTCAAGAACTGAAATCGGCAACGCTTCGAGTGCACTTTGTTTATTTTTGTAACCCCAGGCAAAAATACCATTTAGGTACAGCACAGAAAAAGTCGATCCCGGGTCCCCTTGAATTCCGTACTCTTTCCCGCTTTCGATCGTTGACGGGTCCATCAGATAGCATTTACCCATCGCGATCTTGCGTTCATAAACAGCGTACTCACTTACCATACCCATTTGTTCTGCTTTTTGTGCTTTTGCTCGAAGGGAAGCAATTTCGCCTTTAATTTCAACTTCTGTCATCTCGCTGAATCTTTTTTCCATTTGATTACTTCCTTTCTTTTCTGTACCCTATATATGCTTAAGAACTAACTACATAGGAGTGATAATTTTGAGTAAGACTGTCATTATTACGGGCGGCGGTTCAGGCTTAGGACTCGCACTAGCCCGCGAATATAATAAAACATACAACGTATATCTCGTTGGTCGTAATGAGAAAAAATTAGAACAAGCTGTTCAATCATTCACTCACAGCGAAAACAAGGTATCGTATAAAGTTTGTGATGTTACGAATTACGAACAAACAGAATCCATGCTTCAATCCATCTTCGATAGCGAGCATGTTCACGCGTTAATCAACAATGCAGGCATTGGAATATTCGATCCGCTTGAAGACTTATTAAAAACAGATATTACAGGAATGCTTGAAACGAATGTTTATGGCACGATTTTCCCAACGAAGATTGCTTTCCCGTTATTTAAAAAACAGGGCTTTGGCAAGGTCATGAACATCATTTCAACTGCAGGCTTACGCGGAAAGGTAAATGAATCCGTCTATTGTGCTTCTAAATTTGCCGTTAGAGGATTTACAGAAAGTCTCGTAAAGGAATGGGACGGAGCGAATATCTATCCCACAGCCGTCTATATGGGTGGAATGGATACGCCATTCTGGGATGAATCCACTCATATTGCAGATCGCTCACGTTTAAAGTCTCCAGAGCAAGTTGCGTCACTAATCGTTGAACAGGACGACAACCGACCTGAAATCTTTATAGATCGTTAATTTCATCCCCGTTAAGCAGTTCTGAAATCACTTCGGAATTGAAGCCTTTGCTGTAAAGAAATTTCTTCATGCGCGACTCGTATTCAAACCCACTGTACTTCTTGTATTTATGGTGAGCTTTGCGAGCATGTGCCAGCAAGGCTTCTTTTTCATCTTCAGCAGATTGACTGATCTTCGCTTCTTGAAATGCCATCTCAATAACATCCCACATATAGCCTTTTTGCTGAAGCTGCTGAGCAATCCTTTGCTTTTGTTCTTTCTCAGACCGTTTCTTTCCGCTTGAAAATTGTTTTTGAATAAACGCAATGCTAGCTTCTAGTTGCTCGTCATAACTGAACTGATCAAGTGCTTCTTCCGTGTGACGATCACTGATTCCTTTTTTCTTCAGCTCCTGCCGAATCATTCCGGGTCCTTTAAAGGATGTGTTCATACGGCTTCTTACGAGTGATTTTGCGAATGTTTGGTCATTCACAAAATCATACTCCGAAAGTTTTTGCAGAACGCGTTTGATCGTGGCTTCAGGAACTTCCTTCTTTTCTAGATATACCTCGATCTCATGAGCCGTTCGCATTCGAAAAGATAAATAGTGAAGAGCTTTATTAAAAGCTTTTCGATATTGATCTTCTTCAATGATGGATTCCCATTCTTCTTCATCGATCTCCATACCTTTTTGAAGTGAAAACTTTATTAAAACATCTGCGTCTACGCTAAACGCAAATTCTTCTTTTGGGCCTTTTTGTATAAAAATATTGAATCGTTCGTCGTTTTTTTGCTGAGCAGAAATCCTTGTTATAACAGCCATCTACCCACCTTCTTTCACCAAATAGTGTACCATATCTTATAGATTTCGTACTGTTTAAACATCCTTCAAACAATCGATTTGTATCTGTATGGATTTGTTAACAAAAATCGCACTGATCCATTCATGACATAAAAAAAGCACCCTCCCCGTTTTGGAGAGAATGCTTTTTCGTGAAAGTGCAACCTGCACTTATGAAGGCTTATCAACAACGTTTTGCATTTGCGCCATATTTATTCTCGAGCAACTCTGCAAAAAACTCTTTTTCAGTAGGCGGTGTGCGCTCTGGATGATTTTCTTTTAGGTGCTTCACATATGCTTGATAATCAGGGAGATTTGAGATGCCCTTTCCGATATATAAAAGGATCTGGAAGATGTTTTTCACCCATTGCCAAGCGGCTTGAAATGTCACGATACATCACCAAGCTTTGTTTGTACAAACGGCTCTTCTGATGTTTCTAAAGGCTTCTCGCTCTTGACCGCCTTGTACCAGATGCGCATCGCATCAATCAGCACTCCTAAAATAAGCAACATAAAAATCGCGGTTAAATACGCGTTTAACGTATTGTTGAAGACCAGCTGTTTAGCAGCTTCCATGGAAGGTACAGTTGCAGGCAAATTGCCGCTCGCTATTGCTTCCTTCATCACTTCTGCTTGTTTCAAGAAACCAATTTTCGGAACATCAGAAAAAATCTTTTGCCAAGCAGCTGAGAACGTTACGATCATCAACCAAGCAAGGGGAACTAATGTGACCCATACGAACTTCTTCTTGCCCATCTTCAAGATAACAGTTGTTGCCACGATAAGTGCGATGGCCGCTAACATTTGGTTAACGATACCGAACAACGGCCATAGTGTATTGATTCCGCCTAACGGATCAGTTACACCAACAACTAAGAAATAACCCCAGCCTGCAACGACTAACGCACTCGTGAAATATACAGCCGGCATAGAGTCTGTTTTTCGAAGCGGCTTATATATTTGTCCGAGAAGATCCTGCAACATAAACCTGCCTACTCGTGTACCTGCGTCTATGGTGGTTAGTATGAACACGGCTTCAAATAGTATCGCAAAATGGTACCAGAACGCCATCAATTGTGGCCCACCAATCACTTGCGAGAAAATTTGGGCGATCCCTACTGCTAACGAAGGAGCACCGCCTGTACGAGAAAGAATCGATTCTTCATCGACATTTTTAGCGAGCTCATTGATCTCATCTGCTGATACTGTGAAACCCCAAGAGGATATCGTGGTAGCAGCGGTCGCGACATCCGTTCCGATCGCAGCACCTGGTGAGTTGATCGCAAAGTAAATTCCTGGAGTTAATAGCGTTGCCGCTACCATCGCCATAATCGCAACAAATGATTCAGTTAACATTCCGGCGTAACCGATCATAGGAGCATGCTGCTCGTTTGCAATCAGTTTAGGAGATGTTCCTGAAGAGATCAGAGCATGGAAACCAGAGATGGCTCCGCATGCAATCGTAATGAACAAGAACGGAAAGAGGTTCCCTGCGAATACAGGCCCTGTTCCATCAATAAATTTAGTAAGTGCAGGCATCTGAATCTCAGGCATTACGATAAGAATACCGAGTGCCATCATTCCGATTACCCCTACTTTTAGAAACGTACTTAAATAGTCTCTTGGTGCAAGAAGCATCCAAACAGGTAGAACGGATGCAAGGAAGCCATAAACAATCAGCATCCAAGCTAAAGTCTCACCATCGAAAGTAAAAAGAGGTGCTAGTGTTGGTGAGTCCGCTACCCATTGGCCGCTGACCAAAGCAAATATTAACAATACAAAACCAATTATAGACGCTTCCCCTACTCTTCCCGGGCGTAAATATCGCATATAAACACCCATGAAAAGAGCGATTGGAATGGTCATGGCAATCGTATATGTACCCCATGGGCTGGACTTGAGTGCGTTAACAACTACTAGTGCAAGCACGGCAATTAAAATAACCATAATAGCAAAAACACCGATTAGCGCTAGCATTCCACCAACTGGCCCTATTTCTTCCTTTGCAATCTGACCGATTGATTTACCTCTACGTCTCATGGAAATAATTAAAATAACAAAGTCTTGTACAGCACCAGCAAGAACAGCTCCGACAATAATCCAGATGGTTCCTGGAAGATATCCCATCTGTGCCGCTAATGTTGGACCTACAAGGGGACCTGCACCTGCGATCGCTGCAAAATGGTGTCCATAAAGAACCCATTTGTTTGTTGGTACATAATCCTTCCCATCTGCATACCTTTCTGCAGGTGTTGCATTGTTTTTATTAAGGCTGAAGATTTTTGTAGCAATAAATCGTGCATAAAAGCGGTACGCAATAGCATACGTACACAATGAAGCAACAACAAACCAGATCGCGTTGATTTTCTCATCTCTTTGAAGCGCGATGATTGACAAGGCGATTCCACCAGCTAAAGCAATCCCAATCCATAAGAGCGCTTTCAAAAAGGGGTTCTTCTTTTTTGCTTGCACATTTCTTTGGAGCTCCATAAGCCTTCTTTCCTCCTTAATAGGGTAATATAATATGTACAAGATGAATTATATCAAATATTCATAATTTTTAAATAAATAAATCGGAAAGAGGTGGATTACCTTGAAAAGAATCTTAGTAACCGGAGGCACTGGCTTTGTAGGGGGATTTTTAACCAAGCACCTTACAGCGCTTGGAAATGAAGTCTATATTCTGACAAGAAAAGATAAACAGTCAGAGAAAAAAGGCGTTCAATATGTGCAATGGATGGGAAGCAATGAACCTGACCTGCCTCCGATCGATGCCGTTGTTAACCTTGCTGGAGAATCTATAAATGGCAGATGGACCGATGAAAAGAAAAAATCGATTTTAAACAGCCGCTTAAAGGTGACAGAAGAATTATTAAAGCTTGTTAAGAAGATGCCTCAAAAGCCTTCTGTTTGGGTTAACGCTTCTGCCATAGGGTATTATGGTACTTCTGAAACCGAAGTGTTCACAGAGAGATCCTCAAAGCATGGCTCTGACTTTTTAGCCGAAGTCGTAAAAGCCTGGGAAACAAAAGCATCAGCAGCAGAATCCCTTGGTATCAGAACGGTTTTCACACGGTTCGGCCTCGTACTAGGTAAAGACGGTGGAGTACTTCCCCAGCTAAGCCTTCCCTATCGATTCTTTGCAGGGGGTACGGTTGGTTCAGGCGAGCAGTGGGTTTCATGGGTGCACGTAGAAGATGTAGCAAAACTCATTACAGAAGCCATAGAGAATGAACAATACTCAGGACCTGTAAATGTTACTTCCCCACATCCTGTTAAGATGAAAGAATTTGGTCAAGTAACAGCTGACGTTATGCATCGCCCACACTGGCTCCCAGCACCATCTATAGCTTTTAAAATCATGTTTGGAGAGATGAGTATGTTGATTCTCAAGGGACAGCACGTCCTTCCTGAAAAAGCGGGAAACTTAGGCTATACGTTTACATATCCTCACTTAAAGGGGGCTTTACATGATTTGTTACAATGATAATAAAAATAATTTATCAGGTGACACATTATGAAAACATTAATCCAAAAAGCAAAAGTATATCCGATTACGAGCAGCGAACTTCAGCAAGGAGATGTTCTAGTAGAAAACGGCAAAATCTCAGCTGTCGAAGCACACATAGAACCGTCAGCTGACATGGAGATCATCCAAGCTGAAAACCTGCATCTTCTTCCAGGATTCATTGATGTTCATACTCATTTAGGTTTGTATGATGAAGGAACAGGCTGGGCTGGAAATGATGCTAACGAGACGCACGAGGTGCTCACTCCTCACATCCGTGCGATCGACGGCTGCCACCCTCTAGACATCGCCTTTAAAGATGCTGTTCGTTTTGGAGTAACTACTGCTCACATCATGCCCGGAAGTGCAAATGTTATTGGTGGAACAACCTCTGTTATCAAAACGCATGGTCATGACATTAGAAAGATGATTATTAAGGAAACAGCAGGACTTAAAATCGCGTTGGGTGAAAATCCAAAACGCATTCATAGTGGACGTCATAATGATTCCATCACTCGTATGGGAATTATGGGCATGCTTCGTGAAGCCTTCTATCAAGCAAAAGATTCAGCGTATCAAGATAATTTGCGTGTTGCACCGATCGCAGCTGCTTTAAACCGTGAGATTCCTGTTCGCATTCATGCTCACCGTGCAGATGATATTCTTTCGGCTATCCGTTTTGCGGAGGAATTCAACTTAGATTTTCGTATTGAACACTGTACAGAAGGCCACCTTATTGCAGACTCATTTAAAGACTTGAACTTGAAAGTAAGCGTTGGTCCTACTCTGACACGAAAGTCCAAAATCGAACTGAAGAACAAATCATGGGAAACGTATCGTATACTATCTGAAAATAATGTTGATGTTTCCATTACGACCGATCACCCTTACATCCCTATACAGTATTTAAACGTTTGTGCGGCAATTGCTGTAAGGGAAGGTTTGAGTGAAAAAAAGGCGCTTGAAGGGATCACCATCGCTCCTGCCAGAAATCTTGGAATAGATGATCGAGTAGGCAGTATCGAGCCAGGAAAAGATGCAGATTTATCCCTTTGGACCGAGCATCCGTTCCACTTTTCTGCTACCCCTGTTATGACCATGATTGACGGTGAAATAATTTACAAAAAATCTACAAAATAACTATTTTCTTTTTTGAAAAAATGTCTTATGATACAAATAGAGCAACATGCGGATTAAGCGAATCCGGAACATTTAATAGTCGCTCAAGAGTCAAATACAACATTATTTTCATAAATTAAATATTGAAGCAAGGGAAGGCAATTGGTGCGCCACCAGCTATGACTGGTCCTAGTGGGTTCGATTCCCACCCCGAATTAATTTTTATTCTTAATTCGAGGGTGGGGGATACTTCTGCCCTCTAGGAGGGATTAAATTGTTGAAAAAGCGTGATTTATCAGAGAGTCATGTTCTTTACAATTTAATGGTGCACCCAGACGTCTTCCCTTTTGTGCGTCAAAAAGCGGCTTCATTCGAAGAATTTCTATTTCTAACGAAGCAAACGATCGAGGAAGAGGACCAAGGAAACATTATTTCCAGAACGATTTTGGATGAGTGGCATAATCCAATCGGCACCATTAATTTATTTGATGTCCAAGATGGCTATGGCTTTCTTGGCACCTGGATTGGTCAGCCTTACTTTGGAAAAGGGTACAATTCTTTAGCAAAAGATGCTTTCTTTTCTGAATTGTTTTATGAAAAAGATATCCACACAATCTTTATGCGTATTCGTAAAGTAAATATTCGTTCACAAAAAGCAGCTGAAAAAATTCCTTATGTGACGTTAGCCAACGAAACAAGAAAAGATGTTTATGATCAGTTAAACCAAGGTCAGGATATCTATAACTTATATCAGATTGAAAAAGATAACTATCTCATGCACATGCTTCGTACGCAATCACAGCCTCTTGAAATTGTGGAAGAACAGTTAAAGGAAGCTTAATACAGGTAATGTGTACACTTACTCTGCGCATACTAATGAACATCACTCCTATTGAGTGGTGTTTATTTTTTTCTAAGGAGGTAAAGTTATGGAAAGCCGTAAACAACAAGCAAAAGAAAGAAACAACGATCTAACAAAAACACAAGAAATTCTATATAAAGAGGAATTAAAGTCTGCAGAATCAACGGCAGAGACACAAGAAATGACAAACGAAGATAATTCCTAAGTTTTTCTTCATAGGCACGTCCCGTGGAAAGCGAGCATCTGAAACGGATTTTCTAAAAGGATGATTCTTCCTATAATATTTAGCTGAAAAATGCACATTCTATAGTTGAGGACAAGTTCCTCAATTGCTTTTGTTTTACGTTTCAAACATCGTGATATCTTTAAGGAGGTATTTGTGTGGAAAAACGTAACCGAAAGTCCTCATTGCACAATAATGCTAAAGCTTCTCAAGCCAAAGGACTTGATGTCGAGTACTCAAGTGAATTGGCAGATCAAAACGATCTTGAAGCACAAGCACGTGCACAAGCCGCTGACCGACGCCAGAAAAAAAGTCGTCGCTAAGTGCAAAAAAGACCTGCTGGGATAGCAGGTCTTTTTTTAGTATAGAAATCCTTATGGTTTTAATATGTTGTGGACAAAGTTATCCACAACACTGTTGATAATGTTGATATTTCAAATTAACATAATAGTTATTGTGTGCAAATTTGTGCAAAACACAATAGTTATGCACATTTTCTGTGGAAAAACATGTGGATAGTGTGTATATTTCTGAATTTTTTAAGCTTTAAATATATTATTTCATTTCAATCGTTTTAATGATTCTTGCTGGGTTACCCCCAACTACTACGTTAGCCGGAACATTTTTGGTGACTACAGCTCCAGAAGCTACAACCACATTATCTCCAATTTTTACACCTGGATTGATAATGACTCCCCCACCGAGCCAAACGTTATTTCCAATTTCGACAGGTTTTCCATACTCTACACCCGAATTTCTTTCAATAGGATCTAATGGATGTGTAGCCGCATAGACATGAACACCTGGTGCCAGCATACAATTATCTCCAAATCGAACTTCACACACATCTAAAATGGTACAGTCAAAGTTGGCATAAAAGTTTTCCCCAACATGAATGTTATAGCCATAATCACATTTAAAGTTCGGTTCTATTCCAACATTCTGACCGGTTGATCCGAATAATTGTTTTATTAAAGAAGTACGCTTATCCACTTCCTCTTCTGTTGTTGCATTGTACTCTCGAGTCAGTCTTCTTGCTTGAATTCGTTCGTTTACAAGCTGCTCATCATCGGGACGATACATCTCGCCATCTATCATTTTCTCTTTTTCCGTTTTCACAAAGCATCATTCCCTTCGTGTCTTGACTTACTTCAGTACTAGCGTACAAACAGCTTCAACTTGTGATGTTTGCGGAAACATATCCACAGGAGTAATTTGTTCTACTTTATAACCATTACTTATTAACATGTGGACATCTTTTGCTAATGTTGACGGATTACATGAAACGTATATCATTTTTTTAGGCTTTGTTTTTATGATTGTATCTAAGAAAACAGGATCACACCCCGTTCTTGGTGGATCCACTACTACAACGTCGGGTTGCCAGCCTTCTTTTACCCATTTCGGGAGAAGTTTTTCTGCTTTTCCCGTTTCATAAAAAGCATTTTTGATGTGATGTTTGTCAGCATTTTTTCTAGCATCCATGATGGATTCTTTAATAATATCCATCCCTCTCACTTCTTGGGCATCTTTTGCAAGCCACATGCCGATCGTGCCTGACCCACAATATGCATCAACGACCTTTTCATTACCAGTAAGGTTCGCCTGCCTTTTTACCTCGTTATATAAGTTCACGGTTTGCTCAGGATTCAATTGAAAAAATGCACGCGCTGATAGCTCAAAACGAAGATCGCCAAGATGCTCAGTAATCGTATCTTTTCCGTAAATCTCATCCGTCTGATCACCAAATACAAGCGAAGTTTTCTCTTCGTTTACATTTTGAACAAGAGATGTCACTTGAGGCAGTCTTTTCTTGATCTCTTCAATAAAAAGTTCTTTTTTCGGCAACTCAGTGGTTGCAGTTACGATTACTAGCTGAATTTCATCTGTACGGAAAGCCGTCCTAACTACAATCGTACGAATGCTTCCAGTTTGTTCTTTTTCGTCATATACAGGAAGGTTCAGATCTCTAATAATCTGTTTCACTTTATTCGTTACAATATTCGTATCTTCGTGTTGTACGAGACAATGATCAATGTTAATCAGCTTGTGTGAGTTGCTGCTGTATAGACCAGCAATGATAGTATCATCGATTTTACCCACCTGAAACTGAGACTTGTTGCGATAAGCCCAAGGCTCATTCATTCCAATTGTTTTTCTCACGTTCAATTTATCCCTATGAATCTTTGTGTATCGCTCGAAGGCTTGCACAACAATATCTCGTTTTTCTTTTAGTTGCGCCGGATAGGACATATGCTGAATCTGACATCCCCCGCACGTCTCATAGATCGGGCAAGGTGGTGTTACTCTATCCTTTGACTTTTTAAATACTTTTTTAATCTTTGCTTCTGCTCGATTTGGAAAGACTTTTGTAATAATAACCGACATTTCTTCACCCGGAATCCCTCCAGGGACAAATACAACTTGTCGTTCATGAAATCCGATTCCTTCTCCATTGATACCTAATCGTTTAATGGATAAAGGAATTGTCTCACCAATCTTCATAATGGGATTATTTTGTTTAGTATTCTTCATCATATCTTCACTCGTTTCTTAGCTAAAAGTGGCTTTCCTTATTGTAGACGAAACTTGCTTGTTCTACCAACTTCAATCTCAATCAAAAAAAGAGTTTATATAAAAATAATACTAAAGTCAGATTGTCTTGAATTTTTATAATCTCTATAATAGCTTTAACGAAAGCGCTTTCGTAAATAGCGCTTATCATTTTTTGTATTTTCGAAACCGCTTTCGTTTCAGTATTTATAATAAAGGAGGATATTGCTCAGTGAAAAAAATCTATGCCTTTGCTCTCTCTGCTTTATTAATGATGCCTAGCGGGGGGACTGCCTCTGCAGATGACGATGTGGATAAAGAAGTTCAAAAAAAGAAAGGGAAAGCGAAATGGTCTCTTACTTGGTCAGATGAATTTAACAAACCTCAAATTGACCCAAAAAAGTGGACGTATGATATCGGTAACTGGATAAAAGATGAAGATGGGAATCTCATTACACCAGGCTGGGGAAACAATGAAAAACAGTATTATACGAACTCAGATGAGAACTCATTTATCAAAGACGGTAAATTGATTATCCGTGCTAAAAAAGAAAGTACGACTGATGACTCAGGTACTTATGATTATACGTCTGCCAAATTAAAAACAAAGGGATTATTCAGTCAAACGTATGGCCGGTATGAGGTTCGCGCTAAATCTCCTACTGGTAAAGGATTGTGGCCGGCGGTTTGGATGTTGCCTGAAAAGGACCGATATGGCGGATGGGCTGCATCAGGGGAAATAGACATCATGGAAGCTTGGGGAAGTAAACCTAATAAAGTAGCTGGCACGCTCCATTATGGGGAGACTTGGCCAAACAATCGGTATACAGGAAAAGAGTTTGAATTCCCTTTTAACGAGGGAATCAATACTTGGCACACATATGCCATCGAATGGGAACCTGGTGAGATCAGATGGTATGTAGATGGTGAACTGTACCAAACGCAAAATGAGTGGTATGCAAAAGGACAAAATAATCCGATCAAGTACTCGTATCCAGCGCCATTTGATCAAAACTTTTATTTAATCATGAACCTAGCTGTTGGCGGATGGTTTGATGGAGATCCTGATGAAACGACTACGTTCCCTCAACAGATGGAGATTGATTATGTTCGTGTATATGAGATGAAAAACCGCGATTACCGAGATCCAGTGGAACCTACTCCAAAACCTGTTGAACTGCCTGAAGATGCTAAACAACCTCTTGAAGATGGAAACCTGATTTATGACGGAAACTTTGAAAGACCTTTTACACTTATCAATCAAAATGAACAGCCTTTCGATCCATCCTACTGGAATCTTGTTACCCTTCCCGACTTTGGTGGTGAAGCTTCAGCTGATAAAGAAATGATCGATAATACGAATTTTGCAGTGATCACTCCACAAGTTCCTGGAGCATTTTCACATTCTGTTCAAGCGATCCAACTTCTTTCACTCGGTAAAAGCGGACGTTACAAAGTTAGCTTTGATGCAAAAGCAGCATCTGATCGACAAATGACTGTTAAAGTTGGCGGTGGCGCAGAGCGAGGTTGGGGTAAATACTCCAATGAAGAAAATATCAAATTAGGCACTGCACTTTCAAGTTATTCCTTTACTTTTGATATGCTTGCCGATACAGACCTTGCTGCTCGATTAGAATTCAATCTAGGAAACAACGGAAGCGTTCCTGTTTGGATCGGTAACGTGCGTGTAGAAGAAGTTACAAATGAGCCCATTGATGAGTCCGCCTCTAAGCCACCACTTCGCGATGGTAACCACATTTATAACGGAACATTCGATCAAGGCGCGATGGATCGATTAACGTACTGGAACTTTGTTTCCAAACACAAAAAAGATAGAGCTGTTGTTAGCGAGAAATCTCGTGAATTTCATGCTGATTTAAAGGGACACTCTACTAACAAAACAGATAGATACCTTGTTCAAAAAGGAATCCAATTGATCAAAGGAAATGAATACCTTTTAACTTTTAAAGGAAAAGCCGATAGAGCTCGATCCATTGCAATTGGTGTGTTAGATGAAAGCGGCAAACAGTACTATGTAACACCAGCTAAAGTAACTCTGAACAAAAAGAGTGATACGCACGAGGTAAGGTTTACGTATGAAGGAGAAACGTCAGATTATAATAGCCAGTTAATCTTTTACTTAGGCGGCAATCCTGCTGATGTTTACTTAGATGATATTGTTTTGAAAAAATTAACCAACATTCCTGATTACAACGATGTGGACATGAAACCATTAAAAAATGGAGATTTTCTTTCCGGCCTTTCATTTTGGAGCCCCTACATTCATTACGATGCTAACGCTGAAATTATGAGTGAGGAAGGCAAAGCCATGATTAACATCAATTCTGAAGGAAATGAGCCATGGAGCGTTCTTTTAGAACAAGGCAATTTAAAATTAGTTAAGGGATTGAATTACGAACTACGTTTTTCGGTTTCCTCACAGATCGCTCGCAACATAGAGGTAACGTTAGAGAACGCACAGTACAAGCGTTATTTTGCTGAGAGCATTGAAATCGGAACTGAAAAAACCACCTATACGTACAAAATAACCCCTACTGATACAGATACGTTGTCTTTAAAGTTCCTTTTTGGAAAAAGTCTAGGATCACCACTAGGCGAACATGAGATCTATCTCGATGACGTGCAGCTATCTGTTTTAAAATAATCCTTGAACGCTTAAACCACTGTTTTCTCAAAAGCAAAGGTTTAAGCGTTTTTTGTATCCTTTTAGTACAAAAAGAAACACCTTCGCAAAGTATGCAAAAGTGTTTTTAAGACTTAAACAATAATGGTGTTGGCACAGATTTCTTAAGCTGTAAGTCGTCTAAGCTTTTGAATGTGTAGCCTCTTTTTTGAAGGGCTTCAATCGTACGTTCGAGTGCATCTGCATTGTCTTTAGAAACCGTATGCAGAAGCATGATGCTACCTGGATGAATCTGCTTCATGATCTGATTGTATGAATATTGCCAACCACGCTGTTTATTGGTTTCCCAATCTAAAAAGGCAAGTGACCAGAACACATGTGTATAGCCTTCTTGTTTAGCAAGCATAATCGTTCTTTCGCTAAACACTCCTCTTGGAGGTCGAATATAATTCATATCAGTTTTACCTGTTATCTCCGTGTATCTGTGCTTTACTTTTTCAAGCTCGTTCTTCAAACGTGCATCAGACACTTGGGTAAGATCTGGATGATAATAAGAGTGATTCCCAACAATATG
The DNA here is from genome assembly GCF_015903895.1 of Fictibacillus sp. 5RED26. Classification (NCBI taxonomy): domain Bacteria; kingdom Bacillati; phylum Bacillota; class Bacilli; order Caryophanales; family Fictibacillaceae; genus Fictibacillus; species Fictibacillus sp. 5RED26. The sequence continues at coordinate 25,282 of NZ_JACZDU010000010.1, read as the reverse complement.
CCCTTCTTCAGCCATTCGTTTAATTAGGTGAGGGTGAGTCTTCATAAATTGTCCGGTTACAAAAAAGGCTGCAGGTACTTTCTTTCTCTTCAAAACATCCAAAACGTTATCGGTATAACCGTTTTCGTATCCGTTATCAAAGGTTAAATAGATATCTTTTTTGGTCGGGTCCCCAATAAAAAGGCTATCGTATTTATGGACGAGCTCCATGTATCTTGCATCTGTAATCGGAGGCTTCTCTTCCCCTTTTTTCTCAAAGTACCATTCCAGTCTTTGATTGGATACGCCTCTTTGAGCATAAATAACATGCGTTTGTGTAAAAAATATGATTGAAACCAATATTAGGCACAGGAGCCGATTGATTTTCATTAAACTTCCTCCTTCAAGCGACAACCTATACCTTTATTTTGGTGTAATTGTAGAAAACCATGCTAGGGATATAAAGGAAACGAGTGTAATTTGTTGAAACCAAATATCCTGGCGCTTTGTATTCGATAGTTTATATGGTGAATCCTAAATTTTTCTGCTTCTATCCACAAATTTTGATGCCTAATCCTAAAGTTTTGTGCTTCAATCCACAAGTTTTAATGCTCAATCCTAAAGTTTTTGCGATTTATCCACGAGTCTACAAATATGGACATTTTTCGACACTCCCTATTCATCTCACGCTGTAAAATAAAAAACCACAGTTCCATATCAGAACTGTGGCTCACACATTCATTTTATTTAAATACGGGATCTTTAAACTGTTCTAACTTCTGTAAGGACGATTTCTCCACATGCTCATGAAGACTGTTTCCGTGTGAATCCATCGTAACAACTGCTGTAAATCCATTAACGCGAATGTGCCACATCGCTTCTGGAACACCGAATTCCATGAGGTCAACACCTTCTACTTTCTCCATGCACTCTGCGTAATATTGTGCAGCTCCACCAATAGCGTTCAAATAAACACCACCATGTTCTTTAAGAGCTGCTAATGTTCTTGGACCCATTCCACCTTTACCAATAACCGCGCGGATTCCGAACTTTTTCATAATATCACCTTGGTAAGGCTCCTCACGAATACTTGTAGTCGGTCCAGCCGCTTTTACAACCCAGTTTCCTTCAGCGTCTTTTGCCATTACTGGCCCGCAGTGGTAGATGATTTGACCGTTTAGATCGATTGGAGCAGGATTATCCATTAAGTGTTTATGAATAGCATCTCGACCCGTGTGCATCATTCCGTTGATCGTCACAACATCTCCGACTTTTAGCTCACGGATTTGCTCTTCGGTAATAGGAGCTTCAAGTGTGACACTTCTCGTCTTCTCTTCTTGCTGTTCAACAGCCGCAGCTGCTTCCTCTTCAGCTTTAGTGAAATCCACTTCTTCACCTTCTGTATACAACCAATCTTGAATTTCTCCCGTTTCAGCGTTAAGTTTTACCCCTAAACGACGGTAAGCCCAGCAGTTATAAGCTACTGATACAAAGAAACTCGCTGGAATACGATTGATCACACCAACTTTACAGCCAAGTAATGTCGTTTCACCGCCAAAGCCCATCGTACCGATACCGAGCTTATTCGCGTTCTCCATTACATACTCTTCAAGTTTACGAAGATTTTCGTTTGGATTGACGTCATCAACAGAACGGAATAGCATCTCTTTTGCTAATTCATACCCTGATGTACGGTCTCCCCCAATACCAACACCGATAAAGCCGGCACTACAGCCTTGGCCTTGAGCTTGGTAAACGGAGTGCATGATACATTTACGAATACCGTCTAGATCACGTCCCGCTCGTCCTAACCCTTCTAACTCAGCAGGAAGGCTATATTGAATGTTTTTGTTCTCACAACCGCCGCCTTTTAAGATCAGCCGCGCATCGATGTAATCTTCTTCCCACTGCTCAAATTTAATAACAGGCGTCCCGTCTCCTAAGTTGTCTCCACTGTTGTCTCCAGTGATCGAATCAACTGAATTCGGACGAAGTTTCGTGTCTTTTGTTGCATCCGCGATCGCTTGACGGATGGCTTTTTTCATCTTAATCTGGTTCGCTCCTACAGGAACTTTAATTTTAAAAGTAGGAAGTCCCGTATCCTGACAGATCGGCGAGACATTTTCATCTGCTTTTAAGATATTATCTGTAATCGTATCTAAAGACATCGCAGCACGTGTTCCGGCATTTTCTTTTAGCTTAGCTGCAAGAATGGCACGGCGAACGTCTTTTGGCAATTTCGTTGATGTTTCAACAATCAGCTTGTACATGCTTTCTTGAAATTTCTCCATCTCTTCACTACCCCTTTTTGACTTGCTATTGTAAGCGTAATCAAATTATTAATGAGTTCATTATAACAAAAAAAACCGTCTCTTTAATAAAGAAACGGTTTTCGAGCTTATTTTTCTTCCCAATCATGACGGAACTGTTTGCACTTTTCTTCTAAGTCGTCCAGCATTCCGATGATTCGGTCGATCTCTTCAATTCCTGCTGTTTCAGCATCTATAGAATCTAAAACATCAACTAATAAGTCAATACGATTTTTAATATATTCTTTTTGAGAGGATTTATCCTGAATAGAGTTACCCATGTTGATCTCTCCTTTCCATCCCTTCTACTTTAACAAGGTAACGGGATTTTGCCAACAGAATAATATCCTTTTTCTTTAATGAGGCTTCGGTTAAGATAGATACTGTCCATTTATGGTCGCAAAGGAGATGTATGATGGTGTTAAAAACCGAATTAAAAGCGATTACCCCAAAGAACGATCCGTGGGAAGCTTATTTAGATATGAGTGAACATAATAAACTTCAGCTATCCAATATAGAAATAACGACAACCACATTGTGCAACATGCGTTGTGCACACTGCGCTGTCGGATACACGCTGCAAACAAAAGACCCTGAGCCTCTTCCACTTGACCTTGTCATCAAAAGACTCGATGAGATCCCTCAATTAAGAGCATTCAGTATTACTGGCGGTGAGCCGATGCTTTCCTTAAAATCAGTAAATAATTACGTTGTGCCACTTTTAAAATACGCAAGAGAACGTGGTGCACGCACTCAGATCAACTCAAATTTAACTTTAGATTTAGCACGCTACGAAAAAATTATTCCGTATTTGGATGTGCTTCACATTTCCCATAACTGGGGAACGGTGGAGGAATTTTCTGATACTGGTTTTGCGATGATGGAAAAGAAGCCTTCTGTTGAACAACGCCAAGCGTATTTCACCCGCTTAGTTGAAAACGCACAAGCTTTAACAAAAGCTGGTGTGATGGTATCTGCTGAAACGATGTTAAATAAGAAGACGTTGCCCTACTTAGAAGAGATACATAAACACGTTCTTGAGATGGGCTGTCAGCGCCACGAGATTCACCCTATGTATCCGAGTGACTTTGCTAGCACATTGGAAACCATCTCTTTAGAAGAAATGCGTGAAAGTATTCATCATCTACTTGATCTTCGTGATAAGAACACTTGGATGCTATTTGGGACCCTACCCTTTTATGCTTGCTCTGAAAACGAAGAGGATCTGAGATTGATCAGAAGACTTCAAACAGAAGAAAATGTTACAGTGCGTAATGACCCTGATGGAAGATCGAGGTTAAACATCAACCTGTTTGATGGCAATATTATAGTTACAGACTTTGGGGATGCTCCTGCTCTCGGGAACATTAAAGACACGAGCTTGCTTGATGCTTATGAAGCATGGAACCAATCAGAACTTGCTAAAGAACTAGGCTGTCATTGCCCAGCTGTGCAATGTTTAGGACCGAACGTGCTTGTAAAGCATTCTTACTATCAAGAAGTTGATTTTAAAAATAATACCTCAAAGCTTTAAAGCGTTAAAAAGTTATAAACTTTACAAAAGTAAGTTTAAACCGTATAATAGGAGGCAAATATAGACTGTAGAAAAAGCATCGTTTTTTCATATAGATTGAGGTGAATGATAATGGATTATAGCACGATGTGTCCGAAGTACGAAGTAGCCATGGATATTATCGGCAAAAAATGGACAGGACTCATCATTCGCGTTTTGATGGATGGCCCTAAACGGTTTAAAGACATCAAGTCCCAGATTCCCGAAATGAGTGATCGTATGCTTACGGAACGGATGAAGGAATTGGAGTCTGTGGGAATTGTGAAACGTAATGTGTACCCAGAGACACCTGTGCGAATTGAGTATTCACTGACGGATAAAGGAAACTCTTTAAAAACAATCATTAACGCCATTCAAGACTGGAGCGAACAATGGGTGGACCATTGTTAAGGCTAACCCGATAGTGTTAATTTCCGTTTCAGGTGCTCGCTTTCCGGGGGGCGTGCGGTGAGCCTCTTAGCGCTATGCGCTGTTAAGAGTCTCACCTGTCCCGCTGATCCCCCAGGAGTCTCGCACCTTACACTCCAATTAACTTTTCGATGAAGCTTGTTGGCACCACAGCATCATCTTGGATATAACTTTAATACGCAAAAAAGAAAGGACAGCTGATTAAGGAGCTGTCCTTTTTTACATATTGCTTGTATGAAAACTGAATGATACGTGGTCTTGAACCGGAATCCAAGCACCAATCCCTTGCTGTGTAACGTTTTGAATGACGATCTCTCGCTTACCGCCTTTTAGAACGATATACACTTCTCCGTAAGTTACTCTTCCTCTTTCATTTACGGCTGGGACATAACTATTTAAATATCCCACCTGTTTCGGTGACACATGGTATACGTTTGATTTCTTTGTACCCGCACCAACAGCAGTTTGGAACGATAACGGCAGCTTCGATTTTTCTGCTGCTGTGATGAGCATCATCTTTTGAACGGCTTCACTATTAGGAATAGAAGCTGTCAGGCCACCACTCACTTTTTTATGAGCTGTTTGATTATAAGACAATTTCGCAACGGCTTTTGCACCCCTATTGTCTAAACGGTTCGTGTTAATCTGTTGATGTTCCCAGTTCACGGTCGTCTCTGTTGATTGATAAGACAGCGGCCATTGACCTAAGTAAATTTTTGCACGGTACCAAAAAGCTACTTTTGATCCATTGATTGTCGACTCATTCAATAATCGAATGAGATCCGGATTTGTGATTGGAACATCAGACGTTTTAAGCATTGCTTTTGCGAGCTTGCTTGGTTCTAAGTACGGAAGATCTTGTGCAGAGTTAGGATACGTGTTCTCTTTTGATATGCTAAGAACAGAACTCGGTACTTTTATATCTGCCTTTGGAGCAGTCTTTTCTATTTTTTCTGCTTGTTTTTGTTTTTGTTCTGGCTGTTGTTTTGTTTTTTCAGCTGCTAGCGCTGTATTGGATAACACAAAAAGCATGACAAATAACATAATAAAAATTCTCTTTTTCATAACATCCTCCTTTCCCCTATTTTTTTCTAACCCACAAAATTTATCCACGTTCCTTACTTTGTTTCGTACGGGTATTGTTGGAAAATAAAAAAACCTGATTCTCTAAAGAACCAGGGTATTATTCAAGCTTGAATGGTGAAACTTTCGGTGATTTTTATACTATCTTTAACGGACTGGACCATGGAGCAATTTTTTCGAGTTACATGTAATGCTTTTTCAACCTTTTCCTCAGACAAATTCTTACCTTTTATTAAAAAGTGAAGATGAATTTCAGATACTCTGTTAGCCTCTTTTTCCACTCTCGTCTCTTTAGCTTGAACAGTAATATCTTCATAAGGCATTCTCATCCGCTCTAATACTTTACGTAGAACTCCACCACTGCATACGGCGATAGATGAAACGAGCAGTTGAAACGGCCGATAACCATACTCCGCGTTCCCGCTTATTTCGAGTGTTCCGAAATCCACCTCGGTTTCAAAACCGTTTTCAGTCATCTTAAATTCCAAATTTACACACCTCTAATCTTGAACTTTACACTCAACTTTTTATGATTTCCATTGTACAATGGTTTTAGTTTGTTTTGAAAAGGAGATGCTCATGCAGCTTTCTACGTATAAATTCTCAGTTTTAGTCAGCATTGTTTTTATTTCAGGGTTCGCTCAAGGCATGCTGCTTCCTTTAATTGCAGTTATTTTTGAACAGGACGGTACATCCGCTTCCTTAAATGGTTTTCATGCAACAGCTCTTTATATAGGGATTTTGATCGCTTCTCCATTTATTGAGAAGCCTCTTAGAAGGTTTGGGTATAAACCACTCATATTAGCTGGTCTGTTAGCTGTCGTACTCTGTTTTGCAATGTTTCCCGTCTGGAAAGTATTTTGGTTTTGGTTTGTATTAAGACTGTTGATCGGTATTGGAGATCATATGCTGCATTTCTCTACGCAAACTTGGATCACGACAAGTAGCCCTGAAAACAAGAGAGGCAGAAATATCTCTATATATGGGATCGCGTTCGGAGCAGGATTTGGAATCGGACCTCTTATGACGAAGATGTTAGAAGTGAACGAAAACCTTCCTTTTTGGCTTGCTGCAGGTCTTTGTTTTCTTTCTTTTCTTCTAATGACATCGATACGCAACGAAAGACCTGAAACAGAATCTGCTCGTACTTCTGGCATTACTGCAATCGATCGCTATAAAGATGTATTGAAATTAGCATGGGTATCTTTGTTGCCGCCTTTTGGTTACGGCTTTTTAGAAGCGACTCTTCACGGCTCTTTTCCCGTATTTGCACTTCGCAACGGGATAAGCTTAGATTGGGTAGCGCTTCTGCTGCCAGCCTTCGTGTTAGGCAGCCTTGTTTTCCAGCTGCCACTTGGAATTCTCAGTGATAAATTGGGGCGAAAACCAATTCTCATCTTTTCTTTCGTCTCCGGCTTCTTCTCGTTTTTGGCAACATATTGGAGCATGAATAACTTTTGGCTTCTTATCAGTTTGTTCTTTTTATCTGGAATGTTTGTCGGATCGATGTTCTCTCTAGGGATCGCGTATATGAGTGATCTACTTCCTAAATATCACCTGCCAGCAGGTAATATCTTAGCAGGCATCAGCTTTAGCATAGGCAGCATGTCTGGTCCTATGATCGGTGGAAGCTTCATAAGCTTGTTCGATGGCGGTGCTTTTGTATTTGCCATCTGTGGTATGTTATTTATACTCTGCTTACCGATTCTTTTTAGTAAAAATAAACATGAGATCGCGCTTAAGTCTAAAACTGCTTAAAAATAATATTTTTCTTTTTACACCATATTAGTAAAGCAGGAATTTTGACTTTAGTTGTTCAATCTTTAAACTAGAAATTAGATAACTTAACCATCTTCAAAACAAGGAGTAGATTTTTTATGATGAGATTACGTTCGGATATGCCAGAACTTACTGGTGCTACACAATGGATTAATGGAGAAGTTTCTAAAAGTGACTTGATTGGAAATAAACCAACACTTATTCATTTTTGGTCTGTAAGCTGCGGATTATGTAAGGATGCCATGCCTAACATTAATCAATTCCGCGATGACTATAAAGACGAACTGAACGTTATAGCGGTTCATATGCCTCGTTCAGAAAAAGATTTGGATATCGATCAAATTAAAGAAGTAGCAGCAGAACACGATATTACACAGCCCATCTTCGTTGATAACGACCACGCTCTAACAGACGCGTTTGAAAATGAATACGTACCTGCTTATTATGTTTTTGATGCAGAAGGAAAGCTTCGTCATTACCAAGCTGGTGGGGACGGTATGAAGATGCTGACAAAGCGTGTTAACCGTGTACTAGGTAAAGAAACAAAATAAGTATACAAAAACCGGACAGCTATATTCGCTGTCCGGTTTCTTTTATCTTATAAAATTCTTGCTTTAGAGACGCTTTATTTTAGCAATCGTTCAATCCAACGAAAGAGCACCGCTAAGAACTTATATAAAAACAGTCCTAGCATGGCACCGATACCGTTAAGAAATATATCATCAATATCAAAGATTCGTTTAAAATACTCATATTGTAGAACTTCTATAATAAAACTTGTACCAAAACCAAAAATGAAAATAAAACGCCATGAGTTAAACACTCGGTAAATTAAAGGCAACAACAAACCAAATGGTACAAACAAAATAACATTTCCTATTATGTTCTTCAGAATGAGCCAATCATCATCGCTTCTCCACATCAGCCTTATACTGTCAAACAAAACGAGATTAGCTGATTTTCCATAAACGTACTCATTAAATGAGAAAAGAGTGGCTTTAATCAAAACTGCCATGTACACGATAAAAAGAAGTGTACCTAAAATGCTAAAGATGAATCTTACTTTTTTCATACTGCCTTTTCTCCTGCCTTTTTTAAAGAAATTCCCATAAGTGCCTTTTTAGTGTAACACGCAAAGCTCTTAAGGAGATACAGGTAAAAGACACAAACTTTCTCCCATTACCTATACACATTTCGCATAGTTCATTCAAAACATGTACTTCTTATGTACTTTTTCATTACCGTTACTGCTAAAACGAAAAAGCCGCCCCTTAAAAGGACAGCTTCGTACTTGTTCGTGTTCGATTAATGAAAGTCATTCTTTTTGTTAGAAGACTTACTCGTCTTATGCTGACTATCATTTTTGTTGTTCTTATTGTTGTGGGTCTGTTTATTGCTTTTTCCCATATCAATAATACCTCCTTAACGACAAGGTATGTATAGTTTTCCCTAGGATTCAGCCTTTAACAAGCCCCTTTTCTTGGCAAAATCAATCTTAAACTTATGGAATGTGGCATTAAGGACTCCACCTGATAAAAGTACGATACCTGTAAGATAAAACCAAAGCATAAGAACAATAATCGCTCCAATACTTCCATAGGTAGCTGTATAATTGCCAAAATGATCCACATAAAATGCGAAACCGAACGAAACGATCTGCCAAAAGAATGTAGCAACAAGTGAACCGTACCAGATCTCACTATATTTCAGTTTTTTGCATGGAGCTAAATAATAGAGAACAGATACAACTGTCGAGATGATAAGAAAACTAATCAACCACCGTAACACTCCCCAGATTTGCAGGAACTCATCACTCAACCCTAAATAAGAAAACGCTGCGTTCCCAAGCATCTTTCCGAATACAGGAAAAACAAGTGCAACTACAAAAGCAAAAATAACACCAAACGTTAAGAAAATAGCCAACAACCTTGTTTTAATGAAACTACGGCATTCTTTAACTCCGTATGCTTCATTTAACGTCTTAATTACTGCATTGATCGCATTAGAAGCTGACCATATCGTAGCTAGAATTCCAATAGATAAGAGGCCACCGCTTCTGCCTTCTAATACAGCAAGTAAATTCTCCCGAACAGAATCCATCGCCTCTGTTGGTACAAAATGCTCTAACAGATCGAGCGCTTCTTTCGGTTCTATAAAAAAGGCACCGAGCGTTAATAAGAAGATAAGAAAAGGGAACAGGGAAAGCAGAAAATAATAAGCAAGCTGTGCTGCAAGTCCTGTAACATCTCCTCTTTGAAAACCATGCATGAATTCGATTCCAAATGCTTTGGCTTTCATATGTTTGAGTATATGCCATAATGTCAAAGTTTCTCTCACCCCTTACTTATTTTTATACATTTCCCTTTATCTTTCCCCTTACTTAGGGTGATAAAAACTTTTTTCAGGATAAGTTTATAATTTTTTATAATGGGTAACTTAAGAATAATTCCATATTACAACCTACAAAAAAAAAGGAGGAATTTTACATGAGTTTATTATGGGCACTTATAATTGGAGGAATCATCGGTTGGTTAGCAGGTCTTTTAACAGGGCGTGACGTACCAGGCGGAATCATCGGTAACATCATCGCAGGTTTTGTTGGTGCATGGTTAGGTGGATTATTGTTAGGTGATTGGGGACCAATGGTAGCAGGTTTTGCAATCGTTCCAGCTATTATCGGTGCAGTTGTAGTAGTACTTATCGTAAGCTGGATCATGCGCAGTATGCGTAGCCGTGCTTAATAAGATTTACTAAAACATAACCTATTTCAAAAAGAAAAGCTGGCTAAGGTCGATCATAACATGATCTTCCTTGGCCAGCTTTTTACTTTGCTACAATAGTTATGCAATTCATTTAGGTTGCATAAGGATTCCCGTTCCTTTAGTCGAGATTAAAGCGCTGATTAATGCTCTTACGTCAATATTTAAATCCATGCTCAGCTACCTTAAAATCTCTTTTTAAACACATAGCTCGGCATCTCATAATTCATCTTTTCTGTATAAAAACGGTGAGCGTCTTTACGGTCCACATTTGAACTCAGTGCAACACAATTACAGTTATTTTGAAGTGCAAAGGACTCCAAAAATGCAAGAAGTTCCTCACCATATCCTTTTGATCTTTCGTTTGAATCAGTGATTAGATCGTACAAATAAATATGCTTGCCGTCGTAAAGGTTTGTCAGCATCGCAAAACCAGCCACAGCAACAATTTTTCCTTCATGAACATTGGCGAATAACGTATAACCTTCTTTCTCCATCTGCAAAAATAATTCATAGAAAAGGTCTTCTGAAAGATGTGTACGAAGCTGATTCATAACCGGAAAAGCATTACGCACTTCTTGTTCTGATGATAATTGACGAATTTCACCCATCCGATATCCTCCTGATTATAACGATTCTCTATTTTTTATTTCGATTAGAAGCCTCTCACAGCCGATTGTCACAAGATCATATACTTCTTGAAAGTTACCTGTAAAGTATGGATCTGGTACATCCTCTTTTTCAACTTCAGGTACAAAGTCCATTAGCCTTGCGATCATACCTGTTTGGGTTTGCCCCGCCATCCTATGCATGTTACCGATATTCTCAGCGTCCATCCCGATGATATAATCGTAGTCTGTTAAATCTTTTGTCTTAACTTGCCGTGCTTTTTGGCCTTCATAGGATATTTGGTTTTCTTTCAAGATGTTTCTTGTTCCCTCATGCGGCGGTTCACCTGCATGCCAGTTTCCTGTTCCAGCAGAATCAATCGAAATGATTTCAGATAAGCCTTCTCGTTTTACAAGATCTCGAAAAATTGCCTCCGCCATAGGAGATCGACATATGTTTCCTAAGCATACAAAGAGTACTTTAATCATGAATCATACCCCTTTCGTCTTCCTTTTAAAGGTATAACAATTTCATCCAATAATAAAGAGGAAATATACATAAAAAGAAAACCGAGCTTCTACCAAACCCGGTTTCATTTGTTCTGTAAACTATGCTGTTGAATTTACAATAGATTGTTTCGAAAAGCTGCTTGCCCTCGGAACACGAGCATCCTGTGACGGATCGAAATCACTAAGTACTTTGGTATGAACTGGTCTTTTTGTGAAGTTCTTCTTAACTGTCTTTTCTTTCACTTCACTGACTAGTTGATTGGAGTGCAAGATGGGAGACTCCTACGGGACGAGCGGTCAGTCCGAAAAGTGGAAGTGACTCGTTCAGCCCCGACAAGCAAAAGTTGAATGGGCCAGGAAGGCGCACTTTGCATTCTTGACCATTCAACTTTTGACCTAGAGGGGCTAGTCACTGGAACTAGACAGGTGGAGACTCCTAATGGCGCAAAGCGGCAGGAGGCTCACCGCACGCCCCGTGGAAAGCGAGCATCTGGAACGCAAATCAACTGCTTACAAAGCATCGTTTGCTATAACCGTCTAGTTAAGCCAGATAAGCCTCTCGAACAGACTCATTTGTAATGAGCTCATTCCCTTGACCAGCCATCACGATCTCTCCAGTCTGAAGCACATACCCTCGATTGGCGATCTGCAGAGCCTGAAATGCGTTTTGTTCAACGAGAAGAATCGTCATTCCTTCTTTATTGAGATCACTTATAATATCAAAAATTTGTTCTACAATAACAGGGGCTAATCCCATTGAAGGTTCATCAAGCAGCAATAGACGCGGCTTGGACATAAGGGCACGACCCATGGCGAGCATCTGCTGCTCACCGCCACTCATCGTACCTCCTTTTTGGGTTAAACGTTCTCTCAACCTTGGAAAATAGTCGAAGACCTGTTCCATTCGTTCCTTGATGACTTTTTTGTCTTTTACGATAAAAGCACCCATCTCTAAATTCTCTTTTACCGAAAGTCTTGGAAATATCCTTCTTCCTTCAGGAACGTGGGCAATACCCGTTTGAGCAGTAATGTGCGCAGATTGTTTAGAGATATCCTTTCCTTCATAGATAACAGAACCTGTTTTCGGTAGAACCTGTCCGCTGATCGTCTTTAATGTTGTGGATTTCCCTGCACCGTTTGATCCGATTAATGTAACGATTTCCCCTTTTTCTACAGAAATGCTGATACCTTTTAGCGCATGAATACCACCGTAATATGTGTTAATATCTTTTAATTGCAGAATACTCATCGTTCTCCTCCTTACGCTGGTGTTACGGCACTTTTTCCAAGATAAGCTTCAATCACTTTTACATCATTACGGATTTCAGCAGGCTTTCCTTCAGCGATCTTTTCACCATGATCCAATACAAAGATCTGTTCAGATATCTCCATGACTAGCTTCATATCATGTTCGATCAAAACGATTGTTACGTCTAGGTCCTCTCTCATACGATGGATAAACTCCGTTAACTCACGCGTTTCTCTCGGGTTCATCCCTGCTGCAGGTTCATCTAGCAGCAAGAGTTTAGGTTTCGTAGCCAGTGCACGCGCAATCTCTAGCCTACGCTGAGCTCCATAAGATAGATTCTGAGCATCTTCGTTCAGATGCTTGGCAAGGCCGACATATTCAAGCCAATGGTAAGCCTCTTCTTTTGCCAGCTGTTCTTCTTCTCTTACCTTTTTTGTTTGAAACAGAGTACCAACGATTCCCGCTTTCAACTGTTTATGCAACCCTACCATTACATTCTCGAGAACGGTAATGTTTGAAAAAAGACGTATGTTTTGGAACGTACGAGCAATTCCGTGCCGGGAAATCTCGTGTGGCTTCAACCCAACTAAAGAAGTCGGTCCGAGTTGCACATTCCCATTATCCGGCTGGTATACCCCTGTGATTAGGTTAAAAAAGGTAGTCTTCCCTGCTCCGTTCGGTCCGATCACAGCTGTTATCGAACCTTTTTCCACTGTCATATCAACTGAATTTACAGCAACCAGTCCGCCAAACTGTTTTGTAAGATTACTAACTGTTAAAATCGACATCTTTATACCGCCTCCTATGCCTGAAACCCTTTGTCAGGTTCAACCGTAATCTGTTCTTTTCTGTGCTTTTTAGACCCCTCTTTAAGAGACTCTTCATCAAACACAGGATTTTTAGATGGTATTAACCCTTGAGGGCGATAGATGGCAAATATGATTAAAATCGCTCCAAAGATAAATCGTTGCATTTTTGCTGGAGCAAGTGCTTCTGGAAAGCTGATCACACCATCAAGACTCAATTGATTTAAGTAATTTGTTACCTCTGTCAGTACCTGTAGATTTAGAATAGTAATGACTGCTGCACCAAGGATTACACCTGGCACACTTCCCATGCCTCCTAGGATGACCATTACTAGGATAGTGATAGACTCTAGTAACGTGAAACTCGTCGGATCAACGAATGTTTGTTTCGCTGCAAAGACAACTCCCATCATTCCTGAAAAAGAAGCCCCGATTGCAAATGCTAAAAGCTTTGTACGCACAAGGTGGATACCCGTTGATTGTGCAGCGATTTCGTTCTCTCTAACCGCTTTCCATGAGCGGCCGATTTTTGAGAACTCGAATCTTCTAACAGCTAGAATGACAAGAAACAAGATACCAAGAACGATATAGTAGAATTGGTTTGGATATACAAACTGATAACCGAAGATCTCTGGAGGTTTAACAGATGCTAATCCCATTGCTCCATTCGTGATATTCACAGGTTTATCTAGATTATTAAACACAATTCTAATGATCTCACCGAAACCAAGCGTAACGATCGCTAAGTAGTCTCCTTTTACACGAAGTACAGGGATACCTAATAAGACACCAAATAGTGCAGCTACAAAGCAGCCTATTAGAATAAAGATCCAAAAGCTCTCACCCGATAAAGGGAACGTTCCGAATGGCATAAAGTTAGCAGCTTGTCCTGTTGCAAAGATTCCATACGTATATGCCCCGATCGCAAAGAAGGCTACGAACCCGAGGTCTAGTAAACCTGCTAAACCAACTACAATATTAAGTCCCAATGCCATCGCTACATAGATACCGACAACCGTAGCGACTTCCATATACGATTGATAACCTGGTCCGGTGCTCGATACAAAGGGTATTACACCAATAAGGACGACGCCTGCGATCAACCATTTTAGCCGGTCTGGCAACTCTGTATAGTACAGAAGCAACAATGAGAACAACAGCAAGAGAAAAGCTGTTACAGATGCTTGAGCAAGATATAGGCTCAACGAGGTAATCAGTACATAAAGGACGAGCAGAATAATTTGTGCCAGCTTGTTGCCTTTTAGTTTACTTGTCAGCTTATTCATCGCTCTTCACCTACACTTTCTCAGTAACTGCTTTGCCGAACAGTCCTTCTGGTTTGAAAATTAATACGACAATTAGAATGGCGAACGCAAATACATCTTTATACTCTGCGCCGAAGATCCCACCCGTTAAGAGCTGCAGATTGGCAGCTGCGAACATCTCTAAAATCCCTAACATTAATCCTCCAGCCATAGCACCGCGTATATTTCCGATGCCTCCAAGAACTGCAGCTGTAAATGCTTTTAATCCTAGAATAAAGCCAATGTACGGATCAATCGTTCCATATTGCACAGCAAATAGAACACCTGTTGCTCCACCTAGAGCTGATCCGATAAAAAAGGTCAACGAGATCACTTTGTTCACATTGATAGACATAAGTGAAGCTGTTTCACGATCTTGAGCTACTGCTCTCATCGCCATGCCCCACTTCGTTTTATTAACGAAAAAGTCCAGTCCGATCATCATGATCACTACTGCAATGATTAAGATCAATGTAGATGTTTTAAAGAAAGCATCACTAAACGAAGAGGATATGCTAGAAAATTTTATGGAAAATTGCTCATTAAACATGGATGGACCTGTTAAGATATAATTTCCTCTTTTGTATTCCGTAATAAAACGTACGAGATCTTGCAGCAGGAACGATACACCGATCGCCGAGATCAACGTGATCAGTTTAGGCGAATTCCTGAGTGGTCTGTATGCCATCCGCTCTATCCCAACACCCATGAAACCGGTCAGGATCGACGTAACGACCAACACAAGAATTAAAGCAAGAATGGCAGGCATCGCCGCTAACCAGCCCAAGCCTGTCATGAGAATCAGCATCGCAACTCCGATAAAAGCACCTGTCATAAAAATTTCACCGTGGGCGAAATTGATGAGCTCTAAAATCCCATAAACCATCGTATAACCAAGTGCAATAACTGCGTATATCGCACCAAGAGCAATACCATCTACAAGTACTTGAGGCAGACTTTGTAAAATTTCAGCTAACATAAATATTCCTCTCTTTCACGTCTGGGGAGTGTATGTAAAAAAGAAGAGGGACATGGCCGTTAGGGTCATTCCCTCTCTTGTAAACATAAGTTTACTTACTGATTTCGCCTTCTTGAACGCCTGGATATTTAGCTTCACTGAACTTGTAGATGTATACTTTTGCAAACTTGTTGTCTCCGATATCATCGAAACCAACCTTCGTAACAACACCTTGGAAATCTTGAATCTTACGAATTTCTTCTGCTACTTTCTCACGTGCCGGAAGGTCTCCGTCACTTCCTTCGATCGCTGCCTCTAATCCTTTTAATAGAACGCTCATAGAATCATAGCCATAAGCTGAATACGATTCTACGTTTTTGTTGAACTTCTCTTTGTATTTAGAAGAGAAATCTTTGCCTTCTGTTGATTTGCTCGCATCAGCTGCTACAGAAGTATAATAAACGTCTTTTACAGAATCTCCTGCGATCTCAACTAGAGTAGAGGAATCCATACCATCTCCGCCCATGAATGGAATCTTAATTCCTTTGTCACGAGCTTGTCTGATCAACTGACCGCCTTCTGTGTATAATCCACCAAAGAAAACTAAATCAGGTTTCTTTGATAATACTTGTGTGAGTACACCGTTAAAGTCTTTCTCACCAACGGTAATTCCTTCGTAACCAAGAATTTCTGCTCCAGCTTCTTCAGCTGCCTCCTTAAATGCATCGGCAAGCCCTGTTCCGTAAGCTGTTTTGTCTTGGATAACGAAGATCTTTTTTGCTCCTAATTTATTGATCGCAAAGTCTGCACCTGCAGGACCTTGGAAATCATCACGTGCTACGATACGGTTCACTGTTTTAAGTCCTCGGTCCGTTACCTCTGTCGCAGTATTTGCTGGGGATACCATCGGGACTTTATATTTTTCATAAACTTCAGATGAAGGGATGGATACGCCTGAATTCAAGTGACCTACTACCCCAAGGATCGATTTATCTGACCCAATCAGCTGTGCATTTGCTACACCTTTTTTAGGATCTGCTTGATCATCATACGGCTGAAGCTGGAGCTTGTACCCTAAGTCTTCAAACTTCTTCTTGTTTTCTTCCAACGCCAGTTGCGCACCAAGCTTAATAGATTCCCCAAGTGTTGCACTACCGCCAGACAAAGGAGTTTGCGTTGCAATCTTGATTACTTTTCCGCTTCCTCCCCCTCCATTGCTTCCTTCTGAGCCACCAGAAGAATTACAACCTGCCAAAAGTCCTAGTGATAATGCGGAAACCGCTAATACTTTTAACCCTCTCTTAATCCCCACCTAAAATCCCCCTTGTTTGAATATTATGATAATTTCCACTATTTAAAAAAAATAGTACATGAAGAAAAGGGATTAGACAACTAAATTTTTGGAAAAATAGAATTTTTATGTTAAATTTAAAAGTTTTCCCTATTATTCAACATATTTCTTTTTCATTCGATACCTAGAACTTTAGTAGGAAATAAAAAAGGTTTACTGTTATATCCTTTAAATTCAAGACTTTGCTATTTCTACTGTTTCTTCACAAAAACTGACGAGGCAGAATAATTAAAAAAGGACTTTCACTGTGTACATGTAATATATATATTGAATAATGCAATATATATGTTACAATTTATTTATAAGGAGGGATTATATCATTTGGAAAACAAAGTTAAGATAGCTCGTATACAGGTTGATTTAACGCAACAACAGTTAGCTGAAAGAATAGGTGTTACTCGACAAACAATTAGCTTGATAGAAAAAGGAAAATATAATCCAACATTAAAGTTGTGTCTGGATATTTGCTATGCAGTTAATAAAACATTAGATGAAGTATTTTGGATAGAAAGGAAGAGTGATTAATAATGAACAAAATAACAGATGAACGTTTAGTATTGCAGAATTTAAAAAACATCCGCATTGCGTATATTGTTCAAACAGTTGGTATTCTTGGAATTTTAGGATATGACTTTGTTACAAAAGGGTTAGATGGAATGAGAGAAAATCCCCTATGGCTTGTATTTATATTAACCACAGCTATTTTCGCTTATTTATCAATGAGTATTAGTGCAGACCACGAAAGCAATAAAATTAACCCCAAAAAGAGTCTAAGTATTTCATTGGTTGTGATTGTTTTCATTTCAACTGTTGTCGGATTTTTTGTATCTCTTACTGATGGTTTTGATATAGTTGATGGAGTAATTATGGGTGGAATTTTATTTATTTGCGGCTTTATTCCAATAGTCTATATCTATAGTCTAAGGAAAAAAAGACAAGATGCCGATGAATAGGACTTTTCACTAACAAGGGCTTTACTTGAATGACAGAATTAAAACAGGATGAAAAACGCTTGAAGAAATCTTCAAGCGTTTTTTTGTGCTACATTAACTGTAAATTGTATCGCTATCTCTATTGCTTTTTGTAATTGAAATAGGACTGTTCATTTTAATTTTCTTCACATTAACTGAAATACTTAGTTATATCAGTGAACCTTCTTTTATGGATATATTTATTTGTTCAAAATCTTCACATGATACTTTCGTGTCCGTGGACCATCAAACTCACAAAAGTAAATCCCTTGCCAAGTCCCTAAGAGAAGCTTGCCGTTTTGAATAAACACAACTTGCGAAGAACCAACAGTACTTGCTTTAAGATGTGAAGCGGAGTTGCCTTCAGCATGGCGATACTTCGGGTGTTCCCACGGATATACCTCATCCAGTCGCATAAGCATATCATGAACAACATCCGGATCTGCATTCTCGTTAATTGTTATTCCTGCTGTCGTATGCGGACAATATATGTACATCACACCATCGTTTACACGCTGCTCTTCTAGATAAGCCTCCAATGTACTCGTAATCTCATACATCTCATCTCTTTGATGCGTTTGTATCGTAAATACATGTGCCATCTTATCCCTCCTCAATCTTCTTATTTTGATGTTTCCCTATGAAAATCCTTTTTAAAAGTTAATCTATCAGTATCAATAGGCAAAAAAAGAGAGGAGTGGCCATAAAACCATTCCTCTTCTATTTCAATTATTTACGATGAACGCGCGTACGGTCACCAGCGAGTTTTTTCCACTTTGCTCTTTCGGCATTCGCTAACTTCTGATCTTCTTTGCGAGCGAAGTACGCTAATTCACGTTGAAGTTTTACATAACTGTTATAGCGGTCTTCTTTTAACTCACCTGTTTCAATCGCTTCTTGCACTTTGCACCCTGGTTCATTTTGATGGGTACAATCACGAAAACGGCATTGCTCCGCATATCCTTCAACATCATGAAAGCTTTGGCTTAAACTGTTGTCGCCTTCCCACAATTGAAGCTCTCTCATTCCCGGAGTATCGATTAAGATTCCACCACTTTCAAGAACAAGCAGTTCACGATGTGTGGTCGTATGTTTTCCTTTTCCATCTTCTTCACGAATAACGTTTGTTTTCAATACCTCTGAGCCGAAAAGTTTGTTTGCAAGCGTCGATTTCCCAACACCGGATGAACCTAATAGAGCAACGGTTTCACCCTCTGTAATATATGCTGCAAGTTCATCAAGACCCGAACCAGTTTCTGCACTAACTGCAAATGTAGGAACACCAAACGCAATGGTTTCCACTTCATCTAAGAACTTTTGAACATCATCACAAAGATCCGCCTTGCTTAAAACGATAACAGGAGTCGCACCGCTTTCCCAAGCCATTAACAAATAGCGTTCAAGTCTACGAAGGTTGAAGTCCTGATTTAAAGCATTCACTAAAAAGACTGTATCTACGTTTGTCGCGACAATCTGTTCATCTGTTGTTAAGCCTGCTGCTTTTCGAGAAAACTTACTCTTGCGGGGCAGTATACCGTGAACGTAAGCTTTTCCTTCATGCGGAATAGCCTGAACAGCGACCCAATCTCCAACAGCCGGAAAATCATGACGCCCTGTTGCATTAAAGCGAATCTTCCCTGTGATCTCACCTAGTAATTCACCATGCTCCGTCAGAACACTATATAGTCCTTTATGTTCTACACTAATTCTTCCTGGAACAAGATCTTGATTTTCATATGTTTTAAACGATTCTTCAAATGTTTGATTCCAACCTAGTGATTTTAAATTCAATGTAATACCCTCCGAATAAATGTTGTCATTTTATTAATATCTTTTTTTCGCAAATTATGTCGCTTTTGAAAGTGTTGATTTCCGTTCCAGGTTGCTCGCTTTCCACGGGGCAGGCGGTGAGCCACATTCGAATGATTCACATTTAAGTGTCTCACCTGTCTAGTTGCAGTGGCTAGCCCGTAGGAGTCTCGCATCTTCCACTCCAATCAACTTTCAAAGATGTAAAGAGTTAAAAGCAACAATCCTTTAGCGTTTTACAAAATAAAATAGAAAAAGAACCTAAAGTTATACTTAGGTTCTTTACGAAAGAAAGGTACACAAATACCCCTCTTCATATAAAAAACCATGGCACTGTTGTACAGCCCATGGTTAAATGACAAATTTAAGCGAAGAAATTACACGCAAATAAACTACTAGCGGTTCTTCATTGTCCCAATAGGCTGTACATAAATTACACTCTCTGAAGTCATTCCATTAAGTTGTCTCATGATACATACCTCCTTGGGTTTCATTAAGAATTAGTTACTTTACATATACACTATAGCAGGATATGCATAAATTGTAAATAGATGCATATTTTTATTTTTGAACAGAAGCATTCTGATACCCTTCAATGATTCGTTTGATCATAGGCATATCCATATGAAGGGGTGCAGCTTCTATTTCTTCTAGCATTTGTTGAGTGTTGCTGTCATCAAACGTAATGTTTCTGTTCAAGTAGTTTTTATAAACGTCAATCACGCTGTTGAGAAGCTTTTCTTCTTCATTTAAAGAAGGCTCGTAATCATAAGGAGCAAGCTTAAACAGCTGTAGTCCCGCTTTTTCCCTCATAACCTGAAAAACATCTGCACTAAGCGGCGGATTGTTATTTGTAATATGATAGATCTTTGTTTCTCTTCCCTTTTTTAGAACACCAGATAAAATATCTGCTACATAATCAACAGGAACAAGATTCTGCGTACTTCCTTCTTCACACAGTAAGTGGAATACACGATCACCCATTCCTTTTCTTTGAAATCTCTTTTTAAAGACTTCAAGGCTACGGAGTAAACCATACAAGGTAAACTTAGAATCTGCTTCTCCTGTTTTAGAGTCGCCAATAATGATCGCCGGTCTTAAGATACTTACGTTAAAACGATCTGTAAACTCCATACATAGATGTTCAGCTTTACACTTACTTTCTTCATAAGGATTGTTGAATGTATTGTTCAAACTGTGCAATTCTTCTTTAGCAGATTCGTCTTTGCCAAGAGTATATGCTGTGCTTACATAATAAAAATGCTCAACCCCCATTTTTTTTGCAGCATGTAGTGCATGTTGTGTACCTGTATAATTTATTTGAAAAAGTTCATCTTTAAGGTCCAAGTCAAATTTCACAAGAGCAGCCATATGATAAAACACATCAATTTTATCTGAAAGTTCTTGCTCCGCTTCCTTCGTCATACCTAAGTGAGGAGCTGTGATATCCCCTTGTATGATATGAATAACGCCGTTCAAATCAGCTGTCTTGTGAAGAAGCTGCTCAGCTTTTTGTAAGTTTCGCGCTAACACATAAAGTGTATGACCTTCACGCGCCAAGTTTTGAATTAAGCGACCACCTAAAAAACCAGTTGCTCCGGTTAAAAATATATTCATTCAGCTGTTCCTTCCTATTCCTATATCAGCATACTTCTGCTTATATAGTACCACAACATTACTTGTATGTTGCCGGTTTCAAGAGATATGCTAAATAAAGCCCAAAAATAAAAGCTGCTAAAAAGCAGCCTTATTTTTCATCATCGGGTTTAGCAATATTAACAGCGGGCATCTCACTATTCATATAATCAGTGGGATGGCCATCGGTTTGTTTTTTCTCGTCATAAAAATAAGCGTTGATCTCTTGTTCTGCATGAGCAGTCGGATCTTCAATGGGTTTATGATCCTTGCTTTCTTGGTCCATAGTTAATCTCCTTTTCCACATGTTTCACAAGCTTTAAATACTTCCTCATACTGAAGTGGTTCATTCGCATCAAACGTATGGTTGCTGAATTGAACAATACCTTCTTGATCGATAACAAAACATGATCGAATGGCAGTTCCATTCTCTTCGTTAAGAACGCCGAACTTCTGTGTTACTTTTTTATGCCAATCGGCTAAAAGGGGGTAAGGCAAGGTTCCTAAAGCTGCCGCAAAGACATTGTGTGAGTATATGTGATCAACACTGATCGCAAGCACTTCTGTATTTGCATCTTCAAAGCGTTTATAATCCTCTTTCCAAGAGGTAATTTCCTTAATTCAACCAGGTGTGAAATCTAGTGGATAAAAAGCCACAAGGACATTTTTCTTTCCTTTATAGTCTGACAATGAAATATCTTTTTTTAATGTGGATGGTAACGTAAAATCAGGTGCAACATCACCTTTTTGTAGCAACTATCCCACCTCCTTGCATCTTTAAGAATATACTTCCCCGAACGTATAAAAGAAAACGTTGGAATATATAGTCATTGTAAGGTGACGTGATGTATAAAAGCTGAAGACTTATAAATACCTAACCAAGACTTATAAATTTTTTTGAGGACGTATAAAAAAGTTTGGAGACTTATAAATTTTTCCGAGGACTTATAAAAAAATATTTCAGTACAAAAAAGCCAGGGACCGCGTACCCCTGACTTCATTTTTACTATTTTGTTTCAGTTTCTACTATGATTTCAATTGTTTCTTCTTCAGTTGCAGGTACTTCAACAACTTCTGAAGCATCTTCTTCTAAAACATCTTCAACTGCTAAAATTGCCGCGTTAATAGCTGCATGTAACTTGGCATTTTCAGAAGCTTGCTCAGCTGCAAATGAACGAATTTTGTTCAAAAGAGCAGAAACTTCTTCTTCAGTCGTAGTCTCTTCAGCTGCTGGTGCTTCTTCCGTTACTTCTTGTGTTGCTTCAGCATGTACAGCAGCGTTTGGAGCAGCATGTAATTTCGCATTTTCACTTGAACGCTGGAATGCATTAGAGTTGATTTTATTTTGAAGAGATTTGTTTTCTTTTACTTCTGTTTCTTCTTCAACAACTTCTTCAGTTGCAGGAGTTTCTTCAGTTACTTCCTCTTCAGTCGTAGTCTCTTCAGTTGCTGGCGCTTCTTCAGTTACTTCAGCATCAGCATGTACAGCAGCGTTTGGTGCAGCATGCAATTTTGCGTTTTCACTTGAACGCTGGAATGCATTAGAGTTGATTTTATTTTGAAGAGATTTGTTTTCTTTTACTTCTTCTGCATCTTCAGAATCTTCGTCGTTAGAATCTTCGTCCTCTTTTACTGCATCATCGTCAGCAATAACATCTGTTTTCTCTTCTTCTTTGACTGGGTTATCTTCATTTTCCTCTTGAACTGCTTGATCTTCAGAGTCTTCTTCGTCTTCTTTCACTGCATTTTCGTCAGTATCAACGTCAAGATCCTCTTTGCGAGTAGCATCCTCATCTTCAGTCACTGTATCTTCTGTTTTGCCTTCTTCAGTATCTGTTTCAGGGATTTCAACTTCAATTACTTCTTCCTCAACAGGCACCACTACTTCTGCTTGCTCTTCAGTTACAGGCTCTGTTACAACTGGCTCTTCTGTTCTAGTCGGTACAGCATGAACCGCTGAGTTTGGAGCAGCGTGTTTCTTTGCATTTTCACTTGCATGTTCAGTAGATTGAGAATGACTCTTATCTTTTGCAGGTTTTTCAGCTTTTTCTGGCTTAATAGTAGCTTTCTCAGGTTTGGCTGGCTTTTCAACCTTTACTGGCTTTTGAATCTTTACAGTAACTTTAGCTGGTTTTTCAAACTTTTCATCCTTAGCTTGTACGTTACCTTGAGATCCTTTTGCACTTTGAGCTGCGATAGCCTTTTCTGATTGGTGACCAGCTGCTTCAGCAGCACCTGTACCTACAACAGCTGCAAGAGTTAATGTTCCAGCAAATACGATAGATTTTACAAATGTACGGTTGACTTTTTTCATTTTAATTTCGCTCCTTAAATTTTCAGATAGTTGGTTTCATCACAATCTTCTTGAAAAATTAAAGAGCGCTTTCCGGTGGTCTTCCTGGCGGTGCATTCACCCATTGACTTCTTAAGAGGTCCATTCTGCCAAAATACACAGAAACCTTTTCCCCATCTTCAAAGATAATCGGCAACATTAAGCTAGCTTTAAAGTTAGCAAATGAGGTTGTTCCGGCCCCACCATCCGTATGGTTTGTTGATGAGGAAGATCCTTGTCCTGTTGTTGCAGGAATTACCTTTGAAACAAGATGTGTTGGTACTTTTGAAGACTCCTTATTTGATAAAGGAGAAAAATCCTCTTCCATCGGTGGTTGACTAACATTCTCTTTTAATGGAGCAGAGTTCTTTTTAAGTACCTTTACCGATTCTTTTATTGAAGCGGATTTGTTTACCACTGTTTTTCTATGTATAGCACTTGATAATTCAGCCTTTTTTAAATCAGAACGCTCTGCCTGATTCAGTTTTTCAGTCTGCTTCATCGGGACAAGTTCTTTAGTTTGTCGTTTAGGATCTGATTTTTTTACCCCGCTTCGGTAGTTTGCATGTTGAGAACTTTTCTGTTTAGAAAACGGAACTTGCTTGGGCAGCTTTGTTTCAGATCGTTTTTCAGAATCCTTGGATTGAGGTTTATTCAACTCCGCTTTATCCTTACTTTCAGACGGATTTGTTTTCAACGCTGTTCCTACAGGTTTAGTTGCTTGCACAGGAACACGATCTGTCGCTTTGGCTTGCTGTACGATTTGCTGATTGTTTCGCTCAGCATTTTGATTCCGTTTCTCCACATCTTCTTTCTCTGCAAAAGCCTCTGCAGGAATAAAAAGGACGGCACCCGCGATTAACCCCTGCATAATGAGGTTTGATATACGCATACATTCACCTCCCTTCTTTCAACTATATAATACTTCCATATCGTTAAATTTTTGTCGGTCTTTGTCTAAAATAGTCAATATTCCCTAATTCTTTTTTATTCTTTTTTATTCATTAGGAAATACCCTTATAATGATTGATATGTAACCAATTATTATAATGCATGAAACTTTGATGTTGCTTGCACGTACTTTTAAGTATGGAAAGAAGGAGGGATTTTACTTGAGAAGTGCGAATCCTGCATTAAAAGGCTCCACTTTTGATAAGTTCAGGGGGACGTCTTTTAGCAAGAAAATGACTTTATCAGGAACAGTAAACAAAACGTTTATTCTTCTGCTTATCTTAATGGCATCTGCAATATTTACTTGGTATCAATACAACTTAGGTAAACCCGTCGGTCATTTTATCGTGATTGGTTTGGTCGGAGGCTTAGTCACGGCATTAATCGTTGCATTTGTACCTAAAACAGCACCATTACTTGCACCGGTATATGCTGCACTGGAAGGTCTAGCAGTTGGGGGAATATCAGCAAACTTCGAGGCTCAATTCAATGGCATTACATTGCAAGCTGTTGCTTTAACATTTGGAACGTTGTTCGCCTTACTGCTCGCATATATGTTTAGGATCATAAAAGTGACTCACAATTTCCGATTGATTGTTTTCTCAGCGACTATGGGAATCATGCTTGTTTATCTTACAAGCTTTATCTTAGGTTTTTTCGGAATGAGCGTACCTTATCTACACAGCACAGGTCCGATTGGGATTGGAATTTCCCTATTTATCGTAGTGATTGCTGCACTTAATTTAGTTTTGGATTTTGATTTTATTGAATATGGAGCAGATCGTGGGGCGCCTAAATACATGGAATGGTACGGTGCCTTCGGACTTATGGTTACGTTAATCTGGCTGTACTTTGAAATTTTACATCTGCTTGCTAAATTAAGAAGAAACTAAAAAAGAGAAGCCGAC